>CAYHNU010000066.1:0-1625 GCA_964358085.1 uncultured Gammaproteobacteria bacterium | reverse complement strand
ATTCTCCTTCTGGCTCGTCTATCGGTATATCTGTTTTTGCCTCAGACGCCCGCCCGGCCATTTTATATAAATATCTTTCCCGTTATAAATCACCCCTCGTCCCTTTAGCCAACTACCTGGTGACCACCGCCGACCAATATTCATTGGATTACCGCCTCCTGGTCGCCATTGCCCAGCAAGAATCCAATCTGTGTAAAAGAACCATTCCTTCCTCCCACAACTGTTGGGGTTATGGCATATACGGAGATAAAGTCACCAAATTCGACTCATATGAACAAGGCATGGAAACTGTCGCCCGGGGTTTAAAAAAGAACTACATCGACAAAGGCCTCACGAGTCCGGAGGAAATCATGACTAAATACACCCCGTCTTCCGTCGAAATAGGCGGGGCCTGGGCCAAAGGCATTAATCAGTTTTTAGATGAAATCGAACAATAATTACTACAATGACCCGGAATTCTCTTACCTCAATTATTGGCAGGGAAGGGAATACGAACACGCCGCCGAAGACATAGCCATCCGCCGCTTGCTGAAAAAACGGCACTTTTCTTCAGGAATAGACATCGGTGGAGGTTATGGCCGTCTGGCCCCTACATTTCTAAAATTTATCGATCAATTGACACTTGTCGAACCCTCCTCAAAACAGCGCAAACTTGCTCCCAAGAATGTAAAAACAATCACCGGCACATCAGACTCCACCAGCCTTCCTGATTCAAGTTCAGATTTCGTATCCATTGTCCGCGTTCTGCATCACTTGCCTGACCCCCAACCCACTCTCAAAGAAATTCATCGCCTCCTCAAGCCCGATGGTCTCCTCCTCCTTGAATTCGCCAATTCCTTGAATATAAAATCCAGGATCGTCAGCTTTTTCTCTGGTCAACCTATTTCCTCTCTGCCTCTCGAGCGCCGCCGCGCCTCAAACATCCGCCGCGGTTCCATTCCCTTCGTCAACCATCACCCCCAATCCGTTTTAAAAGCTTTGTCACTCTGTCACTTTGTCCCTCTCAAAACTCTCTCCGTATCCAATTTCCGTTCTCCGTTTCTCAAAAAAATCCTGCCCTTACAAATTCTGCTTATTCTAGAATCCATTAGCCAACGGCTCTTTGCCAACAGCTATTTTGGGCCAAGCATTTTCATTTTAGCTCGCAGAGTTGACAACTAACTAATCCTATAGTAGACTTATCCACAGGTCCTACGGTTCGGCCTAACAGTCGTACGGTAGGATTCTTAAAAAAGCCTCGGCATCGGGCAGGAGCCGGGGCTTTTTTAATTCTCCAAAACCGGCTAAAATACGCTCACGCGGCGGTGGCGAAATGGCAGACTGCGTCCCGCACCATATATGTCGGAGTGGCGAAATGGTATACGCGCAGGTTTTAGGAACCTGTGGGGAAGCCCGTGGAGGTTCGAATCCTCTCTCCGACACTGATTTCCGGTGCGGGATGGCCGCAAGGTCGTGTGGGTTCAACTCCCTCTCGCCGCACAAGTGCTACAATAAACCTTATGCTGCCTGTATTAATCGCTTCGCTATTTACACTCGGTTCCGATTATCGCGCGAGTTACCAGCAGTATCTACTGGCCAGAAATCAATATCAGCAATATCAAACCGAATCCACTCGACTTACGGCC
>CAYHNU010000065.1:0-1855 GCA_964358085.1 uncultured Gammaproteobacteria bacterium | reverse complement strand
ATAAACGAGCTTTTTAATCCTGTGGTGGAAGTGGACCAATCTGGGTTTAAAAGGAAAGTTTATAAATATGGAAACCTAACTTTTTCTTTCAGGGGGCGAGAAGAAATGCCAACTATTCCAACTATTAATTCTTCTACAACTGAATTATTGGGTTCAGAGCCGATACATACAGATAAGAGTGATTTTGAGAAATATAAACGCAGTTTAGAAACACAAAACGAAACAGTTGAGAAAACATGTTTACTTGTTAGTAAAGATATACAAGGGGTTATCGGGTTAGTTATTAAATTGGGAGCTAAAGACGAATGGTTAGCCAAAACTTTAGATGAAGTTAAGGGTGGAATTTATGGTGTAAAAGCACTTGATTTGATGGATCAGTTAATTGTTTGTAATTGGGTAAAAGAGAATGGTGATGGCTGGCAGGAGAGTTATGGGGGTAGTGAGGCGGAAGCTTTGGTGGTCGCATCCTTGTTGGGGGATATAAATTCCAGAGATTATATCAATGTTCAGCTAGACAAGATGCTAGATCTAGATAAAAAAAGAGAGCAGGAGTTTCGCGAAAAATGGAAGGAGAAATGGGATTATTCAGAAGAACATTTTGACCCCCCAAATATTGATGAATTAGCGGCGGTGCATGCAACAAAATATTTACCAAAGAGTTACCCAAATGGTTATGAGATTTCTACCACTGCTGACGCAACCGGTTACGAACATGTGCGTAATACTATCCACATAACCTTAAGCCACAAGGTAGAAAGCCATCTTGGAGGTAATTGGGAGATGACACCTTATACAATAGTCGGCCGATTTGATCAAATGTTAAAGGAAAACGGGAACCCAAGGGGTGTAGATCAATATGATACCTGGTGGGTTAGAAATCCCGGGGAGGCGCTTAAATTTCCCGGGGCGAGCCTAGTCGAACCTGGAACTCCACCGTCGGAACTACTCTTTGTTGTTAAAGAACGAAATACTATCTTTAAAGGCGGAAGCTATACTTTAGAAGACTTAGACAAAGTTGAAAAAGAGGAGGAATGGTCTGGATGCTGGGAAGATTTTCAGAGTGTACTAATTCCATACGAATATGAACAAATACAAACTGATTGGGATTTTAAAAGATTGAGCGAAATGTTTATCAGTAAATATTTCTCCAAACCGGATGAAGCGGAAATAGCTCCTGATCGAGGTAGGAGTGGACCACAGCACCAAAGCTTTAGCGTACTTTTTAAGAATAGTGAGGGTAAAATGTTGGTCAGGGACCGAGTTCTACAATTACTTAGAGATGCCAACTTAAATGAATCCTTCAGAAAAGACCCTTCAGGATTTGAAGAAGCACGACAATTGTTAGCCAATAAGATTACTTCAAATATTGAAAGTAGATTATTCAGCGAGATAAATGAGATGGCAGTCGATGCGACGATAAAGCAACTTGGATGTCCATTATCCAAAGACTTACATGGACAAACAGGTAGTCTAGGAAGACGGTTTCTTGCTGTGTCAGGTCCAGCCGAACATTCTCACTCTGTTTATCATTTCTTCGAACAAGGATTGGGTAGTTATGTAAAAGACGCTATGGTTAAAGAAAAGGATGGGAAGGAACATTTCGATTGGACTCTTTTTGATCCAAAATGGCCATCTTTGCCGGACTTAGATGCAAAAACTAGGCGAGTTTTGTACGCCTCGGGTGCTTTTAATTCGAGGGAAGAATAATCTTTTTTAGATAAACGACCAGAGGAAATTTCCAAGTAGTAAGTAGAATGATACAATGAATCTACCATGCCCGTATTTCCTGAGAGAGAAAAAAATGTTATTGAAACTCCCGAAGAAGCATCTGCCTTAACAATTGAAAGAAAAGAGG
>CAYHNU010000064.1:0-1965 GCA_964358085.1 uncultured Gammaproteobacteria bacterium | reverse complement strand
GGTATAGGTAGTGACGGAAAATTGTTGGCTTGGATAATAAATCACAGAGGAGTGAGTTTTGATGCGAATGCTTTTTATCCAAACAAAAATGTGTTGGTATATTCGGACATGCTAAAGATTTCCGGGTTGGTAACTTGGCCGTTTGTAATGATTTTGAAAAATCCAGGCGTTGCTTCCGGGGCGGCTTTGATTTTGGGCCAGATCTTGACGGGGTTGATACTTTTTGGGTGGTGGAAAAGAGAGTTTGGAAATGGTTGGTCAGCTTTGATTGGAGTAATTGCGTTTTTGTTGTCGCAAATCAGATTTGAGTATCAGGTACATTTGCAGATGTGGGGGATGCAGTATTGGTTACTAAGTTCATGGTTAGTTGGTTCGTGGTTGATAGATAAGAAAAATTGGAAACTATATTTAGGAGCGGTTTTGTTGGGGATGCAGATGTGGGAAAGTCCTTTACCAGTTATGTTTGCGGTGACGGCTGTGGGGGTGGGGTTTATGGTTTACAGACGTCGAGTTTCGCTCAGACATTTACTTCTGGCCGGAATATTGTTTTTGGCAATTATTTTTCCGGTGGTCAGAGCATATAAGGGAGTGTCTGCAGAGTTTGGTTATGTGAGAGGGATTAGAGAGGCGGCGCATAATTCAATTTCCATAAATGATTTGTGGGGGAAATTTTGGAGTCCTGGACTAATTGTATTGTTGACGGTGGCGTTTATCTTACTAAAGAGAGGGGCGAAGGGAGAAGTAAAATGGTTGATGTTAATTTTGGTAATTGGTTTGGTGATGGCGATGGGACCGGTTTTAAAATGGCAAGACAAGACTGTAAAAATATTGAGCAAATATCCGGTGCCTTTGCCATACGCGGCAGCCTATTATTTGGTTCCGGGAATGAATGGGTTTAGAGTGCCTTCCCGGTGGCTGTGGCTATCGGGATTTGCGGCCAGTGGCTTGATCGCTGCAGGATTTGGAAATATTAACAATAAGAAGAGTATCGTTTTGTGTTTGGCGGTGGGGATAATTGGAGGGACAAAAATATTAAAGACGCTGAATCTGCCGAGTTTTAATGAAATTCCAATTGTTTACAAATGGCTTGCTGGGCAAGATATCAACTGCGCGATTGAGGTGCCGGTGTATACATGGGGAACTCCGGGAGAAGCCTTGGAAACAGACCGGATGTATTACAGCTTGTTTCATAAGAAAAAACTAGTTAATGGCTATTCTGGATTCACGCCCCCGCGGGTAATAGAATTATCGGGCGATATTCACAAACAGTTGGAGTATGTTGATCAATGCGAAGTAATAGTTCACAAAAACGAGACGGAGGCGCGGACAAAGGATAGAATTGTGTATGAAGATGAAAAAACTGTGGTTTATTCTAGGCGTTAGTTTGATTTTGGGGTTGGGAGGAAGTTGTGGATGGAGTGGAGTGCGGATGCTCCGCTCAATGTTCAATCCTTCGGCTAGCTCAGGACAAGTTGCCTTATTTAAGTGGTGCTTTAATGGATTGCCGCTGGTGGATAAATTGGATAAGATTTTAGATAACAAAACTTATATCGTAGTTTTGCAAAACAATACAGAATTAAGAGCAAGTGGGGGATTTATGGGAAGCTACGCAAAGATTAATGTTCAACGTGGAATCAAGAATGTAGAAATAGAGGATATATATCAGCCGGATGGGCAATTGGTGGGGCATGTGGATCCGCCAGCGCCGATTCAACAGGCGTTTGGACAGGGGTGGTGGAAATTGCGGGACAGTAATTGGGATGTGGATTTTTCTGTGGCAGGAGAGCAGGTAGCCTGGTTTTTTGAACAAGGTGGAGAAAAAGCGGATGGGGTGATTGCTATCAATTTGTCATTTGTTAATTCGTTACTTGGTTACCTGGGAGAAGTAAAGACGGTGACATATGACGAGAGGGTGACGGCGCAGAATTTGGCAAATTTGGCCCAGACATATTCGGAGGTGAATAA
>CAYHNU010000063.1:0-1984 GCA_964358085.1 uncultured Gammaproteobacteria bacterium | reverse complement strand
CAAGAGATGATGATGACAATAGGGTTTTGGAGGCGGCGGTGACAGGAGAATGTGACTACATTGTTACTGGAGACGAGGATTTATTGATTTTGAAGAAGTACAAAAATATAAAGATTCTTACTCCAAGTGAATTTTTGGAGATATAATCAAGTTATGGTAATTTTGGTGGGTGAAAAGGTTACTGACGAACAAATGAAATTGCAAGAGTTATCATCCGATTTACGGCGGGCAGCGTATTTTTTTCAGCAAAACGATGTGCCTTTGGCGCAAAAGTTTATTGACAGAAGCTTAAATAGCTATGAAATGCCGGAAAAAATTAAAAAGCTGATTCTAAAAATAAAAAGTAGTAATAATCTTCAGGCTTCTGAAATAGCTATGACCGCCAGTTTGATTTTATAACTTATATTAGCTCTACCCAAGAGGGGTTGGTAGAGGTAAGATATTTTAAGTATGTTATATTCCCAGCTCTTTCCTAAGACCAAACGGGAGGCGCCAAAAGGAGCCGAGGCAGTAAACCACAAGCTATTGGTGAGGGCTGGTTTTATTGATCAGTTAGCTGCAGGATCGTGGACTTTATTGCCTTTGGGATGGAGAGTGGTGTCCAAAATAACCCAGATAGTGCGGGAAGAGATGAATGCCATGGGTTGTCAGGAGATGCTGATGCCTTTGTTGCATCCCAAAGAAGTATGGAATCAGACTGGACGATGGGAAAGCGCGAAAGAGGTAATGTATCAATTGACCGATACGCGAAAAAAAGAGTGGGGTTTGTCGTTTACGCACGAAGAAATTGTGATGGACTTGATGAAAAAACATCTGTCTTCATACAAAGATTTACCGTTGGCCGTATATCATTTTTCAACTAAATTTAGAAACGAACCCAGAGCTACGGGAGGAATATTGCGGGGGCGGGAATTTTTGATGAAGGATGCGTACAGCATGCATTTAACCGAAGAAGAATTGATGGAGTGGTACGAAAAGTTCAAACAGGTATACCTGAAAATTTTTGCCCGTTTGGGGCTGGATGTGTATGTTACGGAAGCTTCTGGCGGAGTGTTTACGGACAAAAGGACACATGAGTTCCAGGTGTTGGCGGAATCGGGAGAGGACACGATTTATATCAAGAAGGGGACCCATGAGGGCTATAACAAGGAGATATTTGAGGGGAATAAGGATGACTACGAGGAACATAAATCTATCGAGGTGGGGAATATTTTCCCACTGGGAACAAGGTATTCGGAAAAAATAGAGGCTATGGTGACCGACAAAGAGGGTAAAAGGCGGCTGATTTGGTTTGGCAGCTATGGGATTGGGACGACACGGGTGATGGGGGCGGCTGTGGAGGTGTCTCACGACGAAAAAGGTATTGTCTGGCCGGAATCAATTGCGCCTTATCAGGCGCACTTGATAGCTCTCAACGCGCAGCCCGCAGCCCTCAAAATTTATGATGAGTTGGAGAAAGACGGAATTGATGTGTTGTGGGATGAGACGGAACGGGGAGCGGGAGAGAAATTTGCCGACGCGGATTTAATTGGGATTCCGGTGAGGTTAGTGGTTTCTGAAAAAACGGGCGACAAAATAGAATGGAAAGCCAGAAATAGCGATAAGGCGGAACTGGTGAGGGGGGAAGAGGCAGTTAAGCGGCTAAAGAGTGTATAATTTCCACCTTGTGGGAAGAGAAAAATTATTTCAACTTGATTTTGGTGGGAATCGGGATTCTTGGATTGTATCGAGAACGGATTGGGGTAAAGTAAAACAGCTTGTTGATGAGTCACCAGGTTTACTTTCTGCCCCCGCTAAGGCGGTTGGGGCCGATCAGGGAGATGTTCTGATGAGTTTGTATACGGTTAAGCGTAGCGCAGTACCAACAGTTGAAGACGTGTCTTTTAGAGGTAAAAGCGGGAGGGTGGCTACATACAGAATGGCTACGATTGCTTATGTTATGGGGTTTGTACACAGGAGAAACGGGAATTCAGGTATCAAATCT
>CAYHNU010000062.1:0-2092 GCA_964358085.1 uncultured Gammaproteobacteria bacterium | reverse complement strand
CGGGCGCCCGGACAGGGCGGCGCGCTACCTTATTGGTAGAGCTGGCCATGTTAGAAATGCATTATAGCAAATTTTTGAGAAATTCGAGCGTTTTGGTTCTGTCGGCAAGTTTTTGAGTTTTCTGTACCTCTAAAATAATAAACTCGGCAGTGAGGTCAGCCCGGGCTTGACTAGCCAGCTGGGCTTTGAGCTCGGGAGGGGTAAGCTTTTTGGTGGACAAGTATTGAGTTACGCTGGTGCCGAGCTGGGTAAGATTTTCCACAAGAGCGTTTAGACGGTGGTTGGCTTCTTCCTCGACCAATAGGTCGGGAATGAGGATTTTGCAGACGGGAATGAGTTTGTCCAGGGGGACGAGCTTTTTGGGCAAAGTGACAGCGGGGGCTTCACAGGTGATGGCGGAAAATACCCAATCTTCGCCCTCTTTCCCGGAAACTATTTTAATTTGCGGATTTAACAGGGGCTTGAGTGAGTGCTCTTTGACGGCGGCGGCGTACTCCTTGGGGATGAGATGACTTAAAGCATGGCCTAGGGTTTGACTGTGGTCCAGTTTTGGCTCAACTAAATTTCTGGGGGCTTTTCCTTTTCTGAAACCGGGCAATTCGGCGTCGGCTACAGCTTCCTCTACAGTCGATTCATAGGCTGCGTGCACACGGCTCCAGGGAACGGATAAGGTAAGTTCGAGATTGCCGTTTAGGGGCCTATTTAGAGAGGATGGTGGAGGAGATGATTTTGTCACCGACGCTTAAGGAGCTGACTGTTGGCATGCCGGAAATAACTTTGCCGAAGTAAGTGTATTCACCGTTTAGAAATTGGCTGTCTTTTTTGACAATGAAAAATTGGGAATCGTTGGAAACTTCTTTGGGGAAGGACTTGCGGGCCACTCCGACGCTACCGGTTACAAACGATTCACTTGAAGTTTCGGTGGGCAAATTGGACAGGCCGCCAGTGCCGGTGCCGGCCGGATCGCAGCCCTGAACAACCCAATCCTCTACCCGGTGCCAGGTAAGATTGTCGCAGTAGCCAGTGCTGAACTTGGCCAGGAAATTAGTGACAGTTTTGGGAGCCACGTCGGGACGCAGTTCAATGGTAAAATCGCCTTTGGAGGTGGAAATTAAGATTTGGGGTTTAGTTTTGAGGGGCTGTTGAAGAGTTGCCGATTCGCTCGCAGTAGGGGTGGCTTGGGTAATTTTTCCGGTAGTCAAAGTTTTTTTGTAATTTTTGCTAACCACTAATCCTACAATAATTATGGCAATGACGACAACGGCGACAATTAAGCTATTGCGATTCATGTGCGACATAGTATATACGCTTGAGGCTTAATTGACAAGCGGGGGGGGTGAGACGTAAGATTCCGGTATGAAATTCGTACCGGGTTTGTTGTATGTGTTGGGGAAGGCTGTGGATGAAGGAAATTGTTTGACGAATGAGCAGATTTATAGGGAATTGGGGGTAGAAGATCCGGATGTTAAGTTTAAGGTGTCTGGTGCGATGGAGGGCTTGGTTGCGATTGATTTGATTGGGGAAGCTGAAAATTCAGGAGGAGGGAGAGTGTATTATCCAAAAAGGAGAGAAAATGAATTGATTAAACAAGGAGTTTTGTCGGCGAAACCGCACATGTATGTTACGGCTCTTGATGAGGACGGGGGAATAAATTCTTTGAGAGTGGATGGAGATAAAATTAGTGGAACAACATGGAATGAGCTTTCGAGAGGAAATAAGGAAGCCATTCTTTTGGTGGCAAGGTTTGGGTTAGAAAGGGGTGGCTCTGAAGTCGTATCTTTAGTGACTAAGAGGGAAAAGGGAAGGTAGAAGTTGGCGCGGGCGGGGTAATTTTGGTTGGTGGCAGTAGGGACAGATATCGCGGGGAGGAAAAATCTTTTTCCGGCAATCGGGACAAACTTCTCCGATCAGTCGGAGTAACGACTCACGGTTTCTCCAGACACGGATCAGAGGACCGACTCTTTCTAGGGCCATACAGAGTTAGACGATAAAGGAGCAAAAAATACTTGCCACTTGACAGACAGAGGATGACCTAGTATTATGCTTGTACTTTCGCAAGAAAGTCGTCCCGGTGCAAACCGGGATGTGAAGA
>CAYHNU010000061.1:0-2187 GCA_964358085.1 uncultured Gammaproteobacteria bacterium | reverse complement strand
TTCTCCGTCTCATCGTCTGTATATATCACCGCCCCATTCCCTATTGCCTTATCCATGCCGGAAATTGTAAAGCTATCCTTAACTCCCCGGGTATATTTCAAAATATTCCCACCTCCGATTACCCAAACGCTTCCATCAATCGCCATGTTTGTTGCTTCAGCCAGAGGCTGATGGTCCTCTGGACCAAGCCATGCCTGTCTCGCCCCATACCCACTCTCTCCTCCCTGGTGCTTCCAGACTTGCCCTGAGCTTGTCGAAGGGTCCCGCGACAGCAAGTAAATATTCCCTCCCCACATCCCCATATCCACTACATCCTTCCATCCATCGTCCGGCTTCACGACCACTCTGGGGTTCGGAAATTCGACTATCCCCTTGTCAGACAGAACCACCGTCTTTCCCGGATACGTAGCCAAAAGTCTGGCCTCTCCTAGATCGTTTTTCCCTACCACTACTTCAGCGCTTTTCTTCTCCGGATCAACTTCCACAAGCCTCCCCCCTTGAGTGTCCAGCACCTCTAATTTTCCATCTCTCATCTCTAGCTTTTCTCCCGTCATCCCTTCTCTCACTAACCCCAGGTCTACTATTAACTCCGGACTTGCCAACTTGGTTCCCATTGCTTCATTCCACACTCCCCCCCACTCTCCCAATATTGCTGACACTCTCTGATCAATTTTTTTTGTCCCTTTAAATTTCTGCACTTCCGGCTCTACTTCTTTCAGCAGTTCCCTGCTTCTGGCGGGATTCAACGTCACCACCGCCTTGGCCTCATTAAATTTTTCGGCAATAGTCTCAATCTGCTTATTTTGCTCGCTTTGCTCAATCTGCTTATTCCGCTCATTCCATCTCCACCCCCCCACCAAGAGCACCAACACTATCAAAAATCCTATTCCCGCCCACATCATTCTCTTCCGATCCAAGTCTTTATTCCCCCGCACCACATACACCCCGCCGCTGCGGGGCAAACTGGGCCACTTTATTTTCGGCAGCTTAATCTCGGGTAATTTAAAAGGTGTTTTTGTTTTTTTGGACAGTTCCGGTTCTGGAGCTGTATTGGGTATTGAACTTTGAACCTTGGACATTTTCACAATTACTCCCGCCGCTCCTTCTCCTTTTTCTCCACCGTGTACAACTGCCCCCAACGTCTCTACTGCCGCTTCCATGTCACCATTTTCCACCGCCGCCCTTACTGTACCCAACGGCAACTCTTCCCAAAACCGGCCGTTCCCCAAGACTATCGTCTCCTGGTCTTTTGCCCAGCTACTCAACAATACAGACATTTTGTTATTTGGGCTAATTATCCACCCCTCTTTTCCTCCCACTTTAGCCCACGCCCCACCCGCATTCACCATCACATACAGCGCTTCCCCCACTACTGCCAACGCCGCCATTTCTGCCCCCTCAAACTCGGTCTCTACTGTCTCCATCACCAGTTTCAGATTTTTCATCGCTTCCTCTTCTAAATTGCCGAAATACAATTCGTGTATCCGGGCCAATAGTTCCCGGCCCATTTCCACCATTTCCATTTCAGTTTTTCCCTCTCTTTCCGCCAAACTAGCCGCCACTATCAACCGCCCCCTGGTTTCATGCGCAAAATCATATACCTGCGCCCACCGTTCCTCGCTTATCCTGCCCACTATTTTGCCAATAAATATTTCCATTTAGGTTACAGCACCGCAATGGCCAAAACTACCAATGCGATAGCCAAGAGCAGATGCACCCAGGCAAACAATGAAATTATTCCATTTACGTCATCCTCTATCGCCTCTGTCATCACCCCTACTTGTTTCACTATTATTACCGAAAAGGCCACATACATCACCAACCCTCCCACAAACATCCACTTCACCACCCCAAACAAAGTTATTTTAGAAATTAGGTCAATTAGGTTAATTTGGTTCATTCTCCTCTCTCCCTTCTTTTCTCCAGCTCTTCCGAGAGCCTGCTAATGATATCTACTACTTTGTCCGGATAGGGCACTCTTAACGCTTCGATCGTGGGTTTTTCCGAAGCAGTGGTTACCCAAACGTTGCCATATTGAAACAACGAACGGATAAAGCCCCCCACAACCGAGGCCGGCTCTTCGATGTGGTTCAAATTTGCATACGTCACCACCCGATGCATAAGATTATAAAAGTCAATATCCACCAACCGTTCGTTAGTCACAATAAATATCGAGTAATACCAAAA
>CAYHNU010000060.1:0-2276 GCA_964358085.1 uncultured Gammaproteobacteria bacterium | reverse complement strand
GCAAAGAAATATTAGTGAGCGTTGTTTCTCCGCTTCAAGTCTCATCTCAAGGAGGCTTGATTCCCAGAAAAACTGAAGTTCTCCAGATCGTTAAAGACCACCCGTATTGTTCATTCGATTTTATAAAGAGACGCTTTCCTTCTATAAGTGCAATTACCATTCACAGGGATATCGCGGATTTGGTCAAGAGAGGAAAAGTAGAAAAATTAGGTTCTACTCGTGGGGCTGTTTACGTTGCTGTCTAACTCGGTCCATGTGCGTAAGCAGTTTTTTGCGCAGGCGTAAGGAATGGGGAGTAATTTCCAGCAGTTCATCGTCCTCAATAAAATCCAGAGCCTGTTCGATGCTCATTTCCACCGCAGGAGTCAGCGGCGGTTTAATATTTTTAAACGATTGCCGCATATTGGTCAGAGCCATTCCCCGAGTCACGTTAATATCGATATCGCCTTCCCGTGTATTTAGCCCCACAATCATCCCCGTATATACTTCTATCCCGGGTCCCACAAACAGTATCCCCCGTTCCTGGGCCGTATTCAGAGAATACGTAGTGGTCTTTCCAGTTTCAAATGCCACCAACACTCCGTTCCGCATCCTGGGCAGCGTTTCTCCCATAGGCTTATATCCCAAACCCATTGAATTAAACAAAATTGTCCCTTTGCTTTGGGTCAATAAAATATTTCTGGCTCCCATTAAATTTCTCTGGGATATTTCATAAACTATCCGGGTGTTTCCCCTTCCGTCAGCCACCATGTCCATCAAAGTAGCCCGTCTTTTCCCCATTTCGTTCGTCACCGTCCCTACATATTCGTCAGGTAAATCGACCGTTACCTCCTCAAAAGGCTCTTCCTGGTCTTTCAAGATAACTTCGGGCTTGGACACTTGCAGTTCGTACCCTTCCCGGCGCATGGTTTCCAGAAGCACCGCCAAATGCAGCTCTCCCCGCCCAATTACCGTATATGCTCCACCTTCAGACACGGAGATTCGTAGTCCCAGGTTAATTTCCCTCTCTCTGGCCAATCTCTCTCCTACTTGTCTGGCCGTGACAAATTTTCCTTCCCGTCCGGCAAACGGTGAAGTGTTGGGTCCAACAGTTACTTTCAGGGTTGGTTCTTCGATCTTGGTTTGGGGAAGAGGCTCGGGTGTGCCGGGATCGGTAATAGTTTGCCCGATTTCAATATTGTTCACTCCGGCAATTCCCACAATATCTCCACACGGCGCTTCTTTTACCTCTTCCCGCTTAATTCCATGGGCAGTAAACAGTTTTTCAATTCTAAATGTTCCCAATTTTCCTTCCGGGGTCACTTGGGCTACCGTTTGCCCAATTTTTATAATTCCCCGCCTCACTCGGCCTATTCCAATCTTACCCACGTGGTTATCATAGTCCAGGGTAGACACCAGCATTTGTAGCGGTTGATCCGTGTTTTTGACGGCATTAGGAACTTCTCTTAGAATCAGTTCAAACAGGGGAGTCAAATCAGAGGCCATCTGGTCAATTCTTTCTCCGGCCCGGCCTTCCCGCCCCACAGCATAAATGACAGGAAAATCTAAATGATCATGGTGAGTAGCTAATTTCAAAAACAGTTCTTCCGTCTGATTCAATACTTCCGCCGGTCTGGCGTCTTTGCGGTCAATTTTGTTAATGACCACAATAATTTTCAATCCCGCTTCCAGGGCTTTTTTGAGCACAAATCTGGTCTGGGGCAATGGTCCTTCAGCCGCGTCTACTATCAACAGGGCCGCATCCGCCATATTTAATACCCGCTCCACTTCTCCGCCGAAATCAGCGTGCCCCGGAGTATCAATAATATTGATCTTTACGTCCCCGTAAAAAACCGAAGTATTCTTGGACAAAATAGTAATGCCCTTTTCCCTTTCCAGCTCATTGCTGTCCAGAATCGTCGTCTGGCTCATTTCCGCCTCATTGGCCCGGAAAGTATGGGTCTGCTTCAGCATCCCATCCACCAGAGTTGTCTTCCCGTGGTCTACGTGTGCGATAATAGCAATATTGCGTATGTCCATAAACGCGAATTATAGCTCAAAAATCCTTCGCTTTCTTCTCAAAAGAAGCGGCGGAGATTACGAGGCAGCCCGCGAGGCTCTCCAGGACACCTGGGTGGCCGCTTTCAAGTCCTACCACACTTTCCGTCACAAAAGCAGCTACTTTACCTGGCTGTGCAAGATTGCCTTAAACAAGCTATCCGATTACTACCGAGATCAAATTCGCCACCAATCCCACGTCGTGGTTCCGGCCGTAGAGAAATTTAACTCCATTTTCG
>CAYHNU010000059.1:0-2304 GCA_964358085.1 uncultured Gammaproteobacteria bacterium | reverse complement strand
TGCTTATGTTATGGGGTTTGTACACAGGAGAAACGGGAATTCAGGTATCAAATCTTGACCGGCAGGCCCGTGTGGCCAGACAGATAATTGAAAAGAGCCTGCTATGGGTGGGCGTCTAATGTATAATAATGATCATGATTTCTTTGCCAAAAGGAACGAAGGTGCCGAATCATGTAGTGATTATGCCGGATGGAGATCGTAGATGGGGAAGAGCGCGGGGTTTGTCTGCTTCGGAAGGTCACTGGGCGGGTATTAAAAATATGATTAATTTAGCCCAAACTTGCCGGGACTGGGGGATTCACACTGTGAGCCTCTGGGGATTATCTACCGAAAATTGGGTGGAGCGGCCAAAAGAAGAGACGGAGTTTTTGTTTAAGAAAATCATGTGGGCTATAGATGAAAAATTGCCTGATATGCAAAGAGATGGAGTGCGATTTGTGCACATGGGGAGAAGAGATAGACTGCCTAAGTTTTTTTTGGACAAATTAGCCAGAACTGAAGAATTGACCCGAAAAAACTCTAAACATATTTTAAACGTGGGCCTGGACTATAACGGCTGGGATGAAATAGTGAGAATGGCTCAAAAGATAAAAGATGCAGATATCACATCGGATCAAATAGACCGCAAGACCATCGATAAATATATGGATACCGTCGATCAGCCGTATCCTTATATAGATTTGTATATTCGCACCAGCGGCGAACAGAGAACAAGTGGATTTATGATGTGGCAGGCAGATTATGCAGAATTTTATTTCGAGCCTTCGTATTTTCCTGATTTTGGCCCTGAAAAACTGAAAGAAGCAGTTTTAGATTATTCCCGGAGAAAGCGAAGGTTTGGGGGAAATGATGCGAAGGAGGAGCATTTGAAGTTTGACCCGGCGGCGGTGGCGGATTTGGAAATACGATGGAGACATCAGTTGTCAATCGGGGAGAAGGAGAAGTTTAGGGATTTGGTAATCCGGTATGTGAAGGAACATTACGGTTTGTCTAAAGGTTTGGCTAAGACTGCAGGGTTGGCTATGGCCCGGGCTTTGGTTTACGGGCAGGAAAAGGATTGGGATAAGGCTAAAGAAGCCCTTGAGGGGCTGTATGGAATTTTACAGAAGACTTTGAAATTGGCCTTTGAGCCGGAAGTGATTGCCAGAATTGAAATTGACCTGTGGAAGTATGGAAGTGAGGAAAGTTTGCGGGAGTATCTGGCGGAAAAGTTCAGATTCTCGACATTTCAAGCGGCAAAATCTGCACATTTGGCATATTTGGCGAACGCGGAGGTGACTAAAAAAAATTGGGAGAAAGCTAAATGGTATATGGAGCGGTTTTACCGGGCATTGAAGGAGAGAGTGGCGTGAACCCTGCGGTACAACTATTAAAAGAGTATGTACCGAAAATTGACGCCAGGATTGCTGGATATTTTGATGAGGAGATAAAAAGGGGGTTTGGATTTAACGGCCGGCAGAAGAAACTAGTAAAACAGATACTGGAACACGCCCGGGAATATATTTTGCGGCCGACGAAGCGCTTGCGAGCGTCGTTTGTACATTATGGGTATAAGTTGTCTGGCAAAGAGCCAGACGAGAGAGTATGGAAAGCGGCAATTGGGGTGGAGTTGGTGCATGCCGGAATTCTCATGCATGATGATTTTGTGGATGAAGATGAAATAAGGAGGGGTGGGCCGACGACGCATAAGTATTTTGGGGGTGGGCATTACGGGGACTCGATGGCGGTGAATACAGGGGATGCGCTGTTGTGTTTAGGATTTGAGTTGGTGGACGATAAAGAAATATTCCGGGCGATTGCGAATACGGCTTATGGCCAGGCGTATGATGTGAGTTTAGAAAAATTTGGCAAATGGACGGAAGATGATGTGCTGACAGTGCATAAAGCCAAGACGGCTATTTATACTTACGAGAACCCGTTGTTTATTGGGGCGCATTTGGCCAAACTTCCCAAAAAAGCACTGGAAATTTTGCATGATTATTCCATGGATGGGGGAGTGGCGTTTCAGCTGCGGGATGACGTGTTGGGGGTGTTTGGAGATCCGAAAGAGACTGGTAAGTCGGCAGATTCTGATCTCAAGCAAGGTAAATGCACGCTTTTGGTTTTGAAAGCTTTTGACCAACCGGCTGTTCAAAAAGTGTGGGGTGACATAGAAGCTTCGCGAGCTGACCTGGATGCGGCCAAACAGGCCATAATTAATTGTGGATCGCTGGAGTACAACCGTAAATTGGCCAAAGAATTTGCAACTAAAGCGGCGGTTACAGCTGGTAAACTGCGGGAACTGAATCTGGATTCTGAAGCGAT
>CAYHNU010000058.1:0-2750 GCA_964358085.1 uncultured Gammaproteobacteria bacterium | reverse complement strand
AAATACTCGCAATTTTTCGACGATGTTCATTAAATATTTCCAGTTTTTTCAGTTGGTTTAATCCCAATACCGCCAACTTATTAGAATATTTAGCCGGAAAACAATCCGGTTTCAATCCTCTTTTTTCCTCCGCGTAAACCGCTTTCGACAACAAGCCCAATTTTTGCGATAGCCACAACCCCACCTTTCCTAAACCTATATCGTAAATCGGCAAAAACATCCAGGTCAGAATGGGATGTAATAATTGTTGCGTTACCCACCCCCAGCTGTTTTCCGGCAGATTCTGCTCTATTTCTCTTAATCTCTTAATTAACTTAGTATCTTGACTTACGGCCACTCCTCCAAACACACTGCTCACCACCTTGTCTCTCCCCAAGCTAAAAAATGACACGTCTCCCCAGGTTCCCAGCAATTTTCCCTCATAGCTCGCCCCCAAAGCATGCGCACAATCCTCAATTAAAACTAAATTATATTTTTTACAAATGGCTAAAATTTTTGTTAGCTCAGCTGCCTGCCCAAAGGTATGTTGCACAATTACTGCCCGGCTGTTTTTAGTGACCTTTTTTTCTAAATCTTCAGGATCTATGTTATATGTTCCGGGCCTAACTTTTACATCAACTGTTTTTACTCCCGCCCAATGCACGCTATTCGGTACAGCCACACACGTAAAATCCTGTACCAGCACTTCGTCGCCAGTCTTCAATCCCAGCGCTTTGATAATTGCCCATTCGGCCGTCCGACCACTATTAAACGGCACCGCACTATATCCTGGAAAATAGCCTTCGAACCACTCTACCACTCTTTGCCTGGCTTTCTCGTCACCACCAGCCACCAGAACCTTCAAGGCCAACTTAAAATCGTCAATCTCCAAGTTTGGCGACAAACCGATATTTACCAAGCCTGTCATAAACTAAGTATCTTATTCTTTACCCCGCTGGGGATTCTTCCCTCAATTAACACTACATCTCCTGATTTTAAAGTCTTTTCTATTCCATGGTACTCTCCCATCCACACCCCATCCAAATCCTTCATCCTCTCCCGCAATTTCTTATGCACATTTTCAGTTTCTTTTCCCAATTCAATAATTCCCGGCGATATCACAAATTTTCTCCCCGGCATTTTTTTCAAAAGTTCAATGTCTTCCTCAAACGTCTGTTGATTTGTGCTGTACGAACTATCGATAACTTTTATCCCTCCCGGTGTTTCCTTTATTTCAAATCCCGGTATTGCCCCCATCTTTACATCAGATAATCCCAATAGCCTAGCTACTTCAGCCACCCCTGTTTTATTTCCTTCTCTTCCCCCTGCCTCATACACTACTGACTTAACATTTATTTCTTTCGCCCATCTTATCAAATCCTCTTCCCCCGCAGCTTTGTTAAACACCGCCACTCCTCCCGGCTTCAATCCTTCCACTATTTCAAATTTAGCCCGCTTCAAATTATCCATTCCCCCATACAAATCCAAATGCTGATTTCCAATCGCCGTCACCCAGGCAATATCCGGCGGTGCCATCCGGCACACCCTGGCAATTTCCCCCCGCCTGTATGCTCCCACTTCCATTACAAATATTTCCACACCCGGCTTAATGACGGCTAGAATCCTCCGCGCAATGGAAATCTCCGTATTCTCATTCTTCAAAGTTTTTACTATCTTTAGATGCCCATCTAAGGCTTGTGTCAACAATTCTTTCGAACTGGTCTTACCATAACTTCCGGTTATCCCGATTATTTTCGGCTTCACCGCTTCAACCCGCTTTCTGGCCATTTCCATTAAAACAGTTTTTCCCAACCAATTAATTGGAAAAGTGGCAATTACTCCCAAAATCGGACCTATATAAGCAGCACTCAACCATCCCCACCACGTATTCAAAGAAATTCCCATTCCCAACCACAACAATCCCATCGTCGCCGTTCTAAATGTTACCGCCGGTTTCCTTAAACTTGTGCCCCACAACTCCCTGAAACCCTGATTAAACCTCATCCAGCTCCACCACCGGTCAAACCGGTATTCTTTTACCTGCCACCAATAAATTTGGCCCAAAACAATCCATGCAGATACAATTAAAGCGATTCCGTCCATATATCTATTTCCTTCGCGACTTCCTCTGGCAACTCATACGGCAGCCTATGCCCCTGGCCATCAAATAACACCAGCTTTGCTTGTTTAAATTTTTGTCCATCGATATGTGAAACAACTCTGTCTTGTTTACCCCACAGGACCAATGTGGGAACTTTTATTTCCCCCACCAACGGGTTTAAATCTTCTTCTACAACTTTTTTAAACACTTCTCTCATTATTCCCGATGTCCTTTCATAGTCATGCTCCCGCGCTAATTTATATAAAACTGTTTTATACTTTTCCAACCCAAAAGCTCTTCCCATTTTTGCCAGCATTCCAAACAATACCCTCTTTATTCTGCCTGGTCTAGACAATCCCCCCGGCGCACACAACACTACTCCTTTTATCGCTCCTCTTGCCGCCAGTTTAATCGCCACTCTGCCCCCAAAAGAATGTCCAAACACCACACATTCCCTTCCCGCCTTTTCTTTTATCCAATCAGCATAATCGCCCACTCCCCACACCGTCTTTGGAGCTGGTAATCCGAACCCCGGCAGCTCAAGATTCTCCACCTTCCATCCTAATTTCCTCAACTCCTCCGCTAATGGTTCCAGCTTCCCTGCTCTAGCTTCCCATCCGTGCAATAGAACTATCCGTTTTTCCACCTCCCAATTATACTCGAAGACGTA
>CAYHNU010000057.1:1322-2811 GCA_964358085.1 uncultured Gammaproteobacteria bacterium | reverse complement strand
TGGAGGAGAAGCTGGCGAAGTATAAGCCGATTTTTTTGGAGAAGAAGAGAAATTTCCGGGGAGTGAAACACGAGAGCTCCATTTCCGAACTGCGGTATACGGAGTTTATGGTGTACAAAAATATTGTGGAGGGGATGGAGAGTGAAATTAGGGGGCTGAAATCTAGATTAGGACAATTATCTAAATAATTCCACATCTTCTTCGACGTATTCTCTCATGATCAAATATCCCCGGTATGCCTTTCGGAGTGCATCATCGTCTTTTAAAATATCAGCAAGTGTCCTGAGGTTTTTATTAATTTCAACTAATCCCAATGCATCTTCAGGATATTCTCCATGAAACCTAAGAAAATAAGGTGCAACAAAAAAACCAGTCAAAGCAAAATGGAGAGGAAAGTTACCAAATTTTGGATCCCGCGATCCTGGGGCATGTGAACCGATAAATTGATCAAAAGTTAGGGGGTTGTCTTTGTTTGGCATTAGTGGGTCGCTATGGAGTCGAACCATGCACCCCTTTCTTCTGTGGGTGAGCCAGGAATCGGACCTGGGACCTCGTTCTTATCAGGAACGCGCTCTACCATTGAGCCACTCACCCGTGAGATTTATCAGGAATGTGTTCCCCGCCCGCATTCAGCTGATGCTGAAAGCATCTGCGGGCAGGTACCGCTGAACCAAGCGCCCGTGTAGGTGGATTATACAATAGCTTGGATTGGGTTTATAATCCGCGTCATGGATATTTGGGAACTAGTAAAAAAACCGAGAAGGGTTCTGGGGGGGATGAAAGAAGGAGATCTTAGGGCGGTCGATGGAGAAGCGATAGGGGTTGAGATTGAAGCTGGTAATAGAATGAATGGGTATGGTCCAGAGCCGGATGTGGACTTATTTGAGAGATGGTGCGTGGCTAGGGTTTTGAAATTAATGGTGAGGGCGATACGGAGAAATAGGATTGAAAATGAAGGCCGGGGGAATTATCCGGGCCGTCCTAAACCAGCTTCCCGCCGCAGAGGAGAAGATATGAGTAATGCGCGTGGGGCGAAGAATTAGCCTGAGGCTTGACGGTAATAAGCTGTCCCACCTTTCAGGTGGGATTTTTTAATAAATATTGGTGTGTCATTTTGATAAAATTGGGGAGTGATAGAGAAAAGACATTTGGCGTTGGTGGTTCCGGGATTAGGGGATCAAATTGTTCTGCATCAATTTCTGACCGCAGGGTGGAGATTAGGGGGAATTGCCCCGGTAATCTATCGGATGGGGTGGCACGACGGCGAGAACTTTGAAGATAAATTGGAAAAGTTGTTGGACAGAATCGATTCTTTACGAAATGAAGCAGACCGACTTTCGCTGGTGGGAACCAGCGCGGGAGCCAGTGCGGTATTGAATGCTTTTTTGGAGAGAAAAACGGTTGTTTACAAAGCTGTTAACGTATGTGGAAGGTAGAGGACCGCCACAAAGTTGGGGAAGTGGGGGTTTGCCGAGCGGACTAAATCCAC
>CAYHNU010000057.1:0-1312 GCA_964358085.1 uncultured Gammaproteobacteria bacterium | reverse complement strand
GGGGAACAAATGTGTGGTGTTGGGGGTTTGACGCGAGTAAGAAATCCAGCTGATCTTTTCTGGAGTCGGTGATTAGATTTTCTGAAAATGAGGAGCGATTGGATAAGGCAGATAAGAAGAGGATTTTGTGTGTCTATCCATTGTTGGGGGACGAGCTGGTTCCGAGGGGTGCGTGTGTGCTGGAAGGAGCTAATAATATTTCGGTTCCAACTGGTGAACACATGCTTAGCATCGGTTTTGCGGTGATGTTTGGTTATGTAACGGAGTTTCTTAATAAGTAAATGACGGATGAAGTTGTTCCACCTCTTAGGTGGAATCACCTCGTTTTATCCCACCTTTCAGGTGGGATTTTCAATTCAAAGGCACAGGATTTGGCGGAATAAGAACCGACTTTATGGACATGGAGTTTGATGACTATCGGATTGAGGAGATAGGTCGGTAGGTTTACCTACTTAATTTCATTGTGCTAATATTCAAACATGGCTGAGACAAAGGACTTCTCATCCGATGGAATGGGAATTGGACTTGACAGGATGTCAGATATCTGATATCGTACGTCTGATGACATATATATTAGATATCAGGGCTAGAAGGCAAGTGACTATTCCCGGTGGTCTTTTGAGAGCGTGGGATTTGCAAGAAGGAGATGGCCTGATTTTGGAAGTAAAAGATAATCAGGCACGCCTGATGCCTAAAAAACAATCGGTCAAGGCTTTGCTTGCTGAAATTCAAAATGCGTTTGTAAGTTCTGGATTTTCAGAAAAAGAATTTCAGGATATGGCTGTCAACCAAAGAAAAAAGGCAAGTAAAAATATCAAGTTTGTATGAAGGTATTTTTGGATACTAACATTTGGTTTTCGGCTTTTTACGGTTCTGACAATTGCAGAAAGATTATTGAACTTCATGCTCAAAAGAAAATAGAGGTGGTGGTGAGCAGGTTAGTAGTGCGAGAGCTGACGCAGAATTTGGGTAGTAAATATCCTAAAGGTTTAAAATTAGTGGCCGATTTTTTTTCTAAATTTCCGCCTGAAATGGAAGATGATTGTTTTGAAATTGACAGAAAATTAAAAAATTTGGCTGATCTCAAAGATTTGCCTATTTTACTCTCGGCCTATTCGGCAAAAGTTGAGTATTTTGTTACCGGGAATATCAAGGACTTTGCCGTAAAAAACATTTTTGATAAATTGAAAATAAAGGTAATAACGCCAAAAGATTTTGTGAAGTTGTTCCACCTTTAAGGTGGAAAGGGAATTGGGCTGTCTAGGACCCGATACATACAGAACGGTTGAGAAGTAATGTCAGGTAGATACAA
>CAYHNU010000056.1:0-2948 GCA_964358085.1 uncultured Gammaproteobacteria bacterium | reverse complement strand
TCAGCCTTTGGCTGAGATCCGCCTCTGGCGGAAAAATTAAAAAAGCGATTAAGGCGTTGATTAAAGCCGCAAAAAAGGTGAGGAAAATCAATCCGCCGAGGCCCGCCAGTCCGACAAAAGGGGAGGAGCCGAGCGCGTTGCCGGCGGTCATAATTGATGTTGGCAGTAAAGAATAATCGGCTTCCAGATGGTCAAAAATGGTCCAAAGAAACGGGAGGGCGATGAATAATGAATAATGAATGATGAATGACGAATGAAAAAATTCGGTAAATTTTTTAATTAACCAAATCAATATTGGCAGACCGAGAAAAATAAGAAGTGAAGAAATCCAAAGAATGGGCTCAAGCGTAAAATAAACCGTTCCCAAACTAAAAATCAATCTAAAAACAAAAGTACCCCAAATTAACCGCCAGAAACTTTTTTCTTTCAGAAAAAAAATAAAAAGCGGCGTCAGCCAAACAAAACTTGCCGGATAAAAATTAACCGGCAAAAAAGCTAAAATTCCTAAAATAGCGGATAAAATCGGCAGTCGCATTTAGTTTATTATAGCAAGCGGGCGCAAACTTGACAAATTTTAGTTAATAATATATACTATAAATAATGGAATAGGTTTGGTCCTTAAAAATAAGAAGGAGGTGGGGAAATGAAGAAGACAGTAATGACAGTAATGATTTTGCTGTTGGCGAGTTTGACGGGCTGCACATGGTATAGCGCAAAAGGCGCGATACCTATGATGGATCGCGTTGAAAATAACAAGCTGGTAAAAATGGAGAAGGAAGGCGTCATGATAACCGCCTTTCCCATTCTCAACGAGGATGATTCCAGTAAGTATTTTGACAGAAACATCATTTCCGGTCGCATGTTCGCTGTTTATCTGAATGTCTTTAACAAAACTTCCAATGAAGTAAGGGTTATTTCGTCGGAGTTGAGAATAGGGGGAACCTTACTCCAGCCCTCAACAGCCGAAGAAATGTATAAGGTTATTAAAAGAGAGTATGGCGTAAAGGCCTTCCTTTGGATGTTCCCGACATATTTTGTTGGCGCTCCAATATCCATCGCCCACACTCATTATGTAAACAAAAAAATTGAGGCGGATATGGAGAAGAAACAGATGGAATTTCATAAAGAAATTAAGCCATCGGGAATTTTGCAGGGCTTCATATGGTTCAAAGTCCCGAAAAAAGCAGCGCCGGAATACGAAAGTGAAGGATTGCCCAAAGGAACAGTTCTCAACTTAATCTTAATCTTGGAGCAAGAGAAAAGGGTAGTTGAATTTGGATTACCCGTGTCTTAAAAGACGAAAGATAACTTACCCCTCAACCATACCCGGTTACACGCGCTGTACGTGACCGGGTATATTTTTTTAGTTATCCACAGTTTTAAAATTTATTATATGTTATTATGGTAGTATAGTATATAAACAATATGAAACTATTTGGAGGCAGATTCTTTATTTTGTTTCTTATCTTGACAGTAGGTTTATTTTTCTTTTCAGCCAAAGCGGCTTACGCCGGAGGTGTCATTGACGCTATTGGTTCAGTTTTTAACGCTATTGTTACAGTTTTAAATACGGTAACAAATGTAGTTTTAGGGGTTTCAGAAATAACAATAGGCACAATTACAGGAGGTTTTCTTCTTAGCGATGGCGAATGCCGTTTACAGATACAGAATTTGAGCGACAATGTTTTTCAAGTATTTGGCGACTCGTGCAACACTTCCGCTTCCATAGTAATCACCCCCACAAATGTTGGTTGTACCTTCTCCTACCAGCCCAGATTTTACATCCCCAGTTTTAATTGGGGTTTTATTGCTGATCCATATCAAGGATGCGCCCGAGTACCCATTAACGAAACCAACAATAATGTCGCTCTTTATCGCTTCGTCAAACCCTCCAGCATCAGCCAAAGCGAACTTAGTGACTGGTATTTCAATATAAAAAATAACGTAGGCAACGGTTTTGTTTTTATTGATTGGCCGCTGACAGTTGAAGGACCGAGTTATCACCAATCGGCAGATTCCGCGCCTTTGGTAACTCTTCCTTATTATACGGCTTGTTCCGGCAATGTCTGCGATAAAATAGCTGACTTCAGCATTCCTCCCGATTCCTATGTAATTTACGCGGCGAAGATATTGGGCGATTACACTGGGTCTGGAAGGGACGTGAGTACTGGGGTTTGCAATATTTTCCAAGGATCCAATAAATTCTTTGACACTGATAACAATGACAATGGCAATACCGGCGGCCTTGTGTGGTTTCCCGGTCCTAACGGCTTGGGCAATGCCTTAGTTGGCCCCATTAAAACCGGCCCCTGTCCAGCAACACCATCACCTACGCCCGCCGCCGCCAGCAATGCTACTTCTTGGAATGTTTCGTGTTCGCAAAATGATGTCAGCTGGACAGATAATTCAAATAATGAAGACAGGTTCGGGATTGAGTTGAGCACGGACCGAGGAGCAACTTGGCCGACATGGGCTGGCTGGGTTGGGGCAAATATTACCAGCTTTAGCCATACCGGCCTTTCCCCCTTAACCATATATACTTATCGTATTAGGTCTTCAAACGCGGCTGGCTACGGAACTCCTTCAAATATTACTGAGACTATCACTCCCGCTTGTTCTATTCCGCCCCCATCTACTCCTATGATAACGTTGGTAAATCCCGGATGTTCGGGGACAAATCCGTATATTGATCTTGACTGGACAGATTCATCGAATACGACGAATTATGTGGTGTATCGAAATGACGTCGGTCGCATGGCGAATACGGGAACGCAAAGTTCGTTTCGAGATACGAGTGTAAGTAATAGTACTTCTTATTCTTACAAGGTGACGGCGCAAGGGCCGGGGGGAGAGGGCTCATGGTCCAACACCGTAAGTCCGACTACGCCTAATTGCGCTCCCGCTCCAGATGCTCCCACTCTTAGTCTTTCCGCCGATAACACTAATAT
>CAYHNU010000055.1:0-3149 GCA_964358085.1 uncultured Gammaproteobacteria bacterium | reverse complement strand
GGATGTAGAAGTCGCCCCGCCGGCTGGCGGGGGATAGAGCGTGAAGCTGGGGAGCGCCTTTACCAGATAATCTAACCATGGTTCCGGGCTGGGTGCCGGGGCGGATTTTGAGTTCTAAGTTTTCGTCCAAAGTTGGTACGGAAGTCGTACCCCCAAGAATAGCCAGTGTAAAGGAAATTTTGTGATCTATATATATGTCTGCGCCATCGCGGCGAAAGACCGAGTCGGGTTCAACTTCGAAAGTAATATCAAAATCGGTAAAGCGCAGGTGAGTGCCGGTATCGGCGCCGGCGGGAATCTTGATAGCGTGGGTCCGGCCGTCGATGGTGACGCTTTCGGTACCACCTGAAACTGCCGTTTTGAAGGGAATTCTTATTGAATAATGGGGTTTAGCAGGACCTCTGCGGCCGAATGGCGAGGTGCCGCCGAAAAACTGCTCAAAAATTTCAAAGGGGTCTCCCATATCTCCAAAAGGGTTTCCTCCACCAGAAGTGGAGTAATAATATTGAAAGGGGCCTTGCTGCTGAAACCCGCCTTGGCCGCCAAAACCAGCTCCACCGGGCGGGGTGTGGCCAAACTGGTCGTAGGTTTGTTTCTTCTGAGAGTCGGAAAGAATTTGATAGGCTTCGTTGATCTCTTTAAATCTCTCTTCGGCCTCGGGAGACTTGTTTTTATCCGGGTGCCACTGCATGGCCATTTTGCGATAAGCGCTTTTGAGTTCGGCAGCGCTGGCGTTTTTGGAAACACCCAGAATATCATAATAGTCACGTTTGGCGGCCATAGTTGTACTGGCAATTGTACCCCAAGACTGCTAAGTTGACAATCGATCAAGCTGATGTAAAATGCCCTGTAGTATGAATTTGCTACAAATTGTTAGTGTTGCTTCTATAGCTGATCCTGAAGGGGCAAAGAGAGCGCTTGAGTTAGTGCAAGAAGCTTATATAAGATCTTTGGCGAAGGAAGCTGGCTTATCACAAATTGTGGTTAACCTTGCACTAACTAAACTTCGAAAAGAAGAGGAAGTGCGTCTTCGAGGAGAAGCTGAAATTACAAGATAGTGCTTGGAGTTGTGGCATCGAAGGGACTCTGGTAAAATTGAAAAGAGCGATAAGCTTATTTTTTATGGCTGATACAACCAATTTTAAGAAACATTTTGTCTTTGATCTAGATGATACCCTCATTGACGGGAGGCTTTTTTGTGGCGAGTCAATGGCCAGGGCTATTACCCAACTTGAACCCCACGTCAATTCTAAACTGGTCGTTGATTTTCATGAATCCGTCCGCGGTGCCACAATTGAGGACCTATATAAAATGGCCATTGAGGAATTTGGCCTTAAATCTAAATTGGAAGATTTGCTACGACTTGACGCCGATATTCAGATGAAAGAATTTCCGCAGATGAGGCTTTTTGATGGTGTAGTAGATATCCTTAAGTTTTTGAGGGAATCGGGCAAAACGCTTCATGTGTGCACAAACAGAACAATGAGAACACTTGAGCCGATTCTTCAGGGACATGCTATCAATGGGTATTTTGAAGAAATCATCTCATGTGCTGATGCCGGGTACAAAAAGCCTGATTCTAAATGCTTACTGGACCTTGTTTCGCGCTACGGTGGAGATAAAAGAGATTTTATTTATTTTGGTGATTCGGAAGTTGATTCAGAATTTGCTAAAAATGCCGGTATTGAATTTATTATATTCGACCAATATCTCAATAATAAAAATCTCTTTAAGAAGTTGATTAATATGTTTTTGGAGAAGAAAATTAACGGAATGACGTTTTAATTTATGGCACCCGCTGATATAAAGACTACTAATAGAATAGTGCCGTCGGATCGGGTGCGGAATATTGGCATAATTGCCCATATTGACGCCGGAAAAACAACGACCACAGAGCGGATTTTGTTTTATACCGGAAAATCTTACAAGATCGGGGATATTGACGAAGGCGATACGCAAATGGACTGGATGGAACAGGAAAAAGAAAGAGGAATCACCATTGTTTCTGCCGCCACGACTACTTTTTGGTCAGTGAATGACCCCAACTCCCCTATTCCCACTGGGTCTTACCGGGTAAATATTATTGACACCCCAGGACATGTGGATTTTACGGCAGAAGTGGAACGGTCTTTGCGCGTTTTGGACGGAGCAGTAACCGTGCTGGACGCAGAAGAAACAGTACAGTCGCAGACGGAAACGGTATGGCGGCAGGCCGATAAATACAAAGTACCGCGGATTATTTTTGTAAACAAGATCGATAAACTGGGAGCAAATTTTGAAGGCACCATTAAAGCGGTCATCGATAGGCTGGGAGCCAACCCGGCAGTCATGGCATATCCGATTGGAGTGGAAAACACTTTCAGGGGAGTGGTCCTGCTTTTAGAAAGAAAGGCTTTGATTTGGCAAGGTGATGAGACAGGAGCCAAGTTTGTGGAAGAAGAAGTGCCAGCAGATATGAAAGAGGTGGTGGAAAAATGGCGAACAAAGCTGATTGAGCAGATTTCGGAAACGGATGATGATTTGCTGAATAAGTTTTTGGCGGGAGAGGAACCAAGTATTGTGGAATTGAAAACGGCCCTACGAAAAGCCACGATTGCTTATAAATTGGTGCCCGTGTATTCGGGAGCGTCTCTTCGTAACAAGGGGGTGCAACCACTCCTGGACGCGATAGTGGAATATTTGCCTTCTCCGGTGGACATCGATCACGTAAAGGGCATTAATCCCAAGACCGGGGGTGAGGAAGTGAGAAAGACTATTAACGAAGAAAAATTCTGCGGGCTGGCGTTTAAGATCCAGACCGACCCTCACGTGGGAAGACTGACCTATGTGAGAATCTATTCTGGGATCTTGAAAGCTGGGCAGGCAATTTATAATGCTACTAAGGATAAAGAGGAAAGAATTTCTCGAATGCTTTTGATGCATGCCAACAAAAGAGAGGAAATTGACGTGGCGTACGCGGGAGAGATTATAGCCTTGGTAGGATTACGAGGAACGAGTACAGGACATACTCTGTGCGAGAAAGGCGCACCAATTGTACTCGAGTCTATTACGTTTCCGGAACCGGTTATTTCTTTAGCTATCGAGCCGAAAACTAAACAGGATCAGGAAAAAATGGGGATGGCTTTGAATAAACTGTCTGACGAAGACCC
>CAYHNU010000054.1:0-3295 GCA_964358085.1 uncultured Gammaproteobacteria bacterium | reverse complement strand
ACACAGAGTTTAAGTACGAGCTGATTCCGGGCAACTTTAGCATGGTATTTCTGTCACCCTAGATTGTTCAGGAAATGACTAAATTAATAAGGATTTTGGCCGTCCCAGTTGTTGCAATTATTATTTTGATCTTTGTAGTTCTTCCTTTTCTTAAGCCAAAACAGATACCTAATTTAGTAGCAAACCCCGATAATCAAGCCAGCCAAATTTGCCAAAAAATTAAGCAGGATGGTGTTAGGTATTTATGTTTGGCGCTAGTGAATAAAGATGAAAAATACTGTCAGAATTTGGACAGCGACCCTAAAAATATCTGTTTGGCTGTTTCTAAAGAAGATAATTCTTTTTGCCAGAAAGTTTCCGGGGGCAATCGCCAATATTGTTACCAGAATTTGGTCGATATTTCCGGTGTTTCAACTTTTTGTGATAAATTAGACAGCCTCCAAGAAATTAGTAAATGCTATGTCCACTTTGTTAGCACAAATTACTATATTTCAAACCTAAAGGTTATCAATCAATCAATGTGCGATAAAGTCCTAAAAAATCAACCCGAACATCAGTTGTGTCTGGCAATGGCAACTCAAAGTACGGCCCCTTGTGGTCCGGAGCGTGTCGACTGTCGGGCTCTTATCACAAAAGACTTAATACTATGTTCTAAATCAGCTTCAAGAGTAGATGAGGGCGAATGTTATCATAATTTAGCAATGTTGAAAAAAGACAGTTCTATTTGTGAAAAAGTCGGGAGTACCGAAACTAAGAACGATTGTTATCGCGACTATAGTCGTTTAAGCCGGGATCAAACATTTTGTGACAAAATCTCAAACTTAAACCAAAAAGACCAGTGTTTGGCGAATATCGCACTTAATATTTCTAGGTAAAGATTAGAAACGGTAGCCTTTTCTTCTGAGATAGACAAAGGTAGATCCCAAGACTGCAGCAATGGCCATGACTAGTAGGCTGCCGTATAAAAAGCGATCGAGAGAGTACAGGAGTGTTTTATCATAGAAGTAATATCTGATGACTACTTTTAGCCCGTGGATTATTAGGCTGTATAAAACCCCCAAGAAGAACATATTACCGTAAGAAAAGTTGGGAAGCTTGCTTAATTTATAGGCGGAGATCAAAACCATAGCTTCCCAGAGCCACTGACTGATTCTTATTGACAGGAAATTATCATCAATCTTTAGTCCAAAAAGGTATTGCCAGAAAACGGTAAGAATAGAAATTATGACGAAATACCAAATTGGTTTTATGTATCCCCCCAAGGTTTTACCGAAAATTTTAATCTTGAAGGTCGTTAATAATATGAAACTTAGAATTACTGACAAAAGGATGGAGGTGAAAACAAAGTCGTTTCGTTTATCTAACGTTGCGATTGAAGGCAAAACATCTAAATTATCGCCAGTTTGGGTGTAGTGTTTTGTTTGCGATCCGGGACACTCGACTTTTTGATCGCCAACGAAACAATCCCGATTCTTCGTTTCGATTTTTCCTGAGACATAGGCAGTGGTTTTCATTTATTGGAATCCTAGACGGGGCAGAATTTGGGTTTTGACCAAGATAATTCCTAGAACGGTAAGAACGATGATGGCAATAATATCGAAAAGCAGTTTTTTGTTTTTCATAAAACAATTTTAGCAAACTTGACGGCGATGAGCCATTTATGGTGTGATGGGAGAACGGAATGATAAAACGGATATTGAGAGCGGGATTGGGGGTAATTTTCTTTTTTGTTTTCTTTGTTTTTCTTCTGGTGGGGGCCTTGAAGTTTAGGATACTCTCGCCGACTTTTTGGAAGACGGCTCTGGACAAAGGGGGAGTTTATCAGCAATTGCAGGGTCAGGTAGAGGGAATACTATCGGAGTCGCGGGAGTCGGTGAGACAGCAGGGGGGCCCGGCGGGGATGTCGGAAGAAATGTTGAGATTGCTATATCTCGACAAGGAGCTGACGGCGGACCGTTTCAAAGAATTGATCGAGACTAACCTGGATCGATTGTTTGATTATCTGGATGGGAGACAAAACAGCCTGGTGTTGTTTTTACCGGTAAAGGAATGGGATTTGCCAGTGGTTGCTTTGGGGCAACCGGCGCTGGCCAAGTTCTCGGCTCAAACCCCGGTTGAACATGTTTTGCCGATAGTGGGAATGAAGCCGGAGCAGATAAAGTCAACAATGGAGGGACTGGGGCAGGTGAAAACCTTACTGGGATATTTGACTATCATTTGGATCATGCTGTTGTTACTGACGGCCGGCATCGGCGTGGGGCATTATTTTCTGGGGGTTGGACTGGCTGATCGGATCAGTGGGACAGCTTGGCTGGTGATGGTTTCCGGGTTGGTGGCGAAAGTGATTGGGGTGGGAGCGGGTGGGATCTTTGAATTAATCGCGAGTTCATCGAAGCCGCCAATGGAACCGTGGATAGCGGAATTAGGCAGAAGTCTAGTCGGCCAGTTTTTTAATCTGGGGGCGACGATTGGCTTGGTCACCGGTATTGTCGGACTGGCGGCAATCGTGGCGGTAATTTATTTCGCTAAACAAGGGAAAATTAAGGAGGAGAAAGAAAAGATGAGTTTGAAGAAAAGAATTCTGGCCTTTAATTTGGGAGTCGTTTTGGGCTTTGTGGTCTTGGGAGCGGTAATCGTCGTGACGGTAGTATCTTTTGGCGGAAAGGTTGATTTTAAGCTTGGAAGCGGATCTCTAAGTGTCGGTTCGCAAACGGAAGCAGGAGGTGGAGTCACTGAAGCGGTGAAGGAGGAGGTACCGCGGTTGGCGGACGATGTTTATAAAAGCGATAATGGTTGGGAGATCCAATTTCCGGCGGGCTGGGAAGTAATAAAAGGTGAGAAATCTGAAGGGGTGGTCAAAAAACCGGTGAGTAGTGCCACCGACTGGGCATCTATAGAAGTGAGCTCGCCAGCGCGAGGTAAAGTGACTGACTCGGGAAACTATTTGAAATTATTTAAAGAATCTCTTATTGCTGGGAAATCAGGATTAGAAAATGCAGTCTTGGTGGAAGATCCGTACGAGGAGAGACAAGAGGAAACCGGTCTGACGAGGTTTGTATTTATTATTGATTTTGATGGGGTCATTGCCGAGAGAAATATGCGGCAACGGTTTTACATGGTTGAATACCGGACCGAGAGCGGTGTCGGTTTCGTGATAAAAGCTAGGGTGCCGGTGGAGGCGTGGGGAAAATACGAGAAAATAATAAAAGAGTCGGTGGATACCTTTAAGGTTGGAAAATAAGCCTATAGACAAAATTAGACGGGTGGGTGTAGAATCGGTTGTTACAATGATCGA
>CAYHNU010000053.1:0-3545 GCA_964358085.1 uncultured Gammaproteobacteria bacterium | reverse complement strand
GCCGTGGGTGATAATCAAGGCGTGGATGTTGGCCTTTTTGGATTCCAAGTACGAAACATTTGGGATAATGAAATCGATACCAGGAGTTTCTTCTTCCGGGAACTGTAAACCGGCGTCGATAGCGACGATTTCGTTTTTGTATTCAAAGAACATCATGTTGCGACCGATTTCTTCGAGGCCGCCAAGCGGAACAAAGCGAAGATGGGGCTCGCTCTTAGTAGATTTTTGATCAACCGGAGGTCTAATTCTCGGTCGAGTGTGAGTTTTTCTGATCATTGTAAGTTGTGGTGCTGTAATTATACACTTTGCGCGAACTTTCTTTGAGCGGAACTGACGGCATGCTTCGCGCGCCAAACTGAATGCTCGGGCAGGCAAAAAAGAAGGGGGTTGGGGGGAAAGAATTTTTGCCCCCCGCTTTCCGTCACCGCCGAATTTTGTATTTCGCTTTGCGAAATGCGCCGCCTGTTTACAATTTATTAAACAATGTGTCCATTATTTTTTGTAATACCCCCCATCTTTCTGTTAATTGATTCCTTTCTTTTAGGATCTATCGACGGAAAAATCAGCGGATCTCATTGTTATTTCGCGATTGCATTATAAATCTTATTGGAAACTTGCTCTAAATAATCCGGATGTTCATCAAGCCATCCCGCCAGCGGATGAGTCGCGTCTTTAAATGTAATTACTTCTCTGGAACATGCATTCGTTGCAGAATTATAAATCCTCTCAATGACTTCGTTTGGGATAACCCGATCTTTCCCCGCCGAGAATATTAAAAGACTGCCGGTATAGTTTTCGATAATCTCCCATGCATCACTATTGCGCCAACTATATTGTTCCCTGATTATTTCACTAAACTTTGACCCAAAACAAACAGAATACGCTCTTGAAGCATAAACAGCCGGAGCTAATAATATAATATTTTTAATATTTAAAAAACCTAACAGTTTGATCGCGATATAACCGCTCATACTTGATGCAACCACTGAAAAAGGTTGAATTAACTCTTGAGATTTGACTATAGCCAGCACCTGACTGACCCTGCTCTCCAGCGATGACGAGGTTACATCTCCGGCAGTTTCTCCATGACCAATAAAATCAAAAGCGCATGAGCTGATTTTTTTATTGAATAGCGATTCCCGTAATTTATCGAATCTTTTTTTGCCGACTGAGCTGCCACCATGGAGGAATAATAAGCACGGCGAATTATCTTGAAACATTATATCTCCCATCAGTTTAGTTTTATTAAAATTAACAGAAAAATCTTTTCTATTCATCTTTGGTTTTTGTTAGAAAATTAATAAGAGCATCCGCCGTTGACCTTATACTATCATTGTCAACTATATTCCTATTTTCTTGGGAGTCGATTTTTCTGAAATTATGCGCGACTCCCGGTATTATTATAGAAGTCGCATCCCCGCCTTCTTCATACAGCCGTTGGACAAAAGTTCTATAATATTCCTGTATGCGTTGAGGAATAGGCGGATCGTCTGCTTCAAAAAAACTAATAAAAAGCGATCCGCCATCTCTGACATACTTATCAAGCTTAGGAAAAACAGGCGATTCAGCGATATTCCACGGACGACGAATAAATTCAGTAAAAGCTTCTCCGTAAGGCATTTCCTCTATTGCCTTTGGATACGCCGCTGGAGACAATAAAACAAGCTTTGTTGTTTTAATTTCTTGATCTCGTAGTTGTTCAAGGGCGTTGACAGCCATGTAGCCGGCAGCGCTGGTTCCTATTAGAGAAACTGTTGAGGCGGATGTATTTTTGTAGAAATGTTCAGCTACTCCGGTAAGCACATCAGTCATAGATTGGATTGTTTCTTTTCCCCATTCTCCACTTGAACCGCCTGTGGATGGCTGATTGTATAAAAGGCCAGATTCGTTTTTATCCAATAGTTTAATAGCAAGATGCCCGTATAATTTATTTATTAACGGTAATTTTACACGCCTTTCCTGATCTCGTGGTATGCCGCCTGCCATAACAACCAACGGCTCATTTTCTAAACCACGCGTAAGAGCACATTTTATCCCTCGTCCATTAACCGTGACAGTCTCTATATTGAATTTACCGGTTTCTAACCATTCAGCCTCCGATTGGGGTAAATGGTCATATCCGCGCGGCATTTTTTCAGAATTGAATCTCTCCATAAAAATTATTTTAACAACTCATCTATCCACGGTTCTTAGCTGATTTTAACTTTTGATTGATATGGAATTTTCATAACTATTTGATTAACTCACCAACGCTAACTCCAAAGACTTCCGCCATTTTTTTAATGTCTCGAGTGTCGGATTTTTATTTCTCCCGATCCATATTGGTTGATTTCGCTGATCAATTTCCTGAAAGTTACATTTGGTGCCGAGGGTGGGACTTGAACCCACAAGCCTTGCGGCATACGGCCCTGAACCGTACGTGTCTGCCAATTTCACCACCTCGGCAAAAGGGGTTTTTATAGAACTTTATTTTATTGAGGTCTTTCTCAAGTTTGAGTTACTTAAGTTTTGGATTAGTGGGCAGTTATGACTGGGGTAATTTCGAGGGTTTTAGTTGAAGGGGAAATAATTGAGGGTATTTTGATTTTAATTTCTGGTTTTGAATAAGTCAAATAAAGAATTCCCCCAGTCACACATTACCGCGTGACCGGGGGATGGACTACTGACGAATGTCTCTTGGACTCAAAACGAACTGGTAGGCGTGAACACCCTTCCCTGGAATGCGGAATTGGCGTTCGGCGGTGCCCATGATGTATCCCTGACTTGCGAAGGTGAACTGCAGACTGGCCTGTTGTCCACGTTCCAGAACTTCTCGCCCGTGGAAGATGTAGATTTCACCGGGACTGAGGGTGTAGCGAAGCTGGCCGCCCACTCTAATGCTTAGATCGAAGTGGGTGTTGTTGGCCACCTGAACGATAGCCGTGGCGTTCCAATCCTCCCTTGGATAGTCAACCTTGTGAGTGCGTTGACTGGCTTTGGTGAGGGCATAGACAGGCGTTTGACCGCTTCGGAGTTGATTGCCGTCGGCAGTTTTTATGTCTTGAAGCCGGACGATCCAGGACTCTGATCTGGGACTTTGGCTTTGAAAGCTAAAGATCTTGGAGGCGAATCCCAGATGTTTTCCTTGCGAGAGGTCGTCGGCGTTCAGATAGTACTTGATGAGAACCGACACCTGAGGATTCAGGGGTTCCCACTTAAGACCAAGGATTTCTTGGCCAATGACCCCGTCGATGCTTTCGCCGGGCGAGATAAGAGCTACCTCTTTGTCGTAGACATAGACCCTTCCGTAGAAGGGAACGGATGAGATTACCGAGAGGTGATTGCCATTCAGGTCGAAGCCAAGCTTCTTCAGGGCTGGACTATCCACCTTGACGGCGGAAAGCGAGTTTTCGACCAGGCCCGCAAATTGCTTCAGGATTCCAGCGTTTGCTGGCTGGGTCAAGAAGGCGACGATCGCAACGAGAAAAAGCGTCTTTTTTGCCATGTAGACATCCTCCGTTTTCGGGTTTAGAGAGTTAAGACTACTATTCTTATTATATACTCTT
>CAYHNU010000052.1:0-3680 GCA_964358085.1 uncultured Gammaproteobacteria bacterium | reverse complement strand
AGCGGAGAATCTGATTACGGATTTCTATATATAGAGGTTTGGCGGATTCGGAAACATTCAGACGAACTACGTCGCCCTTTTTAATGCCCTTGCCGGAATTAAGAGCAAAGTTGACTAGTACTTGGGCATATTTGCGCAAGATGGCTTGGGAGGGAACAAAATCCATGGCTGGAGTATATCATAGGATAATAACTCACCCTTAATCCCTCTCTTAGTCTAAGAGAGGGACACTACTTTAGTGTGCTATAATACGTTTGATGAATCAAAAAGTTATCATGATGATGGCTTCCGCATAGCGGGAGTGTCGTCGTGGACTACACCCCGCTAAGCGCGGGGTTTTTTAGTTTATATGAGTTAAAATCAACCCATGAACAAAAAGTTTTATATCACCGCTGCGATTCCGTACGTGAATGCCAAGCCGCATATTGGCCATGCATTGGAATTGGTCCAAGCGGACGTGGTCGCGAGATATCACAAGCTTTTGGGTGAAGAGGTTTTGTTGCTTTCCGGCGGGGACGAGAACGCTCTAAAAAATGTGCAAGCGGCAGAAAAGGCTGGTCGACCCGTTCAAGAATTTATAGATGAAAATAATCAAAAGTTTGTTGAGCTGACCCATAAACTTGGTTGTGCTTATGATATATGGCAGAAAGGGAGCGATAAAAAAGATCATTTCCCTTCTAGCCAAAAGTTGTGGAGGTTGTGCGAGAAGGATATTTATAAGAAAAAATATAAAGGTTTATATTGTGTGGGGTGCGAAATTTTTTATGAAAAGGAAGAGTTAAACGAAAATGGTGAATGCTTTGAACATCCCGGTAAGAAACTAGATGAAGTGGGGGAAGAAAATTACTTTTTCCGATTGTCAAAATATCAAAATGAACTCGTCGAGTTGATTGAGTCGAATAAGTTTGAGGTCGTTCCTCAAGAACGAAAAAATGAGGTGTTGGCGTTTTTGAAAAGCGGGCTGCAGGATATAAGTATTTCTAGGTCAAATGAACGTGCTAAAAATTGGGGGGTGCCGGTGCCGGGCGATGATACCCAAAGAATTTATGTATGGTTTGACGCTTTGAATGTCTATCAGTCAGGAATCGGATTTGGCTGGGATGAAGAAAAATATAATAAATGGTGGCCGGCAGATGTGCATGTGATCGGGAAAGGAATCATTCGCTTTCATGCGGTATACTGGCCGGCATTTTTACTGTCTGCGGGACTGAAACTCCCTAAGAAAATATTCGTGCACGGATACTACACAGTAAACGGACAGAAGATGTCCAAAACGGTAGGCAATGTCTACGATCCTGTTCCCCTATTGGAAAAATACGGGGCTGACCCGCTGCGGTACTATTGCCTGGCTAAAACTCCGCCGTTTACTGACGGAGATTTTTCCGAGGAGAAATTTGTGGAAGCCTACAACGCAGATCTTGCTAATGGGTTAGGAAACACGGTGTCCAGAGTGATAGGTTTAATTGAAAGATATTCAGATGGAAAAATTCCGGAGATTGAGGAAGCGGCGGATACACACCCATTAAGGGTTGGCGAAAAAATCCATAATTGGAAAAAGGTCTGGAAGGATATTGACGAATTTACTCTCACGTTCCAATTCGATCAAGCTCTTGGATCGGTGTGGAAATACCTAAAAGAGGCAGATAAATATATTGAAGAGAATAAACCATGGGATCTGGTGAAGACAAGTAAGAAGAAGTTAAATTGGGTGTTGTATGGCTTGATAGACGGTTTGCACCAGGTGGCATGGCAAATATATCCATTTTTACCGGAGACGGCCAGGAAGATAGGGGAAATTTTAAGATCTGAAAAGCTGCTTGTTAAAATTCCAAACTACAAGGATTCTTGGGTAAATTTACCTTCGGGACGTGAGGTGGAAATCAAAGAAACGCTATTTCCCCGCATACAGTAAAATTGGGTGATGATTGATGCGCATTGTCATTTGCAGGAATTTGAAGATCCAGGTGAAGCGATTGAGGGATTGGAAGCAGTGATTTGTTGTGGAGCGGACATCGAGAGCAGCAAACAGGCAATTCAAATAGCTGAGCGGTTTAAGAATGTTTATGCAACCGTTGGGATTCATCCTGAAGAGAACAAAGAAATTAAGAGATTGAGAGATGAAGATACTAAGAAGATTTTTTTGGAACTATTAAGTATGCCAAGGGTAGTAGCTGTGGGAGAATGTGGATTAGATAATGGCAGCGATGAAGAGGTAGAGCTATTTAAGTTTAATATTAAGCTTGCTAAAGAGATGGGGTTGCCACTGGTTGTGCACTGCAGAAATCAGTTTGAAAAGGTGTTTGAGATGGTTGATTATGACAAAGTGCAGATGCATTGCTTTACAGGGAATATGGAACAAATGCGGGAGTGCGTGAGACGGGGATGGTATATCAGTTTTGGGGGAATTGTGACTTTTAAAAGTAGCCACGAATTACGGGAGGTGGCGAAAGCGGTTCCGGAGGATAAACTGCTGATTGAGACGGATGCGCCGTATTTGGCGCCGGAGCCGGTGCGGGGTTCGCGAAACACGCCTGCAAATGTTAAAATTGTGGCTGCCAAAATAGCTGAAGTGCGCGGTACTTCAATTAATCAAATAGAAAAAATAACCTCTGAAAATTGCAGGCGGTTATTTTTTAAGACTAATGGCAACTAATAAAAACTAATGACCAGAAGAAGATTACTCGAAATTGTGCCGGGGTTTTTGAGTTGGAACATTATTTTGTTTTTGTTTTGGGGCGGATATTTTTTTCCGGAAATTACTGCGTATTCTATATTATTATTCGAGGTATTTTGGGTATACAAGGGAGTTTCGCTGGTAGCTGCTGCCTTTTTGTCTTATATCAAAATACAGGCAGCCGAAAGATTGAACTGGATGGAAGAGGTAAAAGGGTTCGGAGACTTTAAAAAGGTGAGACATATCGTGCTTCTGATGATAGCTAACGAACCGGTAGAAGTTTATAAAAAAACCCTGGAGGCATTGACCGAACAAACTTTTCCCTTAAAACAAATGGCTGTTGTGATGGCAACAGAGGAAAGGTTTCCAAATGGGGTAGTAGAATGCGAGAAATTAAGAAAGACGTTGGGGGTAAAATTTGGAGATTACATAGTTTCGGTGCATCCGGCAAACATTGTGGGGGAAATTAAGGGTAAATCTTCAAACGAGGCTTGGGCCGCCAGAGAGGCCAAGAGAGTTCTTGTAGACGAGAAAAAGTACGACATTAAATACATCACAATTACTTCAAATGACGCAGACGCGGTTTCGCACCGCCAATATTTCGCGTATTTAACTTTTAAGTTTTTGGACGACCCTAATAGGTATCTGAAATTCTGGCAACCGGCGATAGTTTTCTACAACAATATTTGGAGACTTCCAGCCCCTAGCCGGGTGGTAAATACTTTTTCTAATATTTGGCAGGTAGGGTTGCTGTCACGAAAAGACCGGTTGGTTAACTTCTCCAATTATTCGGCGTCTCTTTTTATGATAGATAAGGTGGGGTACTGGGACACGGACGTGATTCCAGAAGACTATAGAATATTTTTTAAGGCATTTTTCAAATTAGATGGACAAGTGGAAGTAGAACCCATCTTTTTGCCATCTTCCGCTGACGCAGCGGAGTCAACGTCAACGTGGAAAACATTTATAAATGATTATGAACAAAAAAAGAGGTGGGCGTGGGGGG
>CAYHNU010000051.1:0-3807 GCA_964358085.1 uncultured Gammaproteobacteria bacterium | reverse complement strand
CGTTTCTAATCTTAGACGAAATTGATGCCGCTTTAGATGAAGATAATGCCGCGCGCTTTGCCAAAGTTTTAAAAGATTTAGCAGAGAAAACTCAGTTTATTTTGATCACCCACAACCGAGCGACAATGGAAATCGCCAATGTTCTTTATGGCGTCACTATGGGTGATGATGGCGTTTCAAAATTATTCTCTTTGAAACTGGAAGACGCGCCAAGTTAAATACGACTTAATAGATTGTCTGGATTCAAACACTTGTCAAAGAGGGATTTTTAGATTAATATTTTAGCGTTCATTTACAAGTTAATATTAAATTGTTTAAGAGAATTAGCAGAAAGGAGGTGGAAAAATGATCAATGACATTTTTGGACCGGGTTCAAATGTCACAAAGAGAGTGATTTCCAGTTACGACGAGATTGCGGAAAAGATTGAGGCCTGTCGCAAGCTCAAACCTGGACTCCGGATAGTTCTTACTTCCGGAACGTTTGATATTTATCACGAAGGCCACGCCCGCTATCTTGAGCGGGCAAAATCAGAAGGGGATATCTTGATAGTCGGCATTGACAATGACGACAAGGTCCGACGACGGAAAGGGGCCAATCGTCCAATGGTTACAGAAGGTTCGCGGATGGAGATTTTGTGCCACTGCCGCCACGTTGATCTCGTTTTTCTTAAGAAAGACGGAGATCAGAAATGGGGTTTAATAAAAACAATTAGGCCGGACGTGCTCATCGCGACTCAAAGAACGTATTCCGAAGAACAGATCAAGGAACTTGCTGAGTTTTGCGGCGAAGTGAAGGTCTTGGAACCTCAGGCGGCCACTTCAACGACGGCTATAATCAGAAACGTTCTGGTGGGGATGACCAAGGAAACAGTGGAAGAGGCCGAGGAAAAACTCAGAAGCGCGGTTGAGGAAATCATAGGTATCCTGGGAAAGCTCAAAATAGGAGGACGCTAATATGAGCAGGGTAATTATTGCCTATATACCGGTGCTTCATCGCGGCTATTTGGATTTTTTTAATCGTCACCGTGATGTCGAGGCGCTTTATATACTTAAACGGAGGTTTGTGATTGAGTTGCAACCGGTTCTTCGTAAAGATATCCGCGCTCTTGATGCGTTTGAGGTCCAGAGTTTACTTGGCAATCACTTTTTTTTGAAAGTTAGAATTGCTGACGAGGATATTATTTTGGCTATTGCCCAAGCAGGGCACACTGTCGTGATGCCAAATGACGAGCTCTCACTTGAAATCGCCTTGAGATATCTTTCAGGTTGCCGTGTTGAGTATGATTCGTCGGTGTTTTTGCGCTGGAATCGGCAAAATGTTCTCGCGCAGGAAGATGTAAAATACGACAGAAAAATTTCATGGTCCGGAGTGGTTGGGGAAATGATGGGCAAGGCGTTTGAAGAAAGGAAGAAAGCAACGAATCTGTGGCGTCAAGTTGGCGCGGTAATAGCGAGAGACGGAGAAATTCTCCTTTCCGCGTATAATCGTCAGGTGCCATCGCCCAACACTCCTTACTACGAGGGCGATCCGCGAATGTTTTTCAAACGCGGCGTTCATATTGAACTTACCACTGATGCTCACGCGGAATCCCGACTGATCAGTGAAGCGGCAAATAGAGGAATCTCTATTGCCGGAGCAGATCTCTATATAACAATGTTCCCTTGTCCGCCATGCGCTAAAATCATTGCGCCGTCCGGTATTAGGAAATGCTACTTCGCTTCTGGTTACGCAATGCTCGACGGAGAACGGGTTTTGCGCGATGCCGGTATCGAGCTTGTCTTTGTAGACGGAGCTCGATAAGCATGAACAAAAAATAAAACCCTTTGCTGGCACTTGTTGTCGCCGGCGAAGGGTTCTTTTTTTATTAGATTTTATTATCCGACACGGAAACGAACCGGTTGATAATTCGGATCATCTCGGTCGGTAATATTTGCCACAATGAAATGGGCATGGAGGTGATTTACGGTAGCTCTATTTGTTCTTGGATCGCCGAAACGAATCCCAATAGCTCCTCCTGAAACGTTATGCTCGCTTTCGGCCCATTTGACCAATTCAAATAATTCAGCCGCTACTTCCGATTCTATGTCGGCAAGTTTTTCTGCGTGCCTATTGTGAATTATAAGAAGATGCACTCTGGTGTTCTTGTACGGCCATCGGTTTTCCCGGACATGCCAGTGTTTTCCCTCTTTTATAACTGGCATCATGTTAGCTTTAGGAATATTTTCTGGGCAAAAGGGGCAGAAATTCTCCTCCTGAATTTTTTTCATTACATCCCGCTGGTCGTCATACCTAGCATGGGCCAAAACGACAAAATCTTTTTCCGGGCTTAATGGTGTTTTTCGGCGAAAGTATGTTTCCCAGTAAAAGTCGTATTCATTCTTATTATCTTTGGAGTGATATATCTTTTTTACGCATTCCCATTCTATTAAAGGCATCTTCGGAAAATACACATCACCTTCAATGTCTCTGTCGATGCTCGTGAGATAGATTTTTGTGGCTAGGGGCATGAATAATTTATAGATCTCCGCTCCGCCGATTACGAATACCTCATCGCCGTTAATTTTTTCCAGCGCCTCTTCCGGGGAGTGAACGATCTCGCATCCGGGAATTCGATAATCCTTTTGTCGCGTTACCACTATTGTGCGGCGATTCGGTAGCGGTTTGCCAAGACGTCTAATTATTGACTCGTTTGTTTTTCTGCCGACAATAACGGTGTGACCGGTCGTAAGATCTTTAAAACGTTTAAGGTCGGCATTTAAATGCCAAGGCAGATCTCCGCCTCGGCCAATCGCCCAATTTTTAGCCATAGCGACGATAATGGAAATTTTTACATTTACACCGGTGTCCATATCATTCTCCTCGGAAGTTGGGGATAGTATTCGATCACCTCAAAATTATCCGGTCGGAAATCAAATACGCTTTTTACTTCTCCGATCAAATTAACTTGAGGGAAAATCTGCGGTTCTGTTGCCAACATGTCATTTACGTCACTCATCTGTTTGAGATAAATATGGGCATCGGAAATTGTGTAAACCAATTCTTTAGCCCTATAGCCGGTAACCTTCGCGAGCATTAACGTGAGAGCGGCGTACTGGATAAAGTTAAAAACCAATCCTACTGGAGAATCCGCGCTCCGCTGGAAATGGTGAAGAGAAAGTTCGCCGGTCGTCGGGTAAACAACCACGTGAATCCAACCATGGCAAGGAGCCACGACTGCCTTCTGCTGCTTGCCTTCACCGCGCCCGATATACTGGGGTATCCAAGGGGAAACGAAATGAGTCCGAAGATGAGGCAATTCTTTGATTTGTTCAATCAGATGTTGTATTTGATTGAACGGTTTACCTTCAACGGTTGGGAAGTCATGAAATGCTGGTCCGTAGGAGCCGGGTCCAAGGTCGCCGGCTTCTAGTCCGCGTTTAGCGCACTTCTTTTCTGTGACCCACCTTGACCACCAACCGCAACCAAATTTTTTCATTTCTTCAAGAGTTCTCGCGCCATTTAAAAACGCGCAAAGCTCGGCAATAGCCATCTTGAATTGGGATGGCTCTGATAAAAGATCCCGCTCGGTTATTAAGGGGAATCCATTTTCAAGCGGGAAGCGCATTTGGTAGCCAAATACCATAATAGCTTCCTCTTCCTGTTGAGGAAATACGCTTTTTCCTTCCAATTTGATGTGCCGAAGGAGCTCGCGGTACTGTGTGTCAGGGTTTCTTTCTAGAAACGGCTTGTACTCAACTATCATCGGATTTTCCTCCTTATTTGTTGTTATTTAAAGGACATTGGTTATAGGTTATATTTAGTAAAAA
>CAYHNU010000050.1:0-3905 GCA_964358085.1 uncultured Gammaproteobacteria bacterium | reverse complement strand
GCACCTTTTAGCTGGCGGTGCTGTCAGTGTCAGCGAAGGATCGAAACGGAGAGGGAACAAGACTTACTTGTTAGGGCTCCTCGACATCGCAAACAGCTTCGCCCGACGACCCAGCTATGACGTGACACCCGTGTCCGTCCGAGCCGTACCACCCTGTAGATGGTACGGCTCGCATCTATTTCTACTCAATAAGCATTGAAATAAGCTTTAAAATACCGTATTATGCAGTATTGCAAAGATGGGAGCTATGGTGAAACGGTTATCACAGCGCTCTGTGGCAGCGCGGTCGAGGGTTCGATTCCCTCTAGCTCCCCAATAATAAAACCTCCGCTTCAAGCGGAGGTTTTATTTATGAAAATTACGGCTGGAGAATATCGTCAATCCGTCCATTGATAGAAATAACGACATCTTTGATGGAAGAAAATTGCTTTAGCGTATTTGTGATCTGTAATCGAATGACTCCTACGCGGCATGACCCACCCACTTGATATTCAAGCGTACCATCAAAATCGGCATACGCGATCCCATTAGTAATGCGCACAGAGTTAACTTTCACACCTTCAGGAATGCTGGTGTAATATTGTTCAACCTTGTCACTATCGGTGGGACCTTTAAGGAGTTCCGTAAGAGAGATGTACGCGGTTTCTTGAGTCTTAATAATGGTTCTTTCTACCGGGAAAACCACACTGCAAACATCGCCGCTATTAAGACGATGGCTACTCAAGTAAACTTTAACTGTCGCAGTTGTCAGAGTTGAAAAACGAACAGGCACACGAACAAGATTAATAATTGAACCGTCTTTGGCGGAATACTCGAATACCTCGATAATAAGATCCTTAGGCGTGCCAACTGGAACCGGAATTTTTACCGTAAACGGCTGGTAATTACTATCCTCTGGAGCGCCGGTTTGACCATTTGCCCGATACCAAACCTTGCCGGTCATATCTCGAAGCGCATATTGAAAAACGCCTTCGAATACTCGCGCTTTTCCGATTACCGTAATCGGATTTCCCACAATTGCATTAACAGACGGCGATGTGACGATAATATTCTGAATGATAGCCGTGCCTGACGGGACCGGAGTGGCGGTCACTTTTCCCGAAAGCGGCGAGGAAAAAATTAACCCGGTTGGAGTCGGGGTTTCTTCAGGAGCGATAGCGGGCTTTTTAAGCAGTAAGAAAGCGCTTATGGCCACTATTAGGGCAATCGCTACGCTAAAAACAAGTGATCTTTTCATGGGATCAACGCACCAAAGCAGTTATCTTCTATTGCATATCATACCCTATTTTCTAAAAACTTTCAAGCCCCGACACTTCGGTCGGGTTTAACCAAGATGAAGAAAAATTTATTTGTTTAGCGATTCAAAATAAACCCCAAGAGAGAGCCGAGATAGGCATGCCGATAAGAAGTCTGGCGAGCCTTATTTTCCACTGATGCGGACAGATTGATGTTGGTAAACGGATTGGTTCTGGGAGCTTCAATCGCCTGCTCTGCACTGATCTCTAATTCAGCTTGAATAGTTCGGTCATCACTCGCCGCGGGAGCATAAATCTTATCAGCTGAACTCAATGATTCATCCAAACGCCAATATTTCCAAGAAAAATATCCGCCAAAAATAACTACGCCGATGAGAATGACGATAATGCCTTCGTAGAGATCAACGTGGCGCTGATGCCAGCTTTTAGGAGACATAGTTCGAGTATAGAACATTTTATCTTCTCTTGAAACCTTATTATCAACGCGCATTAGATTTCTTTACGAAACGTATTTTTCATGCTAAAATTTTTAGTCATTCCTTTAACCGCCAGTGGTTCGATAGATATCTGCCCGCCAATGCCTTTGCCCCTATAGCTCAATGGATAGAGCGACGCTCTTCTAAGGCGTTAATGGGGGTTCGACTCCCTCTGGGGGCACAGGCGATGGCAGGTGGGTGGGTTGGAGATGAGTTTTGATGATACGGGGTGTAGTGTAACGGTAGCACGAGACGTTTGGGACGTTTTAGTCCGAGTTCAAATCTCGGCACCCCGACAAGTTAGAACATTCGGAATCTGAAAGCCCAAAATCTGGTCGCGCCGAAGGCGCGAATGGAATGGTGGGGACACGTCCTGTAAGGCGGGACGCGCTCCCACCACACCTATCGCGCCTTTGGCGCGGCCGGACTTTTCCGTCTCCGAATCCGAAAGTATCTTTTTGTCGACGATTCTTAACTTTGCTCTAACTTATTTTACCAAAAAATCTGAGGAAAGCTAAATCAAAAACCCTCCCAATTACTCGCAGGCAAAATGTTTCCTCCCCCCAACCCCCTCCACATTTTGCCTGCTCGCTGGAGAGGATGGCGAAAAGAAGAAAAAGAGTATATTATTAATCCATGGAAACACCCCAACAACAACCATATCAATCTCCAGTTACACCTCCGCCAAGTATGCCTCAACCAATGAACAAGGCTTGGATAATACCAGCCGTTGTAGTCGCGGTGCTTTTAGGTGGATATTTTACTTTTGCAAAGTATCAATCAATGTGGCCTTTTTCTTCTCAAGTAGCCATGGAAAGTCCAACCCCGACCCCATTTTCAACTAGGAGTCCATCCTTGTCGCCAAGCGTTTCACAAAGTCCCGTGAATGAGTGGACAGCATTTAATTCAAAATATTTTACCCTATCTTTTCAAGTTCCTGTAGGATTTGATGTCAATGACAGTCAAAATTATATTGCCGTCGCAAAAGGAAAATATGAAACGTATGAAATCGGCTCAAATAATGCATTTCTCACAATTCAAAGATTTGATCAAAATTTCACAAAAGAAAAAGCCATTGCAGATGCTCGAGGATTACTAAAGAATGTTAAGGAATCAAAAATTACAATTGATGGTTCTGAATTCTTAAAAATTGAGGGTGATGATTACGGTAGATACGAGGGTACAAGTGCTGGTAAAATAATTGAAATATTTTTTGAAAAATCACTCCTACATGTAGAATCTGGACGAAGTAATCCCGCACCAACCTTCGATGTTCTCTCTACGGCCAACAAAATTATTTCGACAATAAAGTTTTCTTCGACAGCAAGTTGGAAAGTGTACACAAACTCTCAATATGGATTTGAAGTGAAATATCCGCCACAGTATTTTGTCGAATCCGCAAAAGTTATTGATTCTAAATTTGAATTGCGATTTGGCTTTCAAAATCCAGGCGAAACTCGCGCTGTGATAACAGTTGAGCTCTCAAACAAAACTGCGCAACAGTGGTATAATTTACTCGCAAAAACACCGGATTATCCGGCAGCCCAAGGCATCACAATCTCTGGTGAGCCAGCTATCCGAATAGATTTTGGCGAATGGGGACTGTCTCAAGTGGGAGTACAGCATAAAGGCTATTTCTTCATCTTTGACGGCAACATGCTAAGTCCGCTTCTCTCTACTTTCCGATTCACAAAGTAGTTTTCTTCTTTTCGCCATCCTCTCCAGCGAGCAGGCAAAATGTGGAGGGGGTTGGGGGGAGGAAACATTTTGCCTGCGAGTAATTGGGAGGGTTTTTGATTTAGCTTTCCTCAGATTTTTTGGTAAAATAAGTTAGAGCAAAGTTAAGAATCGTCGACAAATTACTGAACGAGACTGATGCGGGATTGGTATATCGGTATTACGCCACCCTTCCAAGGTGGAGAGACGGGTTCGACTCCCGTATCCCGCTCCAGAATTAGACCTTCCGGTTTTTGACCGACGAATCGGTGGGCGGCACGAAGTGCCGCCCATTGGTTTTCCCCCGACAAATCCTCTCCGCTCGGCGCGCGCAGGCGCGCCTCGCGGTTGGCCAAGACGAGGTTCGAGCCGAACACTTGTTCGGCAGCAACCTTTTTTAGAAAAAGGTTGCTATCCCTTGCGGTTTTCTCAAGAGATGAAGCAACTTTTATCCATT
>CAYHNU010000049.1:0-3932 GCA_964358085.1 uncultured Gammaproteobacteria bacterium | reverse complement strand
ACGGATTGGCCTAAGTAGGGAAAAGATCAATTAATCCAAGTGGTCCGCGACTTTACGCGAGACTAAGCTTGTAGATGCTTGAGAAGAACTTTTTCGGACGCGGGTTCAATTCCCGCCACCTCCACTAAACAAAAAGCTCCCAAAATCTGGGAGCTTTTTTATACCTCACCCCTTTCGTTCCCCTCTCCTATAATAGGAGAGGGGCTAGAGGAGAGGTATATTTAGAGAATGGATTGGTTAAGTTGGATATGGCCTAAAAAGTGCGTGAATTGTGGAAGATTTGGGAGTTATGTGTGTGATTCTTGTAAAGTTGGGTTGTGGGAGGAGGAGCAGATTTGCCCTGTGTGCACGAGAAATTCCAGGTATGGATTGCCCCATAAGTATTGTCACAAATCGTATGGATTGGATGGATTAACGTGTTTATGGACGTATGAAGGTGTAGCTAAAAAAATAATTAAGAAAGCCAAGTACAAGTTTTTTTATGATGTGCTGGGGGAGCTAATAAATTTGCCGGAAGGTGAAGAGTATTTCTACTTAAGAAAGTTCTTAGAAAATAAGCCTGTTGTTGTGCCAGTGCCGTTGCATGAGAAGAGATATAGGGAGAGAGGGTTTAATCAGGCAGAAATTGTTGGCCGGTCATTAGCTGCGCGTCATAAATTGGCATACAATAGTCATTTGTTGTTAAGGACTAGAGATACTGGACACCAGGCGGGGCGGGAACGTGGTGAACGGTTGAGAGCTGTTGAGGGGGCCTTCAAAATTTCTAATTATTCTAATTCACCTAATTTACCTAAAAATATATTATTGATAGATGATGTGTGGACGACGGGAGCGACCATGGGCGAATGCTGTAAAATACTCAAACAGAATGGAGCAAAGCAAGTATGGGGTTTAGTTTTAGCGCGCTGAAGAAGCCGTTTTTGACGTTGGCGCCGATGGAGGAAGTAGCGGACACGGTCTTTCGACGTGTCGTGACAAGTGTGGCTAAACCGGATGTGATGTTTACGGAGTTTACGAATGTGGAGGGAATAGTTAGCCAAGCAATGCAAGCAAAGCAGGCACGACAGGCAATACAGGCAAACCCGGTGTTGCAGCGGTTGGTTTTTTCTGAAACCGAGCGTCCTATTGTGGCGCAAATTTGGGGAAAAGATCCTAAGAATTTCTACGAAGCGACTAAGTTAATTAAGAAATTAAGATTTGACGGGGTGGATATTAATATGGGGTGTCCGGAAAAAGATGTGGTTAAAAATGGCTGTTGTATAGCCCTTATAAACAACAGAAATTTGGCGGCGGAAATAATTGCTGCAGTTAAGGAAGGAGCGAGGTCCGCCGGCTGGCGGATGCCGGTGAGCGTAAAGACGAGAATTGGACTAGATAAGATTGCTACGGAAGACTGGTGCGGATTCTTGCTGGAGCAGAAAATTGACGCTTTGACGGTGCATGGGCGGACGGCGAAAGAGAAATCTGACGTGCCGGCGCATTGGGATGAAATTGCAAAGGCGGTGAAACTGCGTGACCAGATTTCACCCAAAACAATAATCATCGGTAACGGCGATGTTAAAAATTTTCTAGATGCTAAATGCAAATTGCAAATTGCCGATGTGGATGGGGTGATGATTGGACGGGGGGTACTTGAAAACATGGCCTGTTTCAGCCCTCAACTCACAACGCTCAGCCCGAAAGAGAATATTAATTTGCTGCGGGAGCATTTGGAGCGGTGGGAGAAGACGTGGGGAAAAACCAAAAACTTTGCCATTATGAAGAAGTTTGTGAAAGCTTATATTAAGGGATGGGAGGGGGCAGGAGAGTTGCGGGCCAGGCTGTTTGAGACTAATTCTTTGAAAGAGATGGAAGTGATTCTAGAAACCTAGTTTTTTTAGACTTGCTACAAACATGGGATCATAGGAGGATTGGGGGTCGTTGATGCGCTGGGGGGGACAGGCAAGCTTGAGTTCTGGATGGCTCTCTAGAATAGTGGCTACTTGATTTTCGTTTTCATCATAGGAAAGGGCGCAAGTGCTGTAGACGAGGAGTCCGCCGGGTTTGAGGAGAGAGAGGAGGGAGTTGATTAGAAGTTGCTGGAGGTGGACCAGGTTGGTGATACGATTGGGAGACCAGATTTTGAGATGGCGCTTGGAGTTAAAAACATGTTTTTCGCTACTGCAGGGGGCGTCTAAAAGAATTTTGTTGAACTGTCCCTGGAGAACGTGGGGAAGGGCTTGGATGGGGTGCCGAGTAACAGGGATTTCTGGGTGACCAAAAAGTTTCAGTGTGGTTTTTAGGCGTTTAAAACGAAGGGAAGAAACATCGTTGGCGATAAGGGTGGGGATTTTGGGATAGGTAAAGTTAAGGATGGCTAGGGTCTTACCACCCGGGGCGGCGCTGGCATCTAGGATGGAATCACCGGCTTGGGGATGGAGGGCCAAAATTGGCAGGAGAGAAGCGGGGTTGAGAGAGTAGAGCCAGCCTTGGGTAAAACCGGGGAGAGAATCTGAAATTGGGACCTCGGGGGGACGTTGAATTGCGTAGGGAAACCAGTCCAGCAATTCCCAGGAAAGCTTGGCTTTAGCAAACATCTGACGTAACTCTGGTTCGTGGGGAGGAGAAAACAAGAGAACCGGAGAATTTTTGCGGGACAGATAAGATTCAAGGGCTAGGTGGGGGAGAATGTGGGAATAATAGGCCAAAAAGTCAGTTTTGGCTTGAGCGAGAGAGCGATGTTTAGACATCTGCGGAAGGGGTGGGATTCGAACCCACGGTGAGCTTGCACTCACAAAGGTTTTCAAGACCTTCGCACTAGACCACTATGCGACCCTTCCTTGGTTTGTATTATAGCATCGGATGATCTAGAATGGAGGTATTGCCGAGCGGATATGGAATACAGACTAAAATTTTTAGCAGGGAAACAGAAGGAGTTTTTGTTAAAGGTAGAATCTAAAAGTGGCTTGAAGCCCGATAGGTTGGCGGGAATAGCTGGGGTGGTACCGAGAAGCTATAGAGATTGGCGTAGAGAGAAGCTGAACATGTCTGAAAAAGCAGGGAAAATTTTCTGCCAGAAATTCGGAATAAAGTTGCCTGAAGACAAAAAGGAGATGATTAACAGATGGTTAAGAAACAGGAGTGAGATTGGGGCGAAGGGGGGAAGGGAGTATTTTCGGAGGTATGGGAACCCAGCGACTTTAGAGGGAAGAAGGAAGGCTGGTACAAAGACCTTGATTATTTTGCGTGAGCGAGGAATCATTCCTCCGATCAGAAATTTTGACTTTCCGATTGGGATAAGTGAGCCGTTGGCCGAATTTGTGGGTATTTTGCTTGGTGATGGAGGAATCAACTATGGACAAGCAAGTATTACCCTGAACAGTATTGCCGATAAGGAATACTTGCTATTTGTGGTCGATTTAATAAAAAGGCTCTTTAGTTTTGAAGCTTCGGTTTCTAAGAAGAAGAATTGTAATGCGAATACGATTTATTGTAATGGGGTTAAGTTTGTCGATTATTTGGTGCGATTAGGGTTGAAGATTGGTAATAAAGTAAAGCAACAAGTGGGAATACCGGGATGGATTTATACTAAAATGGAATATAGAATTGCTTGTTTGAGGGGGCTGATGGATACCGATGGGGGAATATTTATTCACAAATACAAAGTAAATGGTAAAGAATATAAATATTTAAAAGTGTGTTTTACCAATAGGTCGATGCCGATTTTGAAGTTTGTTCGGGATGTCTTGAGTGAACTGGGAATGACACCAAAAATAGTGATAGGAATGGGGAGCGAGAAAGTTTGGCTGTATAATCAGAGTGAGGTTTATGAGTATCTAAAGGTGGTTGGTACCCATAATTCCCGATTGTTAAAAAATTTTGGAGGAGTCGCATAGCCCGGTCCATTGCGAGGGGTTGCTAACCCCTTGAGCTGTAACAGGCTCGCGTGGGTT
>CAYHNU010000048.1:0-3975 GCA_964358085.1 uncultured Gammaproteobacteria bacterium | reverse complement strand
AAAGCCAGGAAATTTAATTTAGCCAACCCCTGGCTCAATATACTTCCGGCCATCAAAATCGGCAGCCACACCATGTCCCACAGCGACGATCGTAGTTTTCCCTGTCGCTTCACCCTGTAAATTCCCGCGGTCTGCTGAATGCGATGGGCAAAAAAGGCAATCACCGACAAAAAGAATACAAATACCAGCTGAGCCGCGAAATTAAATCTGGCCTTATGCAGTCCGTAAAAAATTAAGCCGAATGTGGCCACAAACACCACCGCGTACATCCCGGAAAAAATTATGTACCACACACTGCTTTTCCGGACCGGCTTTTCATATAAGCCATCTTCTTCTTTTGCCAGCGACTCAAAATTGCTCACCACAGCCCAGGCTTTATTCACAATTTCCTCTTTTTCCCGGCCACGAGGTAAGCTAATTTGCCACGTCACCCCCCACATCAAAGCCGGGGGAAACAGTAAGTTGGCTACCAGCGGCCATTTGGCCACGCTGCCAAACAGCCATATCTCGACCGGCATCTCCACCGCCACCGCCACTACCATTTTAGTCAAAAAGACATAGATCACACTCCTGACCGCCGCCGTAGAAACCCGCTCTCCCATCAGTCTCAATTGCTTATCCAGCACCATGCCCGCAGTCTGTCTGAAATTATCTTTGTCTTGGACCACTTGTCTAAATTCGCCGGGGTTAGCAAAATAAATATCCCGAAGGAGAAGCAGTGCCCCCATTTGATTACTCACAAACTTTTGCAGTCCATTTAATAGGGGATGACTATTAGCCAGTTTAACTAACTTCCAAGTTTCGTTTATATTTCCGCCGGCCAGCAACAAAACGTGATATGCCAACTGCTGATCGTCTGACTGGGAATAAATTTTATCTACCGCCACAAATGTTAAGAGGTCCAAATTTGGATCAGCCATTTTCACTTTCTGCTTGATCGCCTGGAAAGCGAAGTAAGTAAACTTGCCGAAGTCCTGATTTAGATTAAACATTTCTTCAATTTGTGCCGAAGCTACTCCCACCAGCCATTCTCTGGGCACGCCGGACTCAAAGACTTTGATATAACCCTCTAATGTTTGCGTAAGTTTCTCTTCACTCACCTGTTCCAGCTCCGCAACCGATACATATCTGGCCCATTTCAGCTCGGTCAGCAACAATTTGGCCAATCCTGCCGGCTCCTTTTCGTAAACCATCAGCCTTTTTAAAATTCTTTCGATAGCCGCCCGCCGCACCAAATGATCCGCCCGATACTCCAGCGCGTTTCTGGCTTTTTCATACACCCGAGCCAACAAGCTCACCACACTTTGATCATCGTCTCTAGCCCCTCCGTCTATTTTGCTCCCATAACTTAGTTGTCCCAAAAAAATTTTCACTGCCGGATGCATACCCGAGATTATAGCCGCCATACTTCAAATTGACAAAAGCAGTCACTATATAGTACAATGCATTCACAATTTGAAAAGCGTTTGATCCCGCCCGCAACGGGAGAGCTGATTGCAAAAATGCAATATGGGTAGGCCCATGATAGCCGTAAATGAGGAGAACTCAAGATCATCGTCAAGGTTGAAACGGGGTCTTTTTTAGTGCTTTAGAGTTCTCAAAATAGGGTGGTACAGTGATCAGTCTTAATCGCCCCTTTTATAGAGGCGGTTTTTATGACTGAAACACTTATAACAAATAAATTTAACACCAAGGATCTCTGGCAAGCAGTAGCTGGTCCCTGGTCACCCAATATAAAAATAATTAATGGAACGGTTAATTTAGAGCCAGACATCACCGCATTAGTTGTAATATGCCCGTTATATGCACCGGGAAATTTAACCAAATCACAACTTATTTACCCCCCCTATGGAATTTACGATTCTCGGGTGCATAGTAAATTTAACGCATATTTAGGTGTACTGGAAAACATGACCAAATATCTTGATTCAGTAGGGGGAAGTCTGATCTTAAAAGCCGTATTTGCCAATAGGGGAGTCTTAATAAAGAATCCGGTTCCAGAAGATTACCAAGCTCTGAACTGGCATTCAGAATTATTATCGGCCGCGATTGCCAATTTTTGTCAAAGAATGGGGATCACCCACGAATACTACACCCAAAACGACTTCGGAATCGATTTTCCAACCTTTGTAGACATGGAAGAATCTGCCAATGGGATTGAACGAGGTGAGCCTGCGGAACTGATCAATCTCCTGAATAAACTGATCGGCGTGAGTGTGGTAAACAACAGAGATAGCCGACACAGAGTAAAAAGAGTTATGGAAATTGATGGGGTGGGATTTACTGGCGCATTTTGGATGATTGCGGGCTATCTAGCCTTTGATACCATGATCAGTGAACTTATTTCTCCAAACGGCATATACTTATCGGCGGAAAAGGCCCATTCTTTATTTGGAGTTGCTCATTTAACTGAAAGCCTAGAGATTATTCCAAGAATAGAAATCGAGGCCTAATATGAGCAGTATTAAACCACAATTACTCAAAATCGGTCCCATTTCAGGAATGCATTACTCTTGTGGAACAAAACCAAAGGGCATTTTAATTTACGCTATTGGAGCACCTGTTGTGCCAGACAGTGGTCAATTATCTGACGCAAAATTTATACTTGAAAAAAAGATTGATTTATTTGTTCCGGATTACATGGGCTTCGGTCGAAGCGACGGACAATTTACCCCACTGAACTGCATTAAGACGTTGCTCTTTTTATATGATGCGGTTACTGGCGGGTGTGTGGGTATAAATAGCTATGACGATATGAAATTAAAACTCAAATACAAACAAGTTCTTTTTGTAGGAAAAAGTCTGGGAGGTGCTTACGTGCCCTTGTTACCAAAATTCAACCACAAAATTCAAAAATTAGCCATTTTTTATCCAGCGGTTGACCAAAAATCCCAAGGTAAGGTGGCTGGCGAAGAATCTAATGCTAAATTTATTCAAAGCATGAAAAAAGATGGCTACTACCATCTGTATAGAGGAATTCTAAATAAAACCTGGTTAAAACATTTAGAGAACCAAGACGGGTTGTCTCCCATGGATAATATTAAATATCTATCGAATGCCAGACTGTTTATCGCTCATGGCAAACTCGATAAATGCATCCATTATTCAAAATCCGTCATATATTACAAGAAAATTCTAGAAATCTTTCCGAACAAAAAGGATCAATTTTCCTTGAAGCTTTATTCTGCAGGAGACCATAGTCCGTCAACCACCAATTTAGCGATTAGAGATTGTCTGATGTATTTCAATTTATGAATGTTCCTCTTTATGAAATCTCTCCCAAATATTTTATCCCATCAGTAAATCCGGATTTGTAATCTGAAATTAAAATATCTGAAAGCGACTTTGGTTTTACGTCTATATCTTTCAACTTTTCTATGTCAATCCAATTTTGCCAACTTTTCCACTCCTTAGTCGCCCCCTCCGGGTCAACCAACCCTTCCAGTTCTTCGAATTTATCGATGTCACCAAGAATAAAAAATTCCACAGTGTGTTCATTTTCTTCTGGAAGGATAAATTCACGGATATAAAGTATCTTTTTAAAAGTAAAATTCGCTCCGGTTTCTTCTAATACTTCCCGTTCGCAAGCTTGTACCAGCGTTTCCCCAAACTCCAAATGTCCGCCGGTATAAAAATAATAATTCCCATTTTCTGTGTAATGAAGAAGGATTTTTGCCATTTTTAATGATGATAAGTCTAACTCTTACGTTTATCATTTTTAATCCACTCATACTATTGCCTTATATTATAATCATAATATGTTTAAGAAAAATATCCGTTTACTTTCCATCTTTAATTTTTTAATCTTGATAGATTTGGTAGCATGATAAAATTTATCCGTGGCTGACACTTCAAAATATTCATTTCAAATATTGGTCAATGGAGTTGTTTTTAAGGACGACAGAGTGTTGATATCTCAACGTTCCTGGGAGGAAGAACATATGCCCGGGCGCTGGACCATTCCGGGTGGCAAAG
>CAYHNU010000047.1:0-4072 GCA_964358085.1 uncultured Gammaproteobacteria bacterium | reverse complement strand
GTTGAGAGTACTTTGACCCTCGCGGCCAAAACCGAGGATGAGAACTTTGTCGGCGCTTTTGATTTGATCAAGAATTGGCATAAGTCTTTTGAAGGATATCTAGAAATTGAGGTGGTGTTTTGGGGGCATCGCTCCAGCGAGAGAGAAACTCTTTGACTCTGAGGGTTTGGCCTTTGACAATAAATTCCAGACAAATTTGTGCTTCTTCAGTAGTGGTGATGCATTCAAAAGGTTTGGTGGCTGTCGGATCGGTCATTTCATGAATAATTCCTTGGTTTTGAGGATCTTTTAATGGATTGGTTCCGTTGAAGATTTTTTTGATGTTTTCTTCACCAACCCATGGTCCAAGGGTCATGGCAATAGAGATGCATTTGGGACATTGGCCACACCACGAATCTTGTTGTTGATTTTTGTTACAACTTCTAATAACACTGAAATATTGGGGCATTTTGGAAAAGAGTCGGGCTATTTGCACTTCGTAAAGTGGCCTGAGGAAAGAAAAGTAGGCAATATTGAGGCCGAGAGATTTAATATATACATTTAGATCAGTTTCAAATTCAGAAGATTTACTGTATTGGTGATTTATCTCCTGTTCTAGATAGGTGACATTGCTTTCATCAGAACTTCTCTCGTTGGAGACAGCAATATAAGGAATATTTTCTATTTGAGTAGTGAGGAGAAAGATGAAAGCCAGGATGGCAGAGTAGGGGATGTGCCCAGTGAGGTAGCCTTGATTGTTCATTTCAATCATGTGTTTGTCAAAAATACGATGGGCAAGAATAGGGGATTTGTTAGTTAACATAGTAGAAACTTTTTTGCTGGCTGGTGTGGCAGGGTAGACGATGATGGGCTGGATAGAGTAGTGATCCTTGAGGATTTCGGCGGTTACCACTGAGTCTTTTCCGCCACCTATGGGGACAAGGGCGGATTTATTTTTAGTTGGCGAAGGACAAGCTGTTAATTGGGGACCTGATGAAGTGATTGTTAGAAAATCGGGAGAGGTGAAGTCAATCTGGTTTTCATAAAAATATTGCCCCATGCCCTTGAGCAGTAATTTGAGCCAAAAGGTGATTTGTTCAGGTGATAAATGACCTGCCTGAATTTCTATATGAGGGGAGCAAGTAGTTTTCCAATACGAAAACATTTCAGCAAGACCGATGTGAAAAACAAGAGACTCATCAATTTTAGTATTGACTAAATGTAGATTTTCAAAGGTTAGTTTGTGAACGAAAGCGTGATCTTGGGGAATTTGATAGTAAAACTCTAACTCAAGTTTATCGTCGACGACTTGGAAGCTGTATTTAGTATAAATAAATTTGGGATATTTTTGCCTTAGTTGCTGATAATCCACAGTATTGATATTATACCAACAATGGCCAAATATCCTGGATTGTATGCAGTATCACCGGCAGCTGCAAGTTTTGATATGTTTAAAAATTACAAAGAGCGGGGAAATCAGTTTAAAGAAGCGGTCAGAAAATTGGGGGCTTGACTTTGTATATACTTTGTATATACAATACAAGGTATGAATACGGCAGTGATTAATTTGAGAGTGGAAGCCAGACTTAAGGCTGACGCGCGAGCGGTGGCTAGGAAGTTGGGATTTAATTTGAGCTCTATTTTAAAGGGCTACCTGGTAGAGCTAGTGAAGATAAAGAGAGTGGATTTTGGGGCGACGGAAGATCCCAGCCCTTGGTTGGTTCGTCAGTTAAGGCAGGCAGAGAAGGAAATGCGGGAAGGGAAGACCGTCCATTTTAGCGACGTTGAAAATGCGATAAGATGGTTGCATGCAGGTGGATCTAAAAAAAGGGTTCATAAAGCAGTATCGAAGGGCTCCGGCAGAAGTAGAGGAGAGATTTCAATCCAGGCTGCAGCTATTTAAGAAAAATAGATTTAATCCGGTTTTGAATAATCATGGCCTGACGGGAAAGTATGCTGGGTACAGAAGTATTAATGTGACAGGGGATTGGCGGGCGATATTTATGGAGATTGGAGAGGATGTGTATTTTGTAGCACTGGGAACCCACAGCCAGTTATATGAGTAAACTAAAGAGATTCGAGGATAAGGTGAGCGAGCTTGGAAGAATCGCCGGAGCCCATGACTAAAATGATATCTCCAGGTTGGGTTTCCACCTTTAAGGTGGAAACTATTTTGGAGAATTCTGGGATGTAAATGGCCCGCCTACCGGCGGGTAAACTTCTGGCAATATCGGCGCCGGTAAAGTTGCCGGGATCGGTTTCGCGGGAGGCGAAAATCTTGGAAATTATGACTTGGTGCGCTTGTTTAAAAGCTGTGGGATAGTCAGGAAGAGTAGCCTTGGGGCGGCTGAAAGTATGGGGCTCTATGACGGCCCAAATTCTTGAATCCGGGTATTTTTCTTTTACAGCGGAAATATTGGCCGCAAAGGCAGTCGGGTGATTGGCGTAGTCGTCAATTACCGTGATTCCGTTTATTGTTCCCAGCTCTTCCAATCTTCGACCAATGCCTGTGAAATCTTTTAGTACTTTATATAATATTTTGTTACTTATTTTCAAAACTTCAGCCAATTTTATAATACCCACGGCGTTGGCTTTATTGTGATTACCTGGCACGCTAAGCCTTAGTTTTTTTGGAAAATCGGATAGGAGAAAACCCACAATGGAAATTTTGGAACTTTGGATTTTGGGGATTAATTGTCGATTACCCAAGTTATCCATGTTGTAAATCAAGGTTCCACCTGGTTTAATTTGTGATACAAATTGCGCGTAGGTGTCGAGCATTTTTTCGAAAGTACCGAAATACTCCGGGTGATCCAGCTCAATATTATTGAGAATCACGATATTTGGGTGGTAGTGGAGAAAATTTCCATAATATTCATCGGCTTCGGAAATAAAATATTTACCTTGACCAAAACGGGAACCGTCGGCTCCTACTTCGACCGTTGGATCCAGGCCAGAGGCCTGTAAGAGGAGGCCGGCCAGGGCGGTGGTGGTGGACTTGCCATGTGTGCCGGCGATACATATTACAAACTTATCTTTATGTAAATACTTACCCATAAACTCTTGCCAAGTCATGGCTATTCCCAGATGTTGTCCTTCGACAAGCTCAGGATGCTGTTTACTTAGAAAGTAAACAGCAGGCGTGACGGCCAGAATATCTATTCCTTCGAGATGGGAGACGTCGTGACCGCCGGTTTTGAGGTCGCAGCCGGAGACCTGGAAGCCCATGCTTCTGGCAATTTCGGCTACGGCAGACATGCCTGAACCGCCAATACCCATAAAGTGAATCTTCGACATGCTAAGATTATATCGCTAATATGCAACTGTATTTGGGAATAGTAATTTTTTCTTTTGTGGTGACTGCGGTTTTGGTGGTGCCGTTTATCAACTTTTTGTACCGGATGAAAGCTACTGTTAAAAGCGAAGTCAAGGAAGTGAGGAAGTATGCTACGGAGGAGCTGGCGGTTATCAGAGAAAAACAAGCCAGGAAAGCTGGAACACCGACCGGGCTGGGGGTGCTTCTGGTGGGAGTGATCGCAACATTGTTTATGGTGCTTTTCCCGATACTTTCAATTCCCAGGACCACAAACGCATTGTTTTCGGGATTCCCTTTGCAGCGGGAATTGGTGGTGATATTTATTACATTTACGGGATTTGGCCTGATTGGGCTATATGACGACATCTTGAAAATTTTTGGATTTGCAAAGACAGGAGTATTTGGGCTGAGGAGATGGCATAAATTTGCTCTGCAGTGGGTGGTGGCACTGGCGACGGGGTCGCTTCTTTACTGGGGATTGGGAATAGATATTGTGAATTTGCCGGGGGTGGGAGTCTTGCATTTGGGGATCGGATATGTGTTTGGCGCGGCGTTAATGCTAGTAACTTTTGCCAATGCTTTTGACATTACGTCGGGACTGGATTCCTTGGGAGAAGGGTTACTGATGATTTGCCTCTTGGCATTTTGGGTAATTTCAGTGACCCAACTGGACCAGGTCCTGTCCTTGTTTATTGCTATCTGGCTGGGGAGCCTGATGGCCGGTATCTACTTTACTATTTATCCGGCGCGTGCCTTTTTAGGGAATTCCTCTGTAAT
>CAYHNU010000046.1:0-4217 GCA_964358085.1 uncultured Gammaproteobacteria bacterium | reverse complement strand
GGATACCTGCAGCGGGACGAAAAGACCCCGGAAGCTTTACTGTAGTTTGGTATTGGCTTTAGAGTGTTGTTGCGTAGCGTAGTGGTGAGCCTTTGAAGCGTTCCTCTCGGGGGACGTGGAGGCAACAATGAAACAGCCATCTGCAACACTTTAAAATCTAACCGATTCGAGATCGCGCAAGCGTAAACCGAATCGAGACAGTGCCTGATGGGCAGTTTAAATGGGGCGTTTTCCTCCTAAAGAGTAACGGAGGAGTTTATTAAGGTCGGCTTAGCCCGGATGGAAACCGGGCCGGACGTGTAAAGGCAAAAGCCGGCTTGACTGCGAGACCTACAAGTCGAGCAGGTGCGAAAGCAGAACTTAGTGACCCGACAATTCTTAATAGAAAGGTTGGAGACATCGGATAAAAGCTACTCCGGGGATAACAGGCTGGTGAGGTCCGAGAGTTCCTATCGACGACCTCGCTCGGCACCTCGATGTCGGCTCGCCACAGCGCGGGGGTGGAGAAGCTCCCAAGCGTTTGGCTGTTCGCCAATTAAAGTGGCACGCGAGCTGGGTTCAGACCGTCAAATCTGGACGAGGGACATCAAACACGGCGGCTTTACACAGTAATGTGTATCGAATAAATCGACTCATATCGGTGAAGGCCTAGCATATTAGATATATAACCTGTCGTATGTTAGGATAATACCGAGGGAAGTCATGTATGAAAAATATTTCGTCAACGCAAAAATCGTATCTAGCAGGATTCTTAGATGGTGATGGGAGTATTTATGTAAGGCTCAAACCAAACGATACATATCGTTATGGTTTTCAAATCGCGCCATATATCGTACTTTTCCAATCCCAAAAAGATCGTCTGAATTTTGAGAAAATTTGTAATCTTATCAATCTCGGTTATATACGAGAACGAAAAGATGGCATTTTGGAATATACCATTGGCAGAGAAGAATCAATTCGATCTTTTCTGAAAATGGTTGCCCAATATTTAATTCTCAAAAAAGAACAGGCGAATCTTATGCTAAAAATTCTAGATATGAGAAAAGAAGTCAAAAGTTCAAAAGACTTCAGTGCGTTAATGAAATTAGTAAATAGTTTTCAAGAATTAAATTATTCTAAGAAACGAAAAATTCGTACATTGACCCCGTAGAGACTTAACCCAATAGGGTTGGATGGGATATTAATCCCATAACACGTCGATCTTCCTAAAAAGTTTTTAGGAAGGTGGTATAGTCCAATTGAAGCGTGAGACAGGTCGGTCTCTATCTGCTGCAGGCGTTTAGCACTTGAGGGGAGTTGGCCCTAGTAAACAACATTGCTACTTCGTGGAGTAATCCACGATGACAATTCGGCTAATAACGGTGGATACTTTAGTTTGCAAACAATCTTGCGGTCCAAGATTCTTGATCAAACGAATTAAAGTTAATACCGTGGGAAGTCTCCGCCAGCTGGCGGATGACCCCGTAACGACTTGACCATTAGTGGTCGGATGAAAGTTTTTTAGCTTTCATAATACGCCGATACCCTAACTTCGAAAGAGAAGGGTAAAGATATAGTCTATGCACGTAGTGATACGTGATTACATGACGAGAGGACCGGGCTGAACATACCTCTGGTTTACCGGCTTTGCTACCAAGTGAACTGCCGGGTAGCTATGTATGGAAGGGATAAGCGCTGAAAGCATCTAAGCGCGAAGCCTACCCCAAGATTAGGTGCAGGTCTCCTGGAAGACTACCAGGTTGATAGGCTCTAGGTGTAAGCGCAGTAATGCGTTAAGCCAAGGAGTACTAATAGACCGTTTACCAACCATCCCAATACTGACTTACTTCAGTTTTCTATTTTCGAGAACCGCGGTTCGCTCGCTCCAACGGCAAGCGCCCGCTACCTCTCGGCAATTTTTTCCCGCCTAGGCGGGAACCAAGCAAAAATTGCCTCCGAGAGCTTCTCTAAAATAAAAAACTTCCGTGGGGAGCGAAAGCCCCAAAATGCGTATACCCCGTTAGAGTTTTGCATAAAACGTTTTTAGTTTTTGAACGTTATTTGTAAATCTAAGCACCTGTCGAAGGATTTCTTCGAATGCAAAATTCTAATGGGGTAAAATTTCCGTTCAAATTTTTGGATTAAAAAATCTCCGCGACACTAGTTCGCGAAGATTTAGAAAAAGATGCCCCCCCATTGATACTCATCATTGAGCCCGACGAGTGTGTGGTTTTGGTTGATTGGTATATCCTCTGATCAACCCAATGATTAGACCGGATAGATAAAACCCAACCAACGCCAACTGAAACCAATTCGTTCCACCGGCGATAACGAAGCTCATAATCACCGCCAGAACCGTACACACAGCAACCAATGTGAATCCCATACTACCTCCTTTGTCTTTAGTCTTTATAGAATAATTAAAAAAAGAAGTCAATAATCCAAAAATTTGAACGGAAATAAAATTTAACTGCGATGTTTCGTTGTCGGTGTTTCATTTCGGTGTGTCCCACCTCTTCCCATTCCGAACAGAGAAGTGAAAGCGCCGAAATCCGATGATACTCCCTAGGGGGGAAAGTAGGATATGCCGACAACCAAGCACCGCAGTTCGAAATTTTGTCTAAATTTTCAAACTTTGGTGAAGAAAATTTAGGGACAAAATGAAGATCCCGAACGATAACTCGGGGCTTTTGTTATACTTACTCAATGCAAATAAAAATCCGCGTCGTAACGGGCGCCAAAAAAGAGCGTGTTATCAAAGAAAAAGACGTTTACAAGATTTATGTTTCCACCCCGCGAGAAAAGGGGAGGGCCAACGAAAGACTAGTCCAGCTTCTAGCCACCCATTTTAAAGTCAAAAAAAGTTCCATTTCTATAATTTCTGGCTTGAGAGCAAAAGAAAAAATCGTGAAAGTCGTTACTGCATAAGGCCAGATACATATTGCACTCGGTGAGGCCATCGCCTCGCCATGAAAATCCATTGTAAATATACCGGCGTCAAAGGCATGTTGACGATATATCGGGATGCTCTACGCTCCCGATATATGATTACCAAACAAGCGGAAAAGAAAACAAAGATTTTGATCTTCTGGGAAAAGCACGGCCTTGACGCGACGATTGAGGCCTTTGAGGTTAAACGTCGTACCTTGTTTGATTGGAAGCAGAAGTGGATTACAGGCGGAAAGAAACCGGAAGCGCTGAACGAGAAATCACGAGCGCCAAAGACAAAACGCAAACGACTGTGGGGCGACCGCCTTTTATCCGAGATCAAACGTATCCGCTTCGAGCATCCGAACCTAGGAAAAGAAAAGCTCCACCCGTTGCTCGCGGAATGGTGCGGGCAGAAAGGCCTCGCTTGCCCCAAGCCCAAGACCATTGGCAGATTGATAAAAGACCTGGGAGGTCTGCGACGGCGACCCACCGCGATATCGCACTTCGGGAAAATAAAAGTCATCCATCGGCAGAAGGTAGTGAGAAAACCTATGAATTTCAAGACCGAGTATCCAGGCCACTGTGTCGCCCTCGACACTATCGAAAAGCATATCTGGGGCAGGCGCTACTATGTGATCACCTTTGAGGATCTCTATACGAGATTCTGTTTTGCCTGGGAAACCACCTCGCATGCCTCTCTCGCCGCCAAAGAGTTTTTCACCCTCTGCCTCAAAGTCTTTCCGTTCCCGATCGCGTTTGTGCTCACTGACAACGGCAGCGAGTTTATGAAACATTTTGACGAGGAACTGCGGCGCCTTCACCTCGTCCATTATCACACCTATCCCAAGACTCCCAAGATGAATGCGCGTCTAGAGCGATTCAACCGAACCATTCAAGAAGAATTCGTGGATTATCATGTCTCTGACTTGAAGACGCCGGAGATATTCAACGGCAGACTCGTGGACTATCTCGTCTGGTACAATACCGAGCGGGTGCACTGCGCTTTCCAAAACAAACTCTCGCCCGTCCAATTTATGTTACAGTTACCACGTGAAGCAGTCGCCAATATGCCCGCCGAGTGCAAAAGTGGGTGGCCTTATACACTGGATTGACAACTCAAAACTTTTATATTATTTTATACCCAGAACACGATAGTAGCCTATGTGGTGCGGCAAGCGACAGGACCCTTGTGCTTTATTCCCCCCAAACATGGGTCTTGAGGTGTCCTTGTCCGCACCGCTAAAAATATAAGGGGGCGACTGTAAGATGCCCGCGCCTCGTTTGTGGGCTAACCTCCTCCAAGGCGA
>CAYHNU010000045.1:0-4256 GCA_964358085.1 uncultured Gammaproteobacteria bacterium | reverse complement strand
GTAAAATTATCGGCCAAAAATGAGAAGAGATATTTAAAAATGGAAGAAGACTTCAAAAGCGGCAAAAATGTCTTTTATGCCAAAAACGTCGACGATTTTCTCCGCCAGCTTAATGCATGAACATAGTCTTTCATAGGCAGTTCTTGAAACATTACAAAAAACGGATCAAACCCAACCTCAAGTTAACATCCAAATATTCGGAAAGATTACACCTTTGGGAAAAAGATCGAACAAACCTAACCCTGAAAGATCACCAACTCACTGGGGATAAGCCAGAATTTAGGTCGTTTTGGATAACTGGAGATATTCGGGTAGTTTACAAAATAATTGAATCTGACACAGCGAAATTTTATGACATAGGTACCCATAATCAGGTATACTAAGACTATGTTTGGATTTTTGTTTAAAGTAGCTTTTATTGCGGTCCTGGTGGTTGGAGTGTACGGGTACGTTTCTGTAAAGAGGGGGTCGCCGCCCAAAATCCCCACTTCTCTGGCCGAAATCAAATCACAGATCAAACTTCCGGCTATACCCGCCGTTAATCCGTCCCAAGCTGGGAAAATGATCAGCGATACTCTGGACGCCTTCGTTACCCACCCCGGCAAGAACTTAGGCCCGGTGGTTTTGGGGGTTCAGGTCACCAACGAAAGCCTGGGCGTAATCACCGACGCCTTGTTGAAACTCAAGCCCGATCAGCTCCAACAAATCAGAAACGCCGTCTGTCAACCCTCTGCCTCTCCATCAGCAAAATGACCGATATTAAATCTCAACTGGACGATCTTTCAGGTCGCCTGGAAAAAATTAAAGTTAAACTAGACCCTGATCAGCGCGCCAGGCAAATTGCCGAACTGGAAGCTAAATCCTCCCAACCGGATTTCTGGTCCGATCAAGAATCTGCCCAGGCGGCCATGAAACGGCTGGCTGCTTTGCAACAAGAGGGCAAAGAAATTGCCGATTTAGAAAAAGGTTTAAACGACGCGCAGTCTGTAGCCGAAATTTTGGAAGAAAAAGACATCAAAAAATTAATTAAAAAGTTAGGTCAATTAGAAATTAGGACTTTCTTAAACGGTCCTTACGACAACCACAACGCTATCCTGTCTGTCCATGCTGGCCAAGGCGGCACCGAAGCCATGGATTGGGCTTCGATGCTTCTGCGCATGTATTTGAGATTTTGCCAAGCCCGCGGCTGGGACGTGGAAATCGTGGATCAGACCCCTGGCGAAGAGGCGGGACTAAAATCTGCAACCATAACCGTCACTGGTCCATACGCATATGGATATTTAATTGGGGAGCGGGGGACACACCGGCTGGTCCGCCAATCGCCATTTAACGCCGACAATCTTCGCCAAACTTCTTTTGCCTTGGTGGAAGTTCTGCCGGAATTGGAGGAGTCCGACGCGGCTGATATGGTCATCAAGCCGGACGACGTCTTGTTTGAGGCTTTCCGGGCCACCGGCCACGGCGGTCAGAACGTAAACAAGGTATCCACTGCCGTCCGTCTCACCCACAAGGCCACTGGTATTTCAGTAGCCTGCCAAACTCAGCGCTTTCAGGAACAAAATAGAAAGATTGCTCTAGCTCTACTTAGAGCTAAATTGTGGCTTCTGGAGCAAGGAAAACGAGCCGACGAGACCAAAAAACTAAAAGGCGCATACAAAGCCGCCTCTTGGAGCAACCAGATCCGTTCCTATGTTCTCCACCCCTATAAATTAGTCAAGGATTTGCGCACCGGTGTAGAAACGTCTCAGGCGGAATCGGTACTGGACGGCGAGCTCGACGAGTTCATCGACGCCGAGGTGCGCATGGTATACTAAAGTCATGACCCTCTCTCCTAAAGTTTGGCTATCCGGATTAACCGTTCTTATCATTCTCTTAGGCACGGGAGTAGGTTATCTGCTGTTTCGCGTTTCTCCTCCCCAGGTCGCCGGCACGTCCACCCCGGACATGATCAAAACAGCCACTGAAGTTGGTTCCACCGACACCAAAACTTTTCGCGATTCCGCGGCCGGTATTCTCAAGAAAGACGGGCTTAATGGCGAGGGTACGCATCACTTGGTGCTGGACAGCAACCCCAAAAATTCAGCTTATCTCATTTCTTCGGTCATCGATTTGGACGAATTTGTAGATAAACACGTCGAAGTTTGGGGTGAAACATTTAAAGGCACGAAAGCTTCCTGGCTCATGGATGTGGGCCGCGTCAAAATCATCGAGTAAACCATGATCTCTGCCCAACACCTCACCAAAAAATTCGGTAATATTCTGGCTTTGGACGCCGTCAGTTTTGATATTGCTCCCGGGGAATTTGTTTTTCTCACCGGCCCCTCCGGATCCGGCAAAACTACCATTTTACGCCTGATTATGCGCGATCTTAAGCCTGATGCCGGCAAACTGGTCTTGGCGGGTCCGGCCAAAATCCACGAATACCGCCGCACCATCGGCACCGTCTTTCAGGATTTCAAGCTGCTTTCAGACAGAAGCGTTTTTGAAAATGTGGCTCTGCCCCTGGAAGTCATGGGGGTCAAACCGGACGATTTACAAAAATCAGTCAAAAAAGCCTTGGAGTTAGTAGAACTTACTGCCCGGACTGATCTTTTTCCGGCCCAACTCTCCGGTGGTGAATTGCAGCGTGTCGCTCTGGCCCGGGCCATTGTCGCCCGCCCCAAACTTATCTTGGCCGACGAACCCACCGGCAATTTAGACCCCAAAACCGCCCGCTCCATCGTCAACTTACTCTCAACTATTCACTCTGAACTCAAAACTACGGTTCTTATGGCCACTCACAACGCAGACATTGTTAATCACCAGGGCCGTCGGGTAATTTCTCTGGAAGCGGGTAAAGTTACTAAGGATTCTCCCAAAGGCAAATATGAATAAACCCTTCTCACTTGCCTGGCAGCGCATCCGCCGTTCTCCCTATCAGGCCTTAGCGGCCGTTTCCATCATGACCATGACTCTCTTTTTGGGCAGTATTTTCTTTTTAGTAGCTGCCGGCTCACAAGCCATCCTCACCTATTTTGAAACTCGGCCCCAGGTCAACGCTTTTTTCAAATCTGATCTGGTTCCCACTTCCCAAGCTGTGGAACTCATCAAAGCCAATCTCCAATCCACTGGCCTGGTGGCCGAAGTGAAATATATTTCCAAAGAAGAAGCTCTCAAACTTTATAAAGATCTCAATAAATCCGATCCCTTACTTCTGGAAGCCGTCACCGCCAACATGCTGCCTGCCTCTATTGAGGTTTCGGCCAAAAATCCTGCCGACCTCAAGCCCATTGCTGATTTCCTTAAAACCCAAGCCAATATTGATGACGTCCGTTTTGCCGAGGACATTGTCTCTCAACTAGCCATTTGGACCAGCTCTGTCCGCCTCATCGGTTTTTCTTTGGTTGGTTCTCATCTGATCATCACCTTCATCATTATTCTCCTCATCATCGGTATTAAAGTCGCCAATCGCCGCGACGAAATTACTCTCCACGAACTACTGGGAGCGACCAGGGGCTACATTAGTGCCCCCTTCATCTGGGAGGGAGTAATTTACGGAGCTACTGGCGCCTTTATTGCCTGGGGTGTCTCCTATCTAATTTTGCTGTACAGTACGCCTTTCCTGGCCGGTTTTCTGGTCGGTATTCCTATTTTACCTGCCCCCTTTTGGTTTATGCTCTCCCTTTTGGGCGGGGAATTGCTTTTAGGCGCCGTCATAGGTGCAGTTGGAGGATTTCTGGCTGTTCGGCGTTTCCTAAAAGTATGAGAAAACTTATTTTCCTTCTCACTTTTACTCTCCTGCTCCTCTATTCTCCCGCTCTCATTCGTGCCGATTTTGCCGATGATCTGACGACAAAAATCTCCGAACTGGAAAAAAAAGTCGCTACCTTGCACAGCCAGGCCCAAACTCTTTCCGGCCAAATTGTTTTCTACGACAGTCAAATTAAGCTTACTACTTTGAAAATGTCTCAGACCGAAGGCCAGATCGCCTCCATCTCCGCCAAAATAAATTTTCTGGAAGACAAACTTCAGGAAAAATCCCGCCTCTTAGAAAAACAGATAAGACTGTCTTACAAGCAGGGTCAGCTTGAACCTCTGCAAATTTTTCTTTCTTCAGACGACGTCTCCCAGCTTATCTCTCGCTTTAAGTATTTACAAATAGTCCAGTCTACCAACCGCCGTTTTCTGGCTGAAACCCAAACCGTCCAAAATAGCTATGCCCAACAGAAAACTCTGGTCCAGGACTCCCAAAAACGTCTCCAAACCCAGAAAACTGC
>CAYHNU010000044.1:0-4346 GCA_964358085.1 uncultured Gammaproteobacteria bacterium | reverse complement strand
CCGGATTTAAAACTTACGGAGAATTGCTCACACATATAGTGGAAAACGCTTATTTAAGGTTTATAGAAATTCATGACGCCAATTTCCTTTGATTATCCGATCAGTGTGGCGATTTTGTATTACGGAGGAGAAGCCGAAGACCTAAAGGACGCAGAGAACGCGGCCCGGGGACTCTCGGAAGCTTTGGAAGAACGGGGACACATGGTTAGACTGATGCAGGTGACGAAAAAAAATTGGCGCAAAGCTGTGAAAGTGCCTGGACAAGTGGTGTTTAATTTTGTGGAAGACGAAACCTGGGAATTGTATACCAAAGTCGGATTGCGTTTGGAGACTATGGGGAGAGCACAAATGGGCCATGATATGCGCTGTTTCAAGTATGTAACAAAAAAAGCCCGGGTGAAGAGAAGAATGAAACGATTGGGGATTGCCACTGCCGATTTTAGAATTTTTAACCGCCGATCGAAAATTTCTCAAGTGCGGGGATTGGAATACCCGCTGATGGTTAAACCGTCAGGGCAACACGCCGGAATTGGTATTTCCCAGGACTCGGTGGTAATTGATCAACAAGAATTAGCGGAACGGGTGAAATATTTGTTTAAGCATTTTCCGGGCGAGGTGATAGCGGAAGAATTTATAGACGGACGAGAGATCCATGTGACAGTAATCGGTAATGGGGAAAAAGCGGTGGCACTCCCCTACTGCGAGATTTCCTTTGGTGGGGAATTTGCGGATAATTGGGATGTATATACTTATGAGGCTAAATGGGATGACAAGTCGTGGGAATATTGGGGGGCGCGGGCGCATGCTCCGGTAAAGATAGACCGGAAATTGAATAGGCGGATAGAGAGGTTGGTTATTGCGGCGTATAGGGCTTTTGGTTGTCGGGATGTGGCCAGGATAGATATCCGGGTGGATACGCACGGCCGACCCTATATAGTGGATATAAATATGAATCCCAGCTTGAATTACTACGATACCCAGGACGCAACGGTGAAGTCAGTGGAAGCCCAAGGGTGGACATATGGGGAGTTTATAGAGACACTGGTGGCCATTACTTATAAGCGAGTTTATGGGCGGCTGCCGGATCGGGTACGGGAGAGACAGTTTTTGCTGGCAGCGCCGCGGATTTAAGCTAAAAAGAGTTTAGCGGTGGAGATTTTGAATTTAGGTAGGTCTTTGGGATCTTTGGCCAAAACGAACATAAGGCGGTTATTCCAACTTTTAATTAATTTGTCACCATGCTTTTTGAATTCAAAATCGCACCAGCGGTTCATGAAATCCTTCCAATCGTACGATTTTTTAGTGCCTGTTGAAGAGTCAAAAAGAATTATGCGCCGGTTGCTAGCTGAATATGAGGCCACAGCCGCATAGTGGCCGGATTCTTCGTGGGGACTAAGATCGGCCTTGAGATCATATAGATAATCGACGATAACGGCCCGGGGTTTGAGAGATTTATATTTGAGAGCGTTTTGGAGATGGGTGAGGGTGGTTTTTTCGACTGCCAGAACCGAAATTCCCAGGCGATTGGCGGCCCGGATTAACTTGGCTGGTGATGTGCCGTTTCTGGTGGTGCGGCACAATTTGATCAACTCCCCTAGCGACTTGCGGATGCCCAAAATTTCCAAAGCGGTTTTGAGTGAGGCTGGACCACAGGTGTTGTCGTCTGGCTGGAGGTAGGTTTTAGCTTTGCTTCTGCCCATAGGAGGCTATTTTACCTGACTTTGGGTCTTTTGGGAAGTATGACCGAAGAAGAACCGAAGTAAAGCTGACTTTACTAGACATTGGAAAGGATTTGGAAAATAATACGGCGTATGGAAATAAAAATACATGATTTCCAAATTTCAATTTTGCGGGAGCTGCTGTTTAAACCCGGGGCCCGGTTTAGTGATTTGAAGAAAGTAGATGTATCTAACGATCATTTTACATTTCATGTAAATCATCTGTTAAAAGAAGGGTTGATCAGGAAAGATAACGGAAAATACTTTTTGACTACCGAGGGTAAAGAGTTTGCGAATCGAATGGACACGGACTCGTTAAAATTGGAGAAGCAAGGGAAAGTGGCGATAGCGATCCATGCGGTGAGAATAAACAAGGGTGCGAAAGAATATTTGGTGCATCGGCGAATGAAGGAACCCTTTTATGGCTGGTACGGATCACACAGTGGCAAGGTGCGCTGGGGCGAGACTCCGCTGGAATGCGCAAGAAGAGAATTTTTGGAGGAAACCGGATTATCGGGAAAGTTCACCCTGAAGGGAATAGTCCACTATCATCATTTTCATAAAGGCGGCAGATTGCTGGAGGATAAATATTTCTGGGTTTTCAGGGTAGATGATGTAGAGGGTGAGCTGAAGGAGAGGGTTCCCGAAGGAGAAAACATCTGGATGACAGAGAAAGAATTTAGAAAGTTAAAGAATACTTTCGGTACATTTGATGAGATGACGGAGGTTATTGAAGGTAAATCAATTGTTTATATAGATAGAGTTAGATTTGTAGATGAGTATTAGCGGGTCTCGTAAAAAAGGGTTACAGAAGATGTGATGTCGGTGGAGCCGGGTTGAATATTAGTTTTTGTGGCGCTATCGGCAATGGCCATCATACCCATCATGGGTCTGGGGAAATTATTAGTTTCTTCCTGAATATTCACAATCTTGCCTAAAGTCATGCTAGCGGCGGAGGCAAGAGATTCGGCTTTGGATTTGGCGTCTTTTACGGCCAGCTCCCGGGCATCCTGAAGAAGCTGTTTTCTTTTGTCTTCGTCGACGGTGAGTTGAATTCCTCCTACCGTATTGGCCCCTTTGGCAGTGGCGGTATCAATAACCTGATTAACTTTGTCGATTTCCCGGACAGTGACGGTTAAGCTGGCGCTGACTTGGTAACCGGTGATGCGATTTTGTCCTTCGTTGTAGTCGTATTGAGGATAAACAGAATAATTGCTGGTTTTGATGTCCTTGGCGGCTACCCCAAGATCTTTGATAGATTGGGTAATAGCATTAATGACCGAGTTTGCCTCGTTTTGGGCGGCTTTGACGGTGGGCTGGTTGACGGTGATACCCAGGTCTACTACTGCCGTATCCGGAACGACGGTGACTTTGCCTTCACCGGTAACGGTGAAAAAATCTTGCTTTTGAGAAACGATGGAAGAAATAGGGATGCTCGGACCCCATTTAGCGAAGGTGAAAACCGCTGCAAAAACTAAGAATATTTTAATCCACCACGAATTCATGAGTTTATGATATCACAGCCCGGATTGGTTTCTCCAGCCGGGTGACTCTCACATTGAGCGTGCCAATTTCTTCGTCTTGGGATTTGATTCTTCCTACAAATCCGCTAATGAGTTTATACAATTTATCAAACTTTTTGTCTTGCCGATCAAAACGTTTGTTGAGAGTCTTGAACTCTACCTTTATAAGTTTGAATTGATCATCGTGTGATCTTTGCTTGGATTTAATAACACTGAAATCCCATTCCATCCTATCTACACCATCGCGGAGAAGTTTTAGCTGATCATTTGTTGGAAGTTTGGCAGGATCTTTGTGTGGGGGCATATTGACATATAGTAACACGCGGTTTACAAAGAGTGTCAACTGGAACTTACTGTTTCTTTTTCCAGGCAGGTGACGGAGGCGACGGAGTCGCCTTTGTGGGCAAAGCGCATTAAAATGACACCTTGAGTGGCCCGGCCAAGCTGGGGAATATTTTTGAGGGGCAACTTAATGACTTGAGCGGATTTGGAAGTGAGAATTATCTGCTCGATGGTTTCGTCGATGGAAATACAGGAAACGATTTTGCCGGTCTTAGGGGTAATTTCGGCGGCTTTGACGCCCTGACCGCCGCGTTTTTGCAAGGGCCACTCTTTAACTCCAGTTCTTTTACCTAAGCCATGCTCCATGACAATTAATACGTCTTCAAAAGTCTTGCGGCGGCGGTCGGTGGGGGCTGTCTTAGTGGACGGAAACACTTCCATACCGACCACATAGTCACCGGATTTTAATTCTATGCCGCGGACACCCATAGTGTCGCGGGCAGTGGCGCGGACATCTTCTTCTTTGAATCTAATAGATTTGCCTTCGTAGGAAACGAGGAGTACGTGATCGGAACTGGTAGTAGGTTTAACCCACTTGAGAGAATCGCCTTTATCTAATTTGATGGCGATTTTGCCGGATTGGCGGATGGATTCAAATTCGGAAATCTTGGTTTTCTTGATAGTTCCTTGGTTGGTAACCATGAGCAGGAACTTGACGCCATCGTCTTTGCCAAGAGGGAGAACGGTTTCCAGCTTTTCATCCTGCTCGATATTGATGAGATTGACGACGGCCTGACCTTTAGCTTGGCGTGAGCTTTCCGGT
>CAYHNU010000043.1:0-4406 GCA_964358085.1 uncultured Gammaproteobacteria bacterium | reverse complement strand
GGGGAGCCTGATGGCCGGTATCTACTTTACTATTTATCCGGCGCGGGCCTTTTTAGGGAATGCCTCGGGAATGGCTTTTGGGGCCACTTTGGCATTAGTGGGACTTCTTTCGGGGAAAATTGTGGCGCTGTTGGTTATCGGGTTACCGTTCTTGGTAGATGGAGGAAGCAGCCTAGTGCAGATTTTTGGAAAGAGTGTTTTAAAGAGAAGGATTTTTCCCATTGCTCCCCTGCATCATTGGTTGGAAATTTTAGGATGGGAGGAGCCAAAAATTGTGGCTAGAGCTTGGTTGACGGGATTGGTCCTGGCAATTTTTGGTATGTGGTTGGCATTCATATGATGAAGCCCATGAAAAATTTGTGGCATTGGGGAACGTCCTGGGTATACGCGCTTATATATGGTCTGCCGGCATACCGATTGACGGTAGTCGGGGTGACGGGGACGGACGGGAAGACTACGACAAGCCACCTGATTTACGAGATGCTGAAGACAGCGGGGTTTAAAGTGGCTCTGATTTCGACAGTGGCGGCATATATTGGGGACGATGAGATTGACACCGGATTTCATGTGACTACGCCGGACGCCAGACTTTTGCAGCCATTATTGAAGAGAATCGCCGATCGGGGAATTACTCACGTAGTGTTGGAAGTAACTTCGCACGGGCTGGATCAAAACCGCCTGGCAGGAGTGAGATTTATGGTAGGGATAATTACCAATATTTCTCACGAGCATTTGGATTATCATGGAACTTTTGAAAAGTACAAAGCGGCCAAAATGAAGCTGTTGCGGATGGCTAAGCACCCCATTTACCGGTATACAAAATACAAATTCAAAATTTTAAATCCCAAATTGGCGGGGGAGTATAACAAATATAATGCGGGGGCGGCGGAGACTGTTGCTAAAGTATTCGGTATTCAGTATTCGGTAATCAGTGAGGTGGTGAAGAATTTTGCCGGGGTGCCGGGGAGGATGGAGGAGATTAAATTGGGACAGAAATTTAGGGCGATTGTGGATTTTGCGCATACTCCGAATGCTTTGGACAAGATACTAAGTGAATTAAGAAACCAAGTGACTAAGGGGCATAAACTAATTGTGGTTTTTGGATGTGCCGGATTGAGGGATCACACTAAGCGGCCGATGATGGGGAAGATAGCGGCTAAGCTTGCCGATAAAATTATTATTACTGCTGAAGACCCCCGAACGGAGACACTGGAAAGTATTTATAGAGACATTACAGCTGTCGGAAGTATTCGTGAAGATGATCGACAGAAAGCCATCAATATGGCTGTAAAAATGGCCAAACCCGGGGATATTGTGGTGGTAACGGGGAAGGGGCATGAGAAGTCGATGTGTTTTGGAAAAACGGAGTATCCGTGGTCGGATAAAGAAGCATTTACTAAGGCTATTAAAAAACTATGAAAGTTTTGGAGAATGTAAGTTTGGCACTTTATACGACTTTAGGAGTAGGGGGGCCGGCAAGATATTTAATGGAGGTGGAGACGGTAGCAGAAATGCGGGAGGCGGTGGGCTTAAAAGAGAAGTGGTTGGTGATTGCGGGTGGCAGTAATTTGCTGGTAAGTAATGATGGGTATGATGGGCTAGTGATTGTGAACAGGATGCCTGGAAGCGGGGTGATGTTGGATGAGCTGGTGAATAAAATGAATGATCAGGAGTTTGCGGGGATGGAGTGTTTGGCAGGAATTCCGGGGACGGTAGGCGGGGCGGTGTATGGCAATGCTGGAGCCTATGGGCAGACAATTTCCGATCACCTGAAAGGGGTGATGACATTGACGGGGTTTTGGCCAAAAGAAAAATGCGGGTTTGGGTACAGGGAGAGCATGTTTAAGAAAAATGGAGAAATTATCTTGGAGGTGGAGTTTGATTTACCAAAAGGCGAGAGAGAAACATTGATAGCTAAATCGAATGAGATTAGAGAACTAAGAATGAAGAAGTACCCACCGGAAATGAAATGTCCGGGAAGTTTTTTTATGAATTTGTGGTTTGACCAGTTGCCGAAAGAGACGCAAGAACAGATTCCGGCGGAAAAGATAAAAGGTGGGAAGGTGGCGGCTGGGTATCTATTGGAGCAAGTGGGGGCCAAGGGAAGAAAGCTGGGAGGAGCAGCGGTGGCGGATTATCACGGAAATTTAATTTACAATGCCGGGGGAGCGACAGCGAAAGATGTGTGGGAATTGGCTAGGCAATTACAAACTGAGGTAAAAGAGAAATTTGGAGTGACGCTGGCTCCCGAAGTGCAGTTTATAGGATTTCCTCAATTTTAGCTCCGAGTTTTTTGAGATTGGCGACGAAGTTGGGGTGACCGCGGTGAATTGAGTCGGCGTTATTGATCACGGTTTCCCCGTGGGCGATCATGGCGGCCATTACCATAGAAACTACGGCTCTGATGATATAGGGAGCGTCAAGAACAGCTCCAGTGAGAGGGTTGCCACTGATAGCCAGAACACGGTGGGGGTCGCACATGACGATGTTGGCTCCCATTTTGGCAAGTTCTGAGGTCCAGAAAAGCCCAGATTCGTACATCCAGTTATGAAACATGACCTGACCGGAGGGAGCAGCCAGAGCCAGGGGAATGAAAAGAGGAAGCATGTCCACGGGGAGAGCCGGCCAGGGTTGGGCGCGGACGATTAAGGGTTGCCGAAGTTTGAAGAGCCGGGGTTTTTGACCGGCTTCTACGATGGCGGTGTCGTCGGAGTAGGTGATATTAATGCCAAACCTGGCAAATTCCCGGTTGATGGCGGTGAAGTATTGAGGAAGGCTGTTTTTTATTGAAACTCGGCCGCCGGTGACTGCTCCCAGGGCCAGAAACGTGCCGATCTCATAGATATCTGGCATGACCGTGACTTCGACAGGCGTAAGGGGGCGGCCGCCAGAAATGGTTAAAACGCTGGAACCGATACCAGAAATTTCGGCGCCGCAAGAGGCAAGGAAACTGCAGAGTTGCTGGACGTTGGGTTCACAGGCTGCGTGAACAATGGTGGTGCGCCCGGGTAGGGTGACGGCCAACATAATTATATTTTCGGTAGCGGTGGGGCTAGTTTCCGTGAGCCAGACAGGACCCGATTTGGCGTTGGTGGAGTCAAGGTGCACATGGTTATTTGTGGTTTGGACTTTAATACCTAAATCCTTAAAGGCCTGAAAGTGGGCGTCTATCGGGCGGAAGCCCAAAGTGCAGCCAGCGGGCTGTTCACTGCTTTCGGCTTTTTTAAAGCGGGCTAGCATGGGTCCCCACAAAAGAGTGGTGCCGCGTATACCTTTGGTGGAGTTTACGTCTGTGGGGTCTATGGGGTCAAATTTAACTTGGGAGTTGTCTATAGTCATGGTATTTTGAGACTTGTCCCAGTCAATTCTTGATCCTAAGTGGGTAAGGATGGCGACCAGCCGGTCGACGTCGGTAATTTGGGGGACGTTTTTAATGGTGAGGGGTTTGTCAAAAAGAAGGGAGGCGGGAAGAAGGGCGACAACGGAGTTTTTGCTGCCGGAGGGAGTTATTTCTCCTTGAAGCACCTGGCCGCCGGCAACTTTGAGGTTCATGCGAAAATATTATATCATTTGATAGAATAGGGAGACGATGAAATGGTTCGACTACGCTCACCATCTTCGACAGTTGTGGAGTGATATTGTCGCTTATGGAAAGTTGTGGTACAAGTATACTTTTTGGCGGGCGTACCGGGTATTCCGGGGCTTTGAGGGGGCCAAGGGGGTGGTGGCGGGAGTGCTTACCCGGCAGAGGGGGCGGTTCGCCCAGCCGTTTGTGCACATCGGTATGGCTGCCCTAGTGGGACTGGGTATAGTGCTGGCGCCGGTGTTGGCTAGCTCTTTTCCGGGAATTGTCCCTGATCCGTGGAATAGTTCCTCACCGTCGGAAGTAGTGCGGTCGGTTACCGACAACGAAACGACGACGCAAAAGTCAGACAGGGTGAGGGATAAAATCGAGGAATATATAGTGCAGCCGGGGGATACGGTGTCAGCTATTGCCGGGAAATTTGGAATCGATTCGGATACGATCAGGTGGGAGAATAATTTGGCAGATGTGAAAGACATAAAACCGGGGCAAAAGTTGCGGATTTTGCCAGTGGCAGGGGTGTCGCATAAAGTTGTACGGGGAGAAACCATTTACTCGATTGCCAAGAAATATCAGGCCGGAACGCAGGGAATCGTAGACTTCCCATTTAATGTTTTTGCCGACGACGAGACTTTTGCTTTGGCGGTGGGACAAACTCTGATTGTACCGGATGGCAAGAGACCGAATGTGATTCCGTGGTCGCCAACGCTGTATGTGGCCCAGAGAACACCCAATGCCGGGCAGGTCTCGGCTACAGGTCAATTTATCTGGCCGATCGGAGGGGTGATTACCCAGAGATTTGTGTGGTATCACAAGGGACTAG
>CAYHNU010000042.1:0-4496 GCA_964358085.1 uncultured Gammaproteobacteria bacterium | reverse complement strand
CCTCCTTGAGATGAGACTTGAAGCGGAGAAACAACGCTCACTAATATTTCTTTGCCTTGGGTCAATAGTGCTTCTAGGAAAAATTCTATAAAAGAAGTGATATTTTTGCTAGGCATGAATGTTTGATAATATTCCTCACGATGTTTTTCGATATATTGCTCAAAAGGAATCTGGCCTTTGAAGGCATACCCGGCATTGTAAAGTACAAAAGAAGATATCAGCCTGCCTACGCGCCCATTCCCGTCTGGTAAGGGGTGGATCTTCTCGAAAATAAATTGCGCAACTGGGGCTTTTATAAGGGGAGGTTCGCTTAAATGGTTAATAAATTCTATATATCCCTCCATTAGTTGAGGAAGTTGGGTATGGAGCGGGGTCATGTCTACGGCTACACCAGCTTGATTGAATATGGCCCAGGCTTCTTGGCGCCAAAATCCGCCTGCAGAAATGTGTTTAAAAGTTTGTTTGTGGAGTTTTTTAATTAAACTTAGAGTTAACTTTTGAGGAAACTTACCTGCATAAAGCTGCCTATACAAGGTGAGAAGATTACGGCTTTCTTGTTTGAGATTAGTCTCGGTATCTGAAAAACCCTCAATTCTGGCTGAATAAACCGCACTTTTTAGAAGTGAAAGGCGACGTAGGTTTTCTTCGATTTGAGGAATTTGTGGCAACGTATTGAAAAGGTGTTTAAGGCCTTCAACTTCAATTAGTGCTTGTTGAATCTGAGAAGTTCTGTCCCAATGGTAATCCCGCCACATGAGGAGATATTATCACGAAATGATAAAATAAGAAAAGATTAGATAAGATATGAAAAAATATGATAAGATTCAGGCTAGTGAGACGAAGTTTTTGAAGACTTGATTCCAATTGACCACATTCCACCAAGCAGCAATGTAGTCGGCACGGCGGTTTTGATATTTGAGGTAATAGGCGTGCTCCCAGACGTCTAGACCTAGAACTGGCGTGCCGGATGGTAAGTCTTGGTTGGGCGTATCTTCGAGAGTCAATTGACCACCCTTAACGGTCAACCACGCCCAACCGCTTCCGAAACGGCCGAGAGCGACCCCACCGAATTTTTCCTTGAAAGTAGAGAGATCGCCGAAGGTGGAAGTGAAAAGCTCTAGCAATTTGCCTTCTGGGGCTTGGCCGGTGGGCGGAGCCATGATTTTCCAGAATAGACTATGGTTATAGTGGCCTCCCCCATTATTACGAACTTTTAAGTCGCTTGTGTTTCTTAAGATACTTAGGAGGTCGGGTTCTGATTTGTCTGGGAGAGCGTCGTTTAAATTCTTGACGTAGGCGGCGTGGTGCTTGCCATGATGAGTCTCCATGGTCTGGGTGTCTATAAACGGCTCCAGAGCGTTGGTTGGGTATGGCAAATCCGGCAGGGTAAACATCCTTCTATCCAGTTAATACCAGCTCCGGGTGAACCCGGTAGTCGGAATATTTCCACTTAATAATTTTAAAAACCAAATATGCAGAATCCGGAGTGTCGTATTTCTTGGTATCAGGGAACTTGGTAAAATAAACTTGCTTTATTTGAACCAACTCTTCTGTGCTGGTTTCCCACGTTAACTGGCCATCCAGTTGAATTGTGACTTTATTGTCTTTCTCATCAAATCCTACTACCACCGAAGCCAGCGCTATCCTTCCCCCAGCTACAGCTTTACATTTTTCACAAGACGCCTCGGTCAAAAAATAAACTGCGTTTTTAGCCGGGTCGAAACAATAATGCATGGTCGCTCCATGGCTGGTACCGTCCGGCATGACTACTGCCAAACTACTCACCCGCTCACTGGTTAAAAAATCAACAACTTTCTGATCCATGTTACTTGCCCTTAATTATACCACCAATAATTCTATGAAAAAATACGAGATTGCCCAGATAATAAATTTCTTCATACCCATTGAATTCCTCAATATCGCCATCCTGAACATATTTGTATTCCCAATCCCCGTCTTTTAAGTTAACAGGGCCGCGGGCGGAAAAAGTATTTTTATCTTTAGCCAGCATGGCTTTTTTCAAAAAAGAAAAGGTCTGCTCGGCCAAATCTTCTTTGCCTTTGATCATGCCACCACCATACGTAGTAGACCAAACCGGAGTTCCCTGGTATCTGACCACTTCCATTCCCCGGGAACGCTTAAATCCGATATAACTATCACGGTAATTCCAATCACCTTCTGTGTAAACTAATTCTCTAAATCCCGGTTTTTCTGGAACTTCCTCTACCTCTCCTCCTCCTGCATAAGTCGCCGCCCCCGCTTTATATACAAACTCTTGAAGCTTATTTAGATCCATAATATTTTTTACCCTTTAATTCCTCCGGCAGCAGGTCGGGATCATTATACATTTGATAGTCTTTCCCATATTTTAAATCTTTCATGAGTTTGGTGGGGGCGTTTCGGAGCTTGAGAGGAATGGGGAGATTGCCGTATTTTTTGACGTCGGCCAAGGCGGCCATGTAGGCAGTGTAGGCGGAGCGGTCTTTCCTCGCCAAGGCGAGGTAAACGACTCCGGCGGCTAAATTTTCCTGGCACTCCGGATAACCTACTGTCTCGCAAGCCCGAAAAACAGCATTGGCAACTACTAAGGCGGTAGGCGAAGCCACGTCTTCCGATGCAAATACCACCATCCGCCGGGCAATAAACAGCGGATCTTCTCCGGCGTCCACCATCCGGGCCAGATAATAAAGGGCGGCGTCGGGGTTGCTACCGCGCATGGATTTAATAAAGGCGGAAATAATGTTGTAGTGTTCCTCGCCGAGTTTATCGTAACGCAGGTGCTTGGATTGAAGGGTATTTTTGAGATTGGCGAGGGTAATTTTTTTGTACAATCCTTGGGTATTCTCAATCATGGTCAGGGCTTGGCGTGCATCGCCATTGGCCATACTAATCAGCCAATCAGCAGCATCAGCTGGAATCAGCACGTCAGCACGGGAGATAATTTGCAGCATTTCAGAATCTGAAAGTTCGCTTAAGACAAAGACCCGGCAGCGGGAAAGAAGCGGAGAAATGATCTCGAAGCTGGGATTTTCGGTAGTGGCGCCGATAAGTAAAATAGTTCCGTCCTCAACATAAGGCAATAAATAGTCCTGCTGGGCTTTGTTGAAACGGTGGATTTCGTCAATCAAAAGAACGGTGCCGGGGTGAGCCACAGCCAGACGCATATCGTCTTTACCGGCAGAGACGGCTGAAATTTCCACCAGCGGAGTATGAAGAGCAGAAGCGTAAATCCGGGCCAGAGTAGTTTTGCCGCATCCGGGCGGTCCCCAGAGAATAAAACTGAAGTGATGCTTCCGCTCAATGGCGATACGCAAAGGTTTATCCGGGCCAACTAAATGCGACTGGCCAATAAATTCGGCCAAGGTTTTGGGGCGGATGCGGGAAGCCAGCGGTTCAGTCACTCTCTAAATATACTTCGGGTTTGTTTTGGAAGCAAGATGGAGATACGCTTCAAATTGAAATTTTGGAGAAGAAGGCGAGGAGGTTACGGCTGGAGGATTCTGGATGGGAGGGATCGTATAAAAATGTTTGCCAGCTGAAAGTTTGGGCGATTTTAACGTGACCGGGGGTATTTTCCACAAACAAAATCTGATCTCCTTTTACCCCTGCCCTCTCTTCAGCTAGTTTAAAAATTTCGGGGTCGGGTTTTTGCAGACCTACGACACTGGAGTCAATATTTATATCCCAAGAAATGTTGGGCAAAATCCCCGATTTCTTGATAGCGGTAAACATGCCGGGATACATATTGGTCAAAAGGCCAGCCCGGCAGTGCCGGCGAATTCTATCAATAACCGGCCAGATGGATGGATTAACCTCGAAGCGGCTAACAAAATCGTCAAGAGTCAGTTTGATATCTCCAAAATGTAAATCGAATTTTTCTTTCCCTTCACATAGAAGTTTTTCTTTTTCATCAAACCATTTATCAAATTCTTCGTTTTGTTCCGGTTTCACCCCCAAAGTGCTCTTTAATTTTTCCCATTTATTGGTTCCACTAAAATCCAGGTCCACAACTCCGCCTAAATCGAAATATACAAAAGAAATCATTGTTTTGTAAAACGGATAACTTCCCCAAGAAAAAGTGGGCCGTTTTCGGTTACGACAATGCCTGAATAGTCTGGTAGGGCTAGAACTTCATCAATATCGGATAACTTTATAAAAGAATATATTTCGGCTTGACGGGTTTCTTCTGGAACATGGTGAGGATAAAAGCCAAAATCTACCAGCCCCAAACCTTTGTGGTTGGTAACCCCTATGTCGTTTTCGTCCCTTGCGGCGCGAATATCCCGGGTGAGACAAATTCCCCCAGCGCTCACTCCGATTATTGGAATTTCCGTCGTTGTTGCCAGTTTGTGTATTAATTCTCCCGCTCCGGTGTCTCTTAAAGCCTGTAAAAGGTGATATGTGTTTCCCCCGCTCAAAAAGACAGCGGCGGCGTCTCGAAGGCCATTGATTTCATGGGCCGTAGAATTAGTATCTAAGTAATACAGATTGGGTAA
>CAYHNU010000041.1:0-4644 GCA_964358085.1 uncultured Gammaproteobacteria bacterium | reverse complement strand
TATGGGCTCAAAATTAGTGCCTTTAAGAGCGTCTCCGATGTTTAAAGTGGCCATATTATTGGATGACGGGAATTTCTAACAGAAGGATGTCAATGCCGAAAATGGTTTTGACCAGGCGGAGAATAACATAGAGAGAAAAGAGAATGGCCAGACCGACGATGGCGGCAGTCAGGCGCTTGGTAGATGAGGAAGTCCTTTCTTTGTCTCCACCGGCGGTGATGTATTCAATAGATCCCCAAAGAAGCATAAAAAAGAAAACGACCGCGGCGACAACAAACCCCAGTTGGATGAAGTTGGTAATGAAGAGTTGGGTGTTTGTAATAGAATCCAGCCACCCGAATTTTCCTAAAGTTTCATTAATCGCTGGGTTTGAAATATCAGCGATGAGTTTTGTTAACATGGTAAACCACCGATAATACAATTAACTACGGTGCTGGCGGGTGCAAGAATGTTTATTCCAAAAATTTGACTAATAACTCCGACTAATATGTAAGAAAATACCACTACAAACAAACCGATAATAGCATTGGTTAGTCTTTTCTGTGCGTTTTGTAAAGCTTGTTTTTCGCCTCCACTGACTAGCCACTGAAAGGCGCTGGCAAAGATTTGAATTATAAACCAGATACCGGCTGATACGGTCAGGATGCCGATTGCTACAGACAGAGTTGTCTCGAACATTGCAAGGCTGGGATTGGGGTCGGTTCCACCAAAAGCATTTTCTAAGTTTCCCAGTGGACCGATGCCTTCTAGATAGGGAAGAGTAACCGTGGGAGTTTGAGCAAGAGCTGTCATGGGCCGTAGAGTTTGGGGACAATTAATGCTGATGGGTCTTGGAAAATCAGATAGCCAAAGATGGCGGCTAATACGAATGAACCGGCCACGAAAGTAAGACCGACAATGGACATGGTGAATTTTTGCCAGGCCTTACCTACGGCTTTGGCGTCGTCACCCGCGCTCATAAAACCATATCCGGCGGCGATAATATTCCAAAAGGTGAAAATCCCGGCTACCATAATTGAGAATTTGAGGAGGTTATTTAGGATAATAATAAGGCCTTCGCCTTGAGTACCGGTGTATTTTCCTGGGGCTAATTTATCGAAAGGACTGGTGATAGCGCCAAACTGAAAGATCATAAGGGTGGCGGGCTAATGAAATTTACGCCGGTAATAACGCCCACTATCTGCAGTATAAAATATGCGGTGATAACAAGCAAGAAACCGACGAGAGCGAAAGTGACCGCGTTTTTGGCTTTGGCTGTGTCTTGAGCGTTAGCATCACCTCCGGCACTTTTGATCATCATAAAACCACCGCCTAAGATTAAAAGGAAAAAGATCACCCCGGCTCCGACGAGGAGGTTGGGAAGAATGGTGGAAATGGCGGATCCGATATTTGAAAAGGCGGCAGCTGTTTTACAAGCAGGAGAAAGCGGGTGTGCTACGTCACAATTAAAAAATGACTCTCCGATCTGTATCATATTGTGTTTAGGATGTTAATTCCGAAAATAACTTGAACAATTTGGGCGATGAAGAAAGCAGAGACTACGATAAGTAAGCCAATAATGGCGTTGAGAAGTTCTTTGGAGGCGGATTGGATTTTAGCCGATTCTCCCAGGCTAGTTAAATATGTGTATCCGGCGGAAATAAGTCTGACAAAGAAAAATAATCCGGCGCCGATGATGGCGAAAGTGAGAAGGCGGGAAACTACATCACCAGCCAGAGTTTCATAATCCTGGAATTTTGAAAACCTGATGTTTTCAGGGACTGAGATATTGGTAATTTGGGCGAGTGGTTTCATAGATTAAGATTAGGATTTCCAACAAATCCAGGTAAATTAAGGATTTTTACTCCTATAAAGTTTAACAGAACGAGGCTTAGTGCGATAATAATGAGGCCGGCGAGGGCGGACATGAGCAGTTCGCGGGCGGCCTGGACTTTTTTGGGGTCGCCGGAGGCGGTGGCCATTTGGAAGCCGGCCAAAACGATCATCAAAAAGGCAATGCCTCCGCCGATTCCTACTCCCCAGCCCAAGAGTTGGCTGATAAATTGTTTTGGGTCTTGGGCCATTAGACATCCAATGGCTGTACTCACACCCTTGTTCACATCTTTGTCGCAGAAAGGGCTAGCGTCACCGCCGGCTTGGGGTGGCGGGGTTCCTGCTTCGGCGCAAATTCCCAACAAATTGCATTCTAAGGTACCTTGACAGGTATTGTTTGGACTACAACATATTTGCCCTTGTCCCCCACAATTAATTGTGGATTTACAAATGCCAGGGATGTTTTGAGTACCCGTTGCGATGCAAGTAGAATCTGCGCAACACGTGCTCTGCGTTCCGGGTTCGGGACATGTATCGTCAACTCCGGTACAGGCGGCGAGGGAGGGGGAGGGGAGGGTGAGGGTATTCAGTATCCAGTATCCAGTAATCAGTAAAGCAAAAACTGATGACCGAATACCGAATACCGAATACTTTCTCATTGCTATAAGTTTAGCACAGGCGAATGGTAAGATTAAAATGTGAAGAAGTTCATAGTTATTAGTTCATGGTTGATGGTAGTTTTGGTGGCCGCGACGGGGGTAAAGGCGGATGAGTGCGATAACATTAGCGGCTTGAGTTTGGATCAGATTGGCCCGTGTATCAGTAAATTTAGCGGGATTGCGGATGCAATTTCCAGAGCTAATTCAACAAATCAGAGTGAATTAAATTCGCTCAATGCGCAAATCGCAAAGCTCAAAGCGCAAATAACCAATATGAATCTGCAGATTCAGAAATTGCAGGCAGATGTGTTTGAGAGGCAGGTAAAGATTGGGGTGAGAGAGACATTGTTGGCGGCGCGGGTGAAGCGGGACTATATTCGCAAGCGGGACCAGTCGATATTGATGACGTTGTTTGCCGCTGATACAGCCCAGGGATTGTTTGCGGATCTGGCTTACCGGGAAAAACTGGCTAGGGACGATCGGGAGGTCATTTCGTCTGTTTTGGCCGAAATTACAACGCTCAATGCTCAAAGCTCAATGCTCAATAGCCAAAAGAGTAATTTAGATGCGTTAAAGAAACGGGTGGATGATCAAGCCACGTGGCTGGCGGGGGAGGTGGCCAAGGCAAACGCTTATGTATCTGATTTATCGGGGAAAATTGCGTCTTTGACGGCTCGGCAGAATGAAATTCTAGCTGCCAGAAGCGGCAACTTTATTGCTAGTGTTGGGGATAGTGAACTATCGGATGATTACAATGCGTCTATTAAGGGATTTAGAGAATTAGCTCCTTCGGGGTCGTTTGCAGTTTTTTCATTTGGCGCGTATACCCACAGAAAAGGAATGAGTCAATATGGTGCCAGAGGTAGGGCTCCAACCCAGAATTATAAACAAATTTTGAATGCATATTATGGGAAAGAACCGGTTAACAAAGATACCGGCGGAACAATTAATGTTGCCGGAGTAGGTAATGTAGATTTCGAAAATTATTACTTGATGGGTATAGCAGAGATGCCAAGCACTTGGCATCCAGACGCTCTTAAGGCCCAGGCTGTAGCAGCACGTACATATGCACATCGTTACAAAATTGAAGGAAAGCAGATTTGTACAACAGAAACTTGCCAGGTGTTTAGAAAAGGCAAAGCCGACAATCCTCCCAACGAATGGAAACAAGCAGTAATAGATACTCGAGGTCAAATTATTGAGGACGTGGTCACCTATTACTCTTCCACAACCGGCGGGTACATTACAACGATGGGTTGGGATACAACCGACGGGGGAGGCGGATCTAACTTTTTTGACAAAACTTATGAGAAACAAGGTGGTTCACCTTGGGCGTACAAGGCGTGGTACAGGAAAGGATATTCGCCCAGCGGGGATACTTGTGGAAGGGCCAATCCTTGGCTTACCTCCGAAGAGATGGCAGACATAATTAACGCCGCACTTTATAGAGACGATCGAGTGACCCCCGTCACAACTTCCTGCTGGGGTGGAAATCCGTATTCTCATGCCGAACTCCGCGCGAAAGCGAATGGCCCTTCGGCGGTTTCCTCTGTGCAGGTTATTCAAGGAAACGGTACGACAAACGAGGTGGTTTTCCAAACAGATAGGGGCGAGATTCGGCTCGGTGGGGCTGACTTTAAAACTGCCTTCAATCTTCGTGCGCCGGGGAGACTGCAAATTCCTCAAAGCGGATATTCCTTTTTTAATATTGAAAAGAAGTGATACAATTTAGGCATGGTGGAGGTATATGATGCCAGTGGATCAGCAGGATCGGCTGGGCCAGCTAAATCAGCACTAAAGAAAGAGTGGTGGAAGGAACTGGTGGATGGGGTGTTGGAAAAAGTGGGAGAGGAGCCAAGAAGGGCGATGTTGGGGGCGTTTTGCGTGCGGCCGGACCAAAAGTTTATGAGTCAGCAAGAGGATGAAGAAATCGTCCTGCTGCTAAGGGCGCACCCGATTACTAATGTGGGATGGGTGTTGATTGTGATTCTAACCCTGATACTGCCGGGTGTTATTTTGGGAACTGGAGTGTTTGCGGCGGTGCCGGGAAAATTCATACTGGTGGGGAAGCTGGTGTGGTATTTGGTGACATTAATGTATGCCATGGAGAGATTTTTATTTTGGTATTACTCGATATTTATTGTGACTAACGAACGGTTGGTGGATATTGACT
>CAYHNU010000040.1:0-5076 GCA_964358085.1 uncultured Gammaproteobacteria bacterium | reverse complement strand
CTTGCATTTTTATTTTTGGACTGTATATTGAGGGCAGGTATGGCAACAGATCAAAAACTTCAGGCGATCAAGATCGCAATGGAACAAATCGAGAAGCAATTTGGCAAGGGATCTATTATGAAATTAGGGGAGAAGAGTGACAAAATGAGCGTAGAAGTTATTTCCACCGGATCCATTGCCATTGATTTAGCCCTTGGCGTCGGCGGTTTTCCTCGCGGCCGAGTCACAGAAATCTATGGACCCGAGGCCTCGGGTAAAACTACTCTTGCTCTGCACTGCATTGCCGAAGCCCAAAAATTGGGTGGCCAGGCCGCCTTTATCGATGCCGAACACGCCCTCGACCCCGCCCGGGCTGAAGCCATGGGCGTCAAACTCAATGATCTATATATTTCTCAGCCGGATACCGGCGAGCAGGCCTTGGAAATCGTGGAGACCTTAATCCGCTCCGGAGCCCTTGACGTCATCGTCATCGATTCCGTGGCCGCTCTGGTCCCCCGGGCCGAAATCGAAGGGGAAATGGGGGACGCTATGATGGGCGTTCAGGCCCGCCTTATGTCCCAGGCATTGAGGAAAATTACCGGTGCCATTTCCAAATCCCACACGGTAGTCATTTTTATTAACCAGCTGCGTATGAAAATCGGCGTCATGTTCGGCAACCCGGAAACGACCACCGGCGGTATGGCTCTCAAGTTTTATTCTTCGGTGCGCGTTGATGTCAGGAAAATAGAAACTCTCAAAGACGGAGACACCCCCATCGGTTCCCGTCACCGGGCCAGAATTGTCAAAAACAAAGTTGCCTCGCCTTTTTCGGTGGCCGAATTTGACATCTTAAACGCTGGGGGTATTTCCAAATCCGGAGGATTAATCGATGTGGGATTGGAATTTGGGGTTTTGACTAAAAAGGGCGCTTTCATCTATTATGGAGATACTATTTTGGGCCAAGGTCGGGAAGCCGCCCGCGCTTATTTAAACGAAAATCCAAAAGTAGCTAAACAAATTGAAGATTCCATCTGGAAAGCCGTCCGTGATTCCAAAAAAGCTCTTCCCAAACAAATGGGAGAAATCGAACAAGAATAGGTCCGCTCTCAATTCCGGATTGCGGTTGTTGTCTCGCCGCCCCTACTCTGAAAAGGAAGTTTTTGAGCACCTTTCGCGCCACTGGCCGGAAGCCGACGTGGTTACCGCCATCACCCGTCTCAAAGAACTTAAATTTATCGACGATGATGCTTTCGCCGCTTGGTATCAGGAATCCCGTCTCCGCTCCCGCCCCATGTCAGGAAAACTTCTTGCATTTGAACTTAAACGTAAAGGCATTATTACCGAATACCGAATACCGAATACCGAATACGATCTTGCTCAGTTGGCCTTATCTAAAAAAAAGAATTTAAATTACAAACAAGCAATGCGCTTTTTAGCTAGCAGAGGCTTCTCTTGGAGTGTCATTGAGCAGGTTTTAAAAAAGAGGTATAATAACGACAATGTTAATGATTAATCATCACTTTTATGGATGTAGCCCAAGACTTGGCCAAGCGTTTAGAGCAGGCCGAACAGGAATTTAAACTCAAAGCCTCTGAACTAGCCCAGGATATTGTTATCGATGCCATGCTCCACGGTGCCACTGATTACGTGGCCGAGTACACGGTCTCTACAATCACTTTAACTTCCGACTCGGTTAAAGGCAGCATTATTGGTCAGGGCGGCCGCAATATCGCCGCTTTCGAAAAAGCCACCGGTGTAGAAATTGAATTAGAAGAAGGCAATTCTCTGCGCCTCTCTTCGTTTGATTCCCTGCGCCGCGAGATTGCCCGTCGCTCTCTAGAGATTCTTATCAAAGACGGCCGCATCACCCCCACCCGTATCGAAGAAGTCGTAGCTCATACCAAACTCCAGCTGGACATGATTTTAGTTGATGAAGGCAAAAAGATTTGCTCCGCTTGCGGTGTTTATAATCTGGATCCCGATTTAGTTAAAATCATCGGCCGTTACCGCTTCCGTTTTTCTTACGGCCAAAACTTAGGGATACACACTATTGAGGAAACCAAAATCGGCGTCCACATTGCCCAGGAACTAGGATTGTCTGCCGTCGGTATCGAACACGTCCGCCTGGGTTGTTTGCTTCACGACATCGGAAAAGTTGTCACCGAAGAAGAGGGGACTCACGTTCAGTTGGGAGTCGAGCTTTTAAAGAAATACGGCTTGCCGGAATCAGTCATTAATGCCGTCGCCGAACACCACGAAGACAAAGCTTTTTCCAGCTCCGTTTCCCGTATCGTTTGGGTAGCCGACGCTATTTCCGGTTCTCGCCCCGGCGCCCGTTACGAACCCCACGACGCCTACGTTAAACGTATGCAGATCATCGAAGAAATTGCCAAATCTTTTCCCGGTGTTTCCGAAGTTTTTGCTTTCCAGGCCGGCCGCGACGTCCGGGTTATGGTCCGCCCCGACGAAGTTTCCGATTCAGATTTAACTATTCTCGTCGCCAAAATCCGTGAACGTCTGGAGAAGGAAGCCCAATACGCTGGTCAAATCAAAATCACCGCCGTCCGCGAAGTCAGGGCGACTGACATTACCAAAGCTAAGTAAAATTAAAACTAATTACAACTAATGTAAACGAATGGCAACGAATGCCAAGCTGATTTATCCAGAACTTAGCTACAAGCTTCTCGGACTTCTTTTTAAGGTTCACAGTAAACTCGGTTCCTCGTATCAGGAAAAATATTACCAGCGGGCAATCGAGCAGGAGTTAGCTCTGCAAAAGATCTTATTCCAACGGGAAGTTCCTATCGACGTCGAATACTCCGGAATCAAATTGGGAAAACATTTTCTAGATTTCGTAATAGACAATAAAATTATTCTCGAAACCAAGACCGAGTTAAAAATCACTCCAGACTTTATAGGCCAGGTAATTTCTTACTTGAAGTCTGCCAAGCTTCCTTTGGGAGTGATAGCCAACTTTCGTACCCCAAGACTAACTTACAGGCGGATTATAAATCCTCTTATCGATTCGTTAACATTAGTTTGAATTCGTTGTCATTCGTCTTGTTGTTTTGTCCCTTGACAGGCTGCGATTCATATTGTAATTTGAGCCTTATATAGCAGTTTTTAGTAAAGGAGGTGAAGAAGAAGCAATATGACAAAACAACAAATGTTCGATCTTCTGGCTCGCAAAGCCCACTTGACCAAGAAGGCCGCCAGAGAGGCCGTAGAGACCTTTTTAGAAGAGGTAAAAAAAGCCCTATCTAAAGGCGAAAAAGTCGTTTTATCGGGCTTTGGCACTTTCAAGGTGGTGAGTGTCAAGGACAAACCGGTCATTGTGCCTGGCACTAAAGAGCGCAAGATCGTCAAAGGCCATCGCGCTGCCCGCTTTACTCCGGGCAAGACCTTAAAGAAGGCTGTTAAGTGACATCAGTCATCCTGAGCGAAGTCGAAGGATAATAAGTAGGTCACAATAGATCAGACGCTATCAAAAGCGGCGTATCCCCGCCGCTTTTTTAGTTGTAAAATTAAGGTATGAAAAAATATTTGGCCATTGCTAAGGCGGAATGGTTAAACGCCCTTCAATCTCGGGGAGAAATCTTTATATGGTTATTATTAGAAACCATCCCCATCTTCGTCATGGGCTCGTTATGGTCGTCGAACAAAAGCAGTATCCCTAATTTTTCGTCTGGTCAATTAGTAACCTACTATATTGCGATTCTCATTACATCTCGTTTAACCGCCTATTACTTTGACGAAGATTTACAAAAGGAAATCCGAGAAGGGACCCTCTCCAGATTTTTAGTAAAACCCATAAAGTTTCCATTGGCAAATATCCCCCAAAACTTAGGAGGCAAAGCTTTCAACACGCTCTTTTTATTGGTCCCGGTTTTAGCGATTATTATCTCAATATTTAAGAATCAGTTAATAGTCCCGCCTCTCCACTTGCTATCTATATTTATATTAAGTTTAGTTCCGGCTTTTTTTATTCAATATTCAATTTCAGTTCTAGTTTCTTCTGTTGCGTTTTATTGGGAACAGTCAAATTCAATCGTGCATGTTAAGTGGATGTTAGAAGCAATGGTTGGAGGATACATGCTCCCCTTGTCTCTATACCCAAGTTGGGCCAGATTGATTACCGATTTTTTGCCTTTCAAATACGTATATTTTGTCCCCGCTGCCATATTTTCCCAACGTCTAAACTCTTCAGAAATTATCTTAAATATATTTTTCTCCATTCTTTGGGCAGTAGCCCTGTTTTTCATCGGGGACATAGTCTGGAAAAAAGGCTTAAAGGAGTATTCAAGCGTTGGGAGTTAGTATGAAAAAATATTTAAAACTATATGGCCATACATTCAGACTTTCGCTTATGAGAAACATGGCCTACCCGCAAGATTTTCTCGTCTGGATAATAGTAGACACTCTCTGGTCGGCCATAAACTTGATATTCTTTAAAATTATCCTTTTAACCATACCAGATATTTCAGGCTGGACATTTGATAGACTGATTCTTCCCCTTGGCCTTATTCAACTTCTAAACGCCTTTATTTGGGGATTGATGTACGGTAACATGAAAGAAATACCCAACGATGTCAACAGAGGTAATCTCGACCTCTATTTGTCTAAACCGGCAAATACTCAATTTCTCCTGTCTACCAGATACATCGGACTGAACCTTCTTCCTTCCTTTTTAATCGGCGGGTTTCTTATTTGGTACGGGCTTTCTATTAACCACGCACTCTCAATTTGGAATCTCGCAATTGTTTTTATTACAACCGCAGCCTCTGTTGTCATTTCCTATTCCGTATGGTTTATGATGGTCACCACAGCATTATGGTTTAACCGGCTCAAAAATATAGCCGAAGTATTTCCCCACTCTTTAGATATCGCCAGATACCCGGTTGATATATTTCATCCCTTCATGCGCTTTATTTTTACTTTCATTATCCCCTTTGCCATTCTGGGTTATCTTCCTGCAGACATAGTTCTAGGTAAAAAATCCTCACTCTTCATTTTATGGCCGGTCACGATAGCCATTGTATTACTATTCTTAAGTCACAAGTTCTGGAATTTTGCTCTCCGCCATTACTCCTCCGCCAG
>CAYHNU010000039.1:2343-5144 GCA_964358085.1 uncultured Gammaproteobacteria bacterium | reverse complement strand
TTCTCTTGACATTTATGGCTGGCCCCATGGCCGTATCCTTAATTGTAAATCCCAAGGCTTCAATTTGCATTCTTACTTTATCCGCCTCCACAAACTTCCCCGCCTTGCGCAGACTTTCTCTTTCTCCCGCCAGTTTCGCTATCTCTTCCGGCACTTTAATTCCCTTCTGCACATTGGCCAGTCCTAATCCCAAAATCTGATCCCAATCCAGAAGCATCTCCAATTTATCGTAGTCTGGAATATTGCTTTTCACCATTCCCCACACCATCGCCAACCCTTGAGGAAAATTCAAATCATTGTTCACTGCCTCCAAAAACCTGACCCTAAACTGGTCAATCTTCTTCAACTTCTCCTTGCTTAATTCCCTTCTTGAACCTTGAACTTTGCTCGCGAAGCGCGACGGAGTCAACCTTGAACCTTGAACAAATTGGCATAGTTTGTCATACGCACTTTGCGCCGCCGCCAAACTGCTCCAGGTAAAACTCAAAGGGGTTCGGTAATGCGCTGTCAGATACAAGTACCGCAAAGCCATAGGATCAAACCCTTTTTCTGCTACATCTTCTACTCTATACATATTCCCCAAACTCTTGCTCATCTTCTGCCCATCCACCATCAAAAAGGCCGAATGCATCCAATATCTTACAAATGGTTTACCTGTTGCGGCTTCGCTCTGGGCTATCTCGTTTGTATGGTGCACTGGAATATGATCCTCTCCACCTGTATGAATATCAAAACTTTCTCCCAGATATTTCATGGACATGGCCGAACATTCAATATGCCATCCCGGAAACCCGACACCCCACGGACTGTCCCATTTCATGACATGCTTCTCAAACCGGCCAATCAATTTAAACCACAAGGCAAAGTCCACTGGACTTTTCTTATGACTTCCGGTTTGTACGTCCTGCCGGGCCGCCACCAGCTTGTCCGCCAATCTCTGTCCACTCAGTTCACCGTATCTGGGAAACTTGGATACGTCAAAATACACCGCTTCCGGCGTATCATAAGCAAAACCTTTATCCACCAATCTTTTTATTAACTCTATCTGTTCTGGAATATGCTCGGTTGCCCGGCATACCACGTCTGGACGCAAAATATTTAATTTGTCCATCGTTTCATAAAAACCCTTAATAAACATTTCCGCTGTTTCCCACACCGACTTGCCAGTCTTAGCCGCACCGCTTTCCAGCTTGTCTTCCCCTTCATCTGCATCACTCACCAAATGCCCCACATCAGTTATGTTTTGCACATGCGTCACTTGATAACCGTTATAAGTCAGCAGTCTCTTCAACAAATCGTCATTCACATATTTCCACCCATGACCGATGTGGGAATAGTCATACACCGTCGGTCCGCAAGTATACAACCCCACCTTGCCCTTTTTCAGCGGCACAAATTCTTCCACCTGCCTGGTTAATGTGTTGTAAATCTTCACAACTCAATCCTATCAGAAAAATTAACATTTTGTTTCTTCTTTATTAGCCCTTCAGCCACCATGTTTACCATTGTGATAAAACTTCTCATACTTTGCCTATCTACAACCTCCAATTCAGTCAGTTTAAACCTCCCGTTTTTGTAATCAATCCCCATAAATACCTCATTCCCTTGGCCATCACCTACGCGGTATTTGGCTCTATCGAAATAAAATTTCTTGATATATTTCATATTGCATTAAAAAAGCCCCCTTTTGGGGAGCCAATAATCACTAAAACAGCTCCCCAACTACCGGGAGCCGCAACAAACAGTTTTAATTTGCACTTTCATCATTAATGCCATGATACCAATCTCAAAAACCAAAGTCAATTTTACCAATCTTATTTATCTACTGCCTCGGCGGAAGCCAAAAAAACTTTTCTTAACTACCATCGGCCCCCGGCTGCCCCGGAAAAAATCCCGTGGTCCCCGGTCAAACCGGCTGACCTGCGGTGACTTTGATGGCTTAGTTTTATTATCCACTGGCACGTTGCATTGCCTCCTTACTTCCTTGTCTTGATTGTATCATTTTCGCCAGCACCGATTCCTTTTTCTTTTTTTCCACTATCTTTTTTTCCTGCCCTGCTTGCCCCGCGAAGCCTTGGCGAAGTGGGGCTTGTTGTGCCTGTTCCCTCTTCTTTCTCGCTTCCACAATTTCTTTATTTATCTGTGCCAGCCTGCTTCTCGCTTCCTGAATCTTCTTGGCCTCTTCTGCCTGCAATGCCTGTTTTGCCTGATCTGCCTGTGGCGCTTGCTTTTCTCCAGAGTTCCCCGTCAATGATTGCACCGCGTCCTTAAACATCTCCTGAGCTGCCTTTACTCCCGGCGTAGCCGCCGCCTGCACGCCCTTCTCCAGCCTTTCCATCCCCTGGTCCCCAAATCTATTATAATTTATCATTTTTTATCATTAGAAATTAGGTCAATTAGATTAATTAGATCAATTTTAATACTCTCGTCGTCCCTCCATAGCATGCGTTAACGTTTGATCATCAGCATACTCGATGTCCGCCCCCATCGGCAACCCATGCGCAAGTCTAGTTACAGCAATTGGCAATTGGCAATTGGCAATTTGCTTTTTTAGATACAGACAAGTCGCCTCACCTTCCATATTCGGATTCAACGCCAATATTACCTCCTTAATATCTTCATCTCTTAATCTCTTAATCAACTCGGCTATTCTTATCTCATCCGGCCCAATGTTATGCAGCGGGTCAATCACCCCGTGCAGGACGTGATATACACCTGTATATCCATCTCCCCGTTCAATAGCCAGTACATCCAATGGCTGTTCCACCACACAGATTATGCTTTTATCCCGGCTCCCATCC
>CAYHNU010000039.1:0-2243 GCA_964358085.1 uncultured Gammaproteobacteria bacterium | reverse complement strand
TACATCCAATGGCTGTTCCACCACACAGATTATGCTTTTATCCCGGCTCCCATCCGCACAAATATCACACGGGTCAAATTCTGAAATATTATGGCACTCCGAGCATTCTTTCGTTCCCCGTTTCAGATTTCCGATGGCGTCCGAAAACCGATCTAATTCCGACTGCGGCACATGCAGCAAATAATAAGTCAATCTGGCCGCCGATTTCGGCCCAATCCCCGGCAATCTCTCAAACGCCTCTATTAAACTATTTATCGCTCTGGCAATTCTCACTTTTGAATTTTACCACCAACGACTATTTTTCGTCTTCGTCGCTTGGTAAAAACACTCCATCTCTATAAAGAGTAACTCGAACCGCTCTTCCCGCAACTTGAATATCTACTTGATGGGATGTTGTATGTAATTCTGCTCCTCGTCTTAAAGCCACTCTTTTTCCCTTGTATTGTGCCAACCATTCTCTCCATTTTTTCCTCCATCCTAGATTATTATGATCTGTCCATGATGGTCTCGTGTCACCCTCAGGCATAATTCTAGTTCCCTCCCATTAATCCCCCCATCCCACCGGACACGTTCATCAATTCTTTAGCCGCCAATTCCTGGCTCTTACGGATGGCCTTGTTCAACACGTCATTCAAAACCGGGTTACCGATTCCCTGCACCGACAGCTCTATAATTTTCTGGTCCCCGGAAATAACCACTTTCACTCCACTCTCTTCCACCGTAATCTGTTGCCCGGCCAAATTCTTCTGCATGGTCATGGCCTGCTGCCGCAGTTTATTCAGATCTCCCAGCTTTCCAAACGCATCTCCTATACCCATAGCCCTATTGTATTCCTATTCTCAAACCGCGTCAACCTGAAATATCTTCGCCGCGGCTGCCACTATATCTTCGTCCACATTATCTGCTACTACTTCTTCCTTGGTCGGCTGCAACCTCTGCCCCAAATGCAGCACCAGTCGAGCCGGGTCCGTTCCAAACACTTCCCCCACCGCCATTTCCACAATCTGCCGGCATTTATCCGTTTCCAATTTATCTTTATGGAATTTATAAAATACTTCTAAAGTTAAAGTGTCTCCATCGTAATCCACAGGCCGCGTAGACCGCAGCAAAGCTTCTACCGAATGATTGTGTGGCTTAACCGTTTTTAATATATCCGGCCACCTTGCCTGCGCATCCTCCAGCTTATATTTCCCTTTCCCCGAGCCATGTTTCACTGGCTTCGGATCTTCTGTTTTTGAGAGTTGTATACTTGGATTTTGGATTTTCTCGCCGTGCGAAGTCTTTGGAACTTGGGATTTGGGATTTGAAATTTCGATAACAAATATTTCTAGCGGCAACTGCGGCACTGCAGAGGTTTTACTCCTCTCATAAGCTTTTTCCAGCCCCTCAATCAGAGGTAATACCGATTTATCCATCGTTTCCAGCAATTGTTCCCTTAGCTCTTCCACACATCTCTCGATAAAACTTCTGGGGCTAACCCCTTCTTCCGTCATTTTATTTATAAACTCTAAGGCCCCCTTAGTATCTTCGTCTCTTAATAACTTAATAAACTTGGCCGGATCCGCAAACTCCAAAAGTCCCAACACCTCCGCCGCCGGTTTCTCAGCCAAAATTACCTGCTCCAAAATTTTAATCGCGTCCCGGAAACTCCCTCTCGCCGCCTGGGCGATCATTGTCAACTGTCCATTGTCCATTTTCAATTTTTCTCCCTTCACCACTATTTCCAACTTATCTACTATTTCTGCAATCGTCGGCTTCTTAAACTGAATCCGCGTGCACCGCGAAACCACCGTTTCCGGTAATTTCTCCGGGTCAGTCGTACACAACACAAAAATTGCGTGCGCTGGCGGCTCTTCCAGGGTTTTTAAAAGCGCATTGGCCGCCTCTGTCGTCAGCATGTGTACCTCGTCCACGATATACACTTTAAATCTTGCCCGCATCGGCGCCAATTTAATTTTGTCCCGCAGTTCCCGGACCTCATCTATTCCCCTATTTGATGCTGCATCAATCTCAATCACATCCGGGCAACTCCCCGCTTCTATCTCCAAATTCAAATCCTTATCGTTTCCGTTTACTTCTTTAGCTAAAATCCGGGCCGCCGAAGTTTTTCCTGTCCCCCGTGGACCTGAAAACAACCAAGCGTGCGGCAAACTCTTGCCCTTCATCACCTTCTCCAATACTTCCCGCACAGCTACCAAGTCTAATTCCGAAATTTTCTGCGGCCGGTACTTCAAATACAACGT
>CAYHNU010000038.1:0-5328 GCA_964358085.1 uncultured Gammaproteobacteria bacterium | reverse complement strand
CTGAACAATTTTTTAATTAAGCCCATAGGATACCTGCGTTACTGGCTAACCCGCGATTGGGCTAGTAAGCTTCTCAATATGCTTTTTGCAGTTTTTGAATTTACTCTGCTGTGGCTTATTTTCCGGCCTCAAATCTTCTTATCCCATTCACCCATCCAACTATCGTTAGGTATTATTTTAATCATCATTTCCTCACTAATATTTTTCATAATTACTAAATTAGCCATATCTACCGCTTTTTGGGTTCCTGAAAATACCTGGGGTCTGATGTTTACCATCCTTGTTTTCATGGAGATCTTGGCCGGCAGCATTTTTCCCTTAGATTTACTTCCCAAATCAATCATTACCCTCCTCCAATTTACCCCTTTCCCATATATGATTTATTATCCCATCGCAATTTTGGTTGGTCGAATAGACGCGCAGCTAGCTGTGAGAATTATTTTTCAATCACTGGCCCTTTTAGCTGTTAGTTATTGGGTGGCTATGAAAGTTTGGAAAAAAGGCCTCAAGAATTACGCCGCCGTTGGTATATGAAAACCCTTAAAGTAATTCTTCACTATTCGTCCAATTCTCTTCAGCAGACGCTTTCCAATTTGCCCGTCCTTTTCATTTTTCTCTTTAGCAAGATTGTCAGATACGGGATGTTTATCGCCTTCTTATACCTCTTGTTTAACGGAGTCTCATCTGTCCGGGGCTATAGTCGGGAACAAATGCTTATGTTTTACCTGGTATTCAATATCATTGACACCATCGGCCAATTAATGTTTAGGGAGGTTTATCGTTTCCGGCCGTTGGTTGTCTCCGGGGGTTTCGACGCCGTTCTTACCAAGCCCTTTAGTCCTATCATCAGATCTCTTTTTGGCGGACCGGATTTTATCGATTTAGGCCTGTTAGTAATTATCGTCTCTGTAGCCGTTTATATAGCCAGGACTTTCATTCATCCGACTCCTGTTCAGACACTTCTTTTTCTGGCTATGATCATCAATTCTTTACTTATTACTACCGCCTTTCACATTCTTGTCTTAGGAGTTGGAATAATCACCTTTTCAGTTGATCATTTAGTTATGATATACCGTGATTTAACGGCTCTTATGCGCATTCCTGTAGACATGTTTACTGACCCCATGCGATCTTTGCTCACTTTCGTAATTCCCATGGGAATAATGTTTACATTCCCCGCTAAAGTTCTATTAGGGATCCTTAACTGGCAACTAATATTAATTTCGTTTCTGTTCGGGGTCGTTTCTTTATTCCTCTCTCTTAAATTTTGGAATTATTCCCTGCGCCAATATCAAAGCGCCAGTTCATGAATAAGGCTCTTATAATTTGCGGGCCAACTGCTACCGGAAAAACTAAATTAGCACTTCAATTGGCTAAAGAATTTAATGGTGAACTAGTTTCCGCTGACTCTAGGCAAGTATACGTAGGAAATGACATAGAAACGGGAAAAGACTTGCATTTGAATACAGATAATATAAAAGTCTGGCTATATGATGTTGTAAATCAGGGAGAAGAGTTTAGTGTCTCGCAATGGCGAAGATTAGCCCATGTTGCAATAAAAGATATTTTAGCACGTGGCAAATTTCCTATAGTAGTTGGTGGCTCAGGATTATATATCAAGGCACTAGTGCAAAATCTTCCCGACGTAGATATTCCCCGGGACACAAATTTAAGAGAGAGTAATAAGTCTATTTCTGAGCTGTTTGATTATTTAAAGAGTATAGATCCGGCTAAAGCCAAGTCGTTAAACAATTCCGATAAACATAATCCTAGAAGATTAATCCGGGCAATCGAAATTGCGCAACACCCCTCTCTTAGATTAAGAGAGGGGTTGGGGGTGAGTTATTTATCTATCGGCTTAACTGCTCCAAAAGAAGAATTAATATTAAAAATAAAAGAAAGGATAAAAAAGAGAGGTTTGGATCCATCTTTTGAACAAAAAGAAATAAACATAATGAAAAAGCAATTAATTTGGTTCAAAAAACAGCCCCGCACTACTTGGTTTGATATTTCCACGCCCGGCTGGGACACCGCCGCTATTCAACTTGCTCAAAACTGGTATAATAACCGATAGTATGCCCAAGAAAATTGAAATTTCCCACCGCACCATCATTTTTACTGTGGCCTTTCTCATTCTGCTCTGGGTCCTCTTTCAGGTTCGCGAGATTATCCTCATGCTCTTTATCTCCGTTATTCTTATGTCCGCTTTTAACCCAGCAGTGGATTGGATGGAGAGACTTCGCTTGCCTCGCGGTATCGCCATTTTGATTGTCTACGTCGTAGTCTGGACGACCGTTGGGCTGATCATCGCCGGAGTCGTGCCGGCTCTGGTAGACCAAACTAGCCGTCTTATCCGTTTAATCCCTGCGGCTATTTCCCAAGTTGAGCTCTTTAACACCAATCAACAGGCTATCACCCAGCAACTACTCTCACAAATCGGCACTCTGCCCGAAAACTTACTTAAATTCACCGTGGGGCTGTTTGGAAACTTGTTGGCAGTTCTGACCACTTTAGTTATGACTTTCTATCTGTTGCTGGAGCGCAAACATCTTAATAAATACCTTTCTACTGTTTGGGGAGGAGATAGATCCGCCCAAATTTCCAAAACTGTCAATGAAATTGAGCGCAGACTGGGTAGCTGGGTCAGGGGAGAGCTGGTTCTTATGCTGGCAGTCGGTGCTCTCACTTACATCGGGCTTCTGATTTTGGGGGTAGAGATTGCTTTGCCCCTAGCCATTCTGGCCGGTATTTTGGAAATCGTTCCCAACATTGGACCCACTATTTCCGCCGTCCCGGCTGTTCTGGTGGCCCTTACCATTCATCCTCTAACCGCCCTAGCCACCGCCTCACTCTATTTCCTGGTTCAGTTGGCTGAAAACAACCTCCTGGTCCCCAAAATCATGCAAAAGGCCGTCGGCGTCAATCCTTTAGTCAGTATTTTGGGCTTGATGATCGGTTTTCGTTTGGCTGGTCCTGCCGGGGCCATTCTAGCCATTCCTGCCATCATCGTGGCCCATATTATAAGCCTGGAGTATTTTAAACCGTGATATAATTAGTTGCCTGGAGGATGGGCGACTAGTCCGGCGTCACGCCGGACAGGAAAGTCCAGACTTTTGGTAGCAGGGTGTCCCGCGTAAGCGGGAGCGAGTGATCGCCAGTTAGAGCAACAGTGACGAATCCCGATGAAAATCGGGAGTGAAACGCCAGCTAAAAGCTGGTCGGCCTATGGCCGAGGCAATCCTCCCCAAAGCAACCTCCGAAATTCAGTGGGCAGCTACCCCCAATACTGATAAAGCATGAGGGCATAGATAGATTGTCGCCTCAAAACAGAATCTGGCTTACAAGCCTCCAGGTTTACCCCGCTTTGCGGGGCATGTTACAATTTCATTATGATCCCTGCTGAACTGTTTACCAATCGTGCCGCCTTTCAGGGGCTGATATCACTCGTCTTCGGCTTGCTGGTTCTCATGTTTCCCAAACTTCTAAATTATCTTATCGCCTTTTATTTCATCATTACCGGTCTCACTGCCGTTTTGCCATACTTTCGCTAATGCCTTTTTTTGGCAGCTCTAAAGTAAAATTACTGGACAGACTCCTGCTCTTTATAGATCTGGAAATGTCCGGCTTAGATGTAGACAGGCATGAAATTTTAGAGATAGCCACACTACTGGTAGACCCCAAAAATTTTGAGATTAAATCTTCTTACTACTCAAAAATTGTCCCCGAACACATTCACACCGCAGACCCACAGGCCCTTGAGGTCGTTGGATATGATCCTAAAAATTGGCACGATGCCATTCCGCTCCGCCAAATGCTTTCTGAACTATCTGCCTTGGCTCCAAATTGTATCCTGGCCGGCTGGAGTGTTCAAAACGAGTGGGATTTTCTTTTGGCCGCCCTCAAAAAAGAAAACCTGCCTTACTTTTTCTACAATTACCTTCTCGAGGTCTCAACTCTGGTATACATTAAACACAGACACAAACTCCCCAGTCTGGGAATGTCAGCTGTCTCCCGCCATTTTAAAATCCCCCTAGACCAACACAAACCCGACTCGGACATCCGCGCCACCTACGAAATCTTCAAGAAACTAATCGCTTCCACTGCTGGGGTGGAATAGCCTCGCCACCTCCGAAGATTCAAATATGAGCTCATTTTTTCTCTGGCCGTGAGGATTAATTGGCGACGGATGATAGATTGGCAAGACAGTATAGATTTGATTATCTATAGCAACTTTTGCTACAACCCCGGTTTCTAGCCTTATCTTGGCCAGCTCGTTAAATATATGCAAAGTTTCTACGCCTAGAATAATTATTAATTTGTAGTCGAAAATTTTCAATTGTTTTAAAAAGATTGGCCAACATCCTCGACAGCACGCAGCAAGACCTTTTCGATTCTTCCCTACAAAACATTTAGCCAATTCAGTAAATCCACAAGTTTCCACCGCCAGGCCAAACGGGAGCAATAATGCGTTAAGCCTTCTTCCGCTAGGCAATAATCTTCCATTTGATGTGTAAAAAGCCCTTTCCGAAACTCTCCAGCCATTGGCCGCTGGAGATTCACCCACAATTAAAATATCTTTGCCCCTACCTTTTCCAAATTGGTGAAATTTTTCCAGCGGGAACTTATCAGAACTTTGGCAATAATGATCCACAAAAATATTATATAGATAAACTCACCAAAAACCCCGTAACCTTGAAATTGTCTACGGGGCTTTGGAAGAGGTTTATGCTGCACCAATCTTGTACATTCCGGTGCCGCAAACTGGGCATTTCCCTTTCATTGCCGGTTTCCCATTCTTCATGGTCACCTTAACAGCACTTGGATCCTCTCTTTTTGCACGACATTTTACGCAGTACATTGAAGCCATCAGCTAGTCACCTCCTCTCTTTTTCTTTTTCATTTGATAAATGAATTCACAATTTGCCAGCCATTTTTGGTATTTAGCCACCAGGCGAAGCTGAATTGTAAAATCAAGGCTAGGATAGTCACAATTACCGATCTTGTCAAGTCCGACACGATCAAGTTCTTTGACATCACTCATGATACTAGCATAAACTGGTACTTAATGTCACTTCTGCTGGAAGCTATTATTTTATTTCTCCTGGCGCTCTGGACGGCCGTCCTTACTTATTTTACTTTTAAGGCCTTTCGTCTCCTCGACCACAAATCTTCAGACAAATCTGGCCTGCGCCACTGGAGCCTGGTCCGCTTTAATCCCTTTTCCGACACCGGCGGAGAGCAGAGTTTTGTCATCGCCTTGTTAAATGACTCCGGAGATGGTTTAATTATTACTAGCCTTCACGGACGCGGGGTGGCCCGCCTTTATAC
>CAYHNU010000037.1:0-5500 GCA_964358085.1 uncultured Gammaproteobacteria bacterium | reverse complement strand
GAGGAGGATCTGGCCAGATTGGAAAACATTAAAGAGCTACGAAGTGTGGCTATGGAATTTCCAAAACTTCCGGAGTTTTTGGAAAATATAGCTCTGACCGAACGAGCCTCCTCCGCCCGTCGACGGGCTACGGAAGGCCAAGGAGCAGTAACCCTTATGACTTTACACGCGGCAAAGGGATTGGAGTTTAAAAATGTGTTTTTAGTGGGAATGGAAGAGGGCTTATTCCCCCACTCTAGGGCCTTGATGGAGCCGGAACAGATGGAGGAAGAAAGGAGACTGGCTTATGTAGGGATGACCAGGGCCATGGATAAATTGTATTTGACCTATGCCAGAAGAAGGTTGTATTTCGGAACCAGAAACAGCAATGCTGTGTCGCGGTTTTTAGCAGATATTCCGGAAGAATTGCTTGAAGCAAGCCAAGAGATTAAGAAGACTAAGAGATTAAGTAGTTCTTGGGGTTTTGACACCGAGGGTAATTGGAAATGGAAACCCGAAGACGATTTACCGTTTTAAGGCTATAATTAGGATATGCATCCGGTGCAAAGCAAAGAGTGGGGAGAGTTCAGGGCCAAGGCAGGGAACAAGGTTTCCTGGGTTAAAGATTTGCTCGTGGTGTGGAGCAGGATTCCTAAAACTCCATGGTATTTCGGGACACTTTTAAAATCCAGAATACCAACTAAAGAAGATATTAAGAGATTAAGAGACGAAGCAATTAAGATCGGAGGAGTTGGGATTAGGATAGAACCGGAAGTGATAAAAGGTTCAAGATTCAAGACCGACTTCGTCGCGCTTCGCGAGCAAGGTTCAGGACTGGTGAGAGGTAGGAGATTTTTTACACCGAAAACTTTTTGGTTGGATTTAACAAAAAGCGAAGAGGAGCTGCTGGCAGCTATGCATCCGAAGGCCAGATATAATCTCCGGTTGGCCGAGAAACATGGAGTAATAGTTGAGGAAGATAATTCGGATGCAGCTTTTGAGAAATTTTGGACGTTAACTGATCAGACCGCCAAAAGACAGGGGTTTTACGCGCACGATAAAAGATATTTTGAGTTAATGTGGGAAACGCTGAAAACGAAAATCGCCCACTTGTTTGTGGCAAAATATCAAGGGGAAATATTGGCAGCGTGGATAATTTTTAAGTATGATAACAAAATTTATTACCCGTACGGAGCTAGTTCTGATCAACACCGGGAATTGCAGGCCCCGAGCCTAATGCTGTGGAAAACGGCCATTGGGGGAAAATCCCATGGATGTAAGGTATATGATTTGTGGGGTGTTGAGGAAGGCAAGGGATTTACTGATTTTAAAGCCAAGTTCGGACCAAAGACGGTGGAATTTGTAGGAACTTATGATTTGATTATTCATCCCCCACTGTATTGGGCATTTAGAATAATGGAATGGATAAGATGGCAGATATTAGGCAGAGCGCGGCATATGCGCGGTATATAAGTTCCATTGGCTGGAGAGTGGAGAAAATTAAGGGCGTGAATGTATTTGTCCGTGGTATTGGAATTGCCAAAATTCAGAGAGCCAATGTCCCTGCTGACTTCCCTAAAATTCCCGGAGTGTGGATGACAAAATTAGAACCTTTGAGCAAACAGGTTCCGAAGAGTTTTAGGCAAGACGGGTGGCCGCTGTTGGCTAGCAAAACTTTAAGAGTGGATTTAAGTGATATTAAACCCAGAAAGGATGCAAGATACATATTGCGAAAATTTTCAAATACCAATTTTCAATTTTCAAATAATTTTCAGGTTTTTTATGAAATTTTCAAAAAGAGTGCCGTGAGGAAAAGATTGTGGATTCCAAAGTTTAAGGATTATATGTCACTGGTAACCAGTTTTGGGAAAAAGTGCTTTTGCCTTTCGGTAAACAACCAGGCTGGGGCTTTGATATTGATACACGAAAAAACCGCCTACTATTATTATGCCGGGGCTACGGCAGAGGGAACACGTCAAAACTTGCCATACTTGGTAGTCGGGGAATGCATGAAAGAAGCGAAAAAACGAGGATGCAAAACGTGGGACTGGGAAGGAATTTATGACGAAAGATGGCCGAATAAAGGATGGAGGGGTTTCACGCATTTCAAAAAATCTTTTGGCGGTTACGAAGTCGAATTTCCGGGAAGTTTTACGAGGTGGTTTTGATGGTGTCGCAGAGGATGCGGAATTCACAGTTGGTGCAGTTTTTACCGGTGCATTTGAAATTGGAGCGGGAGATCCGGTCGGCATAATCGAGGATTTGTTGCTTAGCTGATTCGAGCTGGGCGGCGGTGCGAGTGGTACTAAATCTTTTATTTTCTTCCAAATACAGCAGAGTTAATTTAATATCGGCAGGCTGTTTGTTGAAGGGGTCGGTTTTAAGAATTGTCGCGGCTAAAGAATAAAAAGACAACTGCAAATCGTCAACGGCAGTTTTCTCCCGGTCTTTGGGAATGCTACCGGTTTTGTAATCAATAATTTCTATTTGCCCATTGGGAAGAACATCAACGCGGTCGATTTTGCCGCCGATTTTTAATGTGGAAGTCAGGGGAATAGTAAACTTCTCTTCCAAAAGGCGCGGCTGGTGCTTGGGGTCATATTCATGCTCGAGAAAATGGGTGATAATCTTTTCGCCTTTTCCGAAGTATTCTTGCTCGTGTTTTTTGTTTAAGTATCCTTCGGGGACCCAGTTCTTTTTCAAGAGAGAAGATGGGTCTTTGAGAGAAGAAGTGAATATGTCTTTGAGAGAGCCGTGGATAGCTATGCCGAAACTTAAAGGGGCCGACGGTGGAGTGGGCAATTTGAGAATGTATTTAGCCTTGTAATGCAGAGGGCAATCTAGAAATGTCTGGATTTGGGAATAACTTAAATAGTTAATAGTTGTGAGTTCAGAGTTAATAGTGGAACGAGAAACAGGAGAAGGTTGATAGTCTAATAAAGACAGTTGGTCGCTGGTCGCTGGTCGCTGGCTGACGGCTTCTTGACCCAGAGATTCAACGATAAAAGGCGAGAGTTTTTTCTCGCGCTTGCCCTCACCATAAAAATCTGCGGCTGTTAAAAATAATTTGTCTCTGGCCCGGGTCATGCCCACATAAAACAGGCGGCGTTCTTCCTGAAGATGAAAATCTCCGGTGGGAAGAATCTCCTTGATAAGTTTGTCGGGGATGGGAATTGGTTCTTTTCTTTCTGAAGTAGGAAAACGCTGGCCAACGAGATTGACTAAAAAGACGACGGGGAATTCCAAACCTTTAGCCGAATGAATAGTGAGAATATTGACGGCATCGTTTTGGGTCCAGTCGGAATCAGTAGCCAATGGCGACTCCCCTAGTTCCATGGATAAATCTAACCAATCAACTACGGCCCTGACAGATGCGTCTTCGTGAGTGGATTCAAAGCTTTTTATCTTATTAAAAAAGCGGGAAATGTTTTGAGCTTGGGCTGGAGTGATGGGATCTTTGTAGTCCAGCATGGCCTGCAACATGCCGGTGGCTTGTAAAAAGTCGTAAAGAATTTGGCCCGCCGTGTCCGTACGGGAAGCCTCGAGGTGTTTGTGGATTAAGTCGATTAGTTCTTTAACGCTTTCCAGTTGAGACGTTTCGGCTGCTTCGAAGAGAGATGTGTTTTGCCTCTTGGCAGAATTACTAAGCAGCACCAGTTCCCGGATGGGAATACTGAAAAAACTCATGGAGAGGAGGCGATAGAAAGATGCGTTGTTAGTAAAATCGTAAATAATTTTGAGATAGGCAATCAAGTCTTTGACCTCTGCTTGCTGAAATAGCTTGCCGGGGCCTAAGAATTGATAAGGAATATCGTGACGGGACAGGGCTCGCACAAACGGATCGGCGTGAGCATTTGCCCGGACAAGAATGGCTATATCTTTTGGTCCTTCGACTCCGCTCAGGATAAGCTCATTAATTCGCTTAGCTACGGCTTCGGCTTCATTTTCTACTCGGTCGGCATGAATAAATTCGATCTTGTCCCCCGCTACTTTGCGGACCGAAACTAATTTTTTGTCGATTTTTTCGGCTACTTCCAGGCGATCCGGATTATTGAATTGAATCAGGTCATATGCCCGATCAAGAATTTCCTGGGTGGAGCGGTAGTTTTGCACCAGGGTAACTAACTTGGCCTTGGGATAGGTGGATCTGAATTGAATGACGTTGGAGATGGCGGCCCCGCGCCAGCGGTAGATGGCCTGATCGTCGTCGGCAACGACAGTTAAGTTCTGCTCTTTGCCGGTTAATAAATTAACCAGCTGATTTTGGGCGTAGTTGGTGTCCTGAAATTCGTCCACAAGAATATATTTAAATTTGTCTTGATATTTTTTTAAGATGTTTGGGCGGGTGCGGAAGAGTTTAAGGGTGTAAGAAATGAGATCGCCAAAATCTAAAACGCTTTCTTTTATTTTTAATTCAGTATACTTTTTATACGCTTGAGAGAGCTCGTCTTTAGAGTGTTTGAGATACTCTTCGGGAATAACGTCTTCGTCCTGAAGACGGCAGAAGTGCTGGAGAAGAGCGGCCACGAATTTGTGAGGATTACCCATGGGGCGATATTCCTGCAATTCAAAATCAAAAAGATGGCGGCGCAATAAATCGACGGAGTCGGCTTCGGTCATGAGTTTGTAACCGGTATCCAGACCAATTGATAGGCCTTCGTCTCGTAAAATGCGGTCACAGAAAGAGTGAAAGGTCATGACCCACATCTGGGTGTAACCATAGGGCATGGCCACATCAATGCGCTCCTGCATTTCCTTGGCGGCCTTTTCAGTGAAAGTAAGGGCCAGAATTTCACTTGGTTGAGCTAGATTTTCGGCTATCAGCCATTTGACGCGCTCGGTAACGACTGTCGTTTTGCCGGTGCCGGCGCCGGCGATGATTAAAAGTGGGCCGGATTTGTGCTGAATTGCTTCGAGTTGCTGGGGGTTTAGTTTTTTGTCCATGAGTTTGATTGTATCACCCCCTTTCGTTCCCCCTCTTAATTTAAGAGGGGGAAACCCGAAGGGAGAGGGTGATACAATGCCCACTTATGATCACGTGTGGCATGGACGAGGTGGGGAGAGGAGCGCTCGCTGGACCGTTGGTGGCCGCCGCCATAATATTCAATATTCAATGTTCAGTATTCAATTTAAGGGATTCTAAAAAATTAACTCCTGAAAAACGCGCCAAGATTTACAAAAGAATTGTTAAATCTGGGGCGGTGATTGCGGTAGAAGAGATTTCGGCCAGACAAATTAATACGAAAGGAATGGGTTGGGCAAATAAAGAAATTTTTCGTAGATTAAGAAAAAGAATCCCGGCCGATAAATATATTGCGGATGGAAATTTGAAATTGGGGAAGAAAATAAAGTCAGTTGTTAAGGCGGATATGAAAATCCCGGAAGTAATGGCGGCGTCGATAATCGCCAAAGTATTTAGGGACCGGATTATGGATCACCTGCACCAGCTATATCCTAAATACGGGTGGCAGTCAAATAAAGGCTACGGCACCAAATATCACATCGCGGCTATCCGTGAACA
>CAYHNU010000036.1:0-5559 GCA_964358085.1 uncultured Gammaproteobacteria bacterium | reverse complement strand
AAGAATAATGAAGTATTTGCTTATCGCTGTAGTTCTAATTTCTAGTATCTATTTTCTAGTCTCCCGCAAGCCCCAGGAATCTAAGAACTATGATCTCTTTGCCCAATGCTTAGCCGAGAAAAAACTAACTATGTACGGGGCCTACTGGTGTTCCCATTGTCAAAACGAAAAAAAAGCTTTTGGCGACTCGTTTAAATACGTGCCGTATGTAGAATGCACCCAACAAACCAAGCTCTGTCTAGACAAAGGGATAGAAGGTTATCCCACCTGGATAGATAACGGTGGCCAAAAATACTCCGGCGAACAGGGATTACTAGGGTTATCCAAAATTTCTTCCTGTCCTCTGCCGTGAGACTGGTAATTGTTCCACCTCTTAGGTGGAACATATTAATAATATGGATCTGAAAGATTATAAGATCACTGTTGATAACTTAACTATTTATTATCGGATAGCTGGCGATCCCAAAAAGCAAACATTAATATTTTTGCATGGGTGGGCAGCGAGGAAGCAAGGTCTATGGGGGAATGATAAAGTTATTATTGAACTTGCCAAATACTTTTACGTTATTGCTCCCGAACACCCCGGACTGATACGCTCTGAAGCACCCAAAACAATTTGGAATTACAAGGATTACGCAAATTTATTAGACAAATTATTACTAAAACTTAACGTTAAGCAATTTATCATCATGGGCCAGTCATGGGGTGGAGGACTTGCAAGTGTATACTCCTTTAACTATCCCTCCAAAGTTAAAACATTAATAATTGTTGATGGAATTTTAGGTCCAAAAATAAAAAGCTGGTACAGTGATTTATCAAATTTTCTTCCCTATTACTCCAGACTTCTTGGCTCGCGTTTTACGCCAAAGATTTTAAAAAAATTAGCAATTAATCTCTATTTTGGTACTCCATTTGAAAATATTAATGAAAATGTAGTTAAAGAAAAAATACTAATGACAAAACTGGCATTGAATAACCTCAATGACCCGAATAGAGTGGGGATAGATTATACAAAGTTGAAAGCTCCTTTAGTACTAGTCTGGGGAGATAAAGATACTTATGTTTGTCCAATCGACCGTGCGAGGGAAATTCACAAAAAAGTAGAAAATTCAAAGCTTGTTGTGGTGAAAGGTGGACATACCATCCTCTATCAAAATCCAAAATATGTAGTTAGCGAGTTGGTTAATAGTTTATAACTATATAACAGAAATAAAAAAGACTGTTCCACCTAAGAGGTGGAACAATTATGTCAATTCAATATCTATGGTCAAATGTTTGACCGATTCCAATTCCCGGGCATAGTCAGCATGATTTAAAACAAAGTCTCGATAACCTGGAGGGTTTTTGAATTGGGAAAGAATAGACGAGGGCTCGATAATGTCCTTTGTGCCAGCCAGATAATAAGGCAAGGATGACCAAGGATAAGCTAGCAAATCCACTTTGTTAACAATTCCTGAGACATAAGGATTCAAATGAATATAACGGGATAAATGTAAAAGTTGGGCGTTGTTGTCAACATGGACTACTTTAAAAACTCCTTGAAACAAAGGTCCAGGTCTACAGAGTTTAGTATTAAAGTAGCGAGTATAGCTATTGGTAAACAGGCTCAAATATCTGGCTATGCCATTGTCAGCCGTCTGCTTAAGAAGTAAATGAAAATGGTTGGGCATTAATGTAAAACTAACAATATCCACCAACTTGTTTCCGATTCCGCTAAGCTTTGACAAAAATTCAGTTTTGCTTTGGGTATTAAGTCTTTTAAACCGGGAGAGTTTTATTGGCGGCTTGATAAAACGATAATAGTTTAATCCTAACATGGCTTGCTGATAATCCTGTTTAGCAACAAAAACAGGAAGCTTGGCCACCCCTCGATTAAAAACATGGTAATACTCACCCGTAACCAAAGGCTCTTCTCTTCCCGCCATAAAATAATGATATCACAAAACCGTTCCACCTCTTAGGTGGAACAAGAACAACATTCTTTCCTCACTACCAAAATCGGCACGGCTTCGTTATACTTTACCAAATATAAAGACAAAATGAATTACTGGATCATTTTTTTAACGGGTTTGACTACGGGCGGTCTTTCCTGCTTGGCCGTCCAGGGAGGGTTGTTAACTGCCACTCTAGCTACCACGGCAGAAAAAAAAGGCAAACTTCATGACGCCATTCCCACAATGGTTTTTTTAATTAGCAAACTTCTTGCTTACACTCTCCTCGGAGCCCTTTTAGGCTATTTCGGTTCTCTTTTCCAGCTCACCACAACAATGCGTATCTGGTTTCAAGTTGTCGCCGCCGTTTTTATGTTGGGATTGGCTGGCAGCATGCTCGACATACATCCTATTTTCCGCTACTTCGTCATCCAGCCACCTAAATGGGTAGGTAAACTTTTACGGGGTCAAACCAAGAATCCGTCTGTTTTTGCTCCGGCGATTTTAGGTGTCTTCACCGTTCTTATTCCTTGTGGTGTCACCCAAGCCATGGAAGTTTTGGCTATTTCTACCGGCAATCCTTTGGCCGGCGCCATTACAATGTTTGCCTTTGTCCTGGGCACAGCGCCGTTATTTTTGGTTGTTGGCTGGCTGACCACAAAATTATCTGAAAGCTTTAGAGTCAGATTTTTTAAATCCGCCGCTCTTCTAGTCGTCTTCGTCGCCTTCATGTCCATTAATGGTGCCCTAGTCTTAACCGGCTCCAAATATTCATTTAACAATTGGGTCTGGGCTTTCAAAACTACGTTTTTGTCACCAGCCGTTGCTTCGGCCGCTACCAACGACGTTACCATTAACGTCTTCAACAATGGCTATTCTCCTCACAATTTTTCTGTCAAAATTAACCAGCCGGTTAATTTAAGTTTAGTCACCCAAGGTACTTATTCCTGCGCTTCTGTCTTTACGATTCCCACTCTTAATATCACCAAAGTTCTGCCTCCAACCGGTACTACCGGTGTTACTTTTACGCCTACCCAAACCGGCCTTCTTACCTTCGCCTGCGGCATGGGCATGTACACCGGCACCATAAACGTAATTAATTAATGACCAAACAAACTTTCAAAATTTCTGGGATGCATTGTGTAGCCTGCGCGCTTAATATCGACATGGACCTGGAAGAAGTGCCTGGTGTAAAAAATTCCCAAACCAACTACGCCAGGCAAGAAACCGCTGTAGAATTTGATAATTCAAAAATAAGTCCCGAAATTATAAAATCCACTATTGCCAAAACGGGATATAAAGTAGTAGATTGATCGCATGCAGCTGACTAAACCCATGATTTTCCTCATTGTGGGTACTGCCATGGCTATCGGCGTTATCCGTCTCACTTTCCTCTCTGTTTCCAAGGCCCAAAGTTTCGCCGGCTGTCCTGCCGATCTATCCAAAACCGGAATTGATCCCACCCAGACGATCGCCGTTTGGAATAACTTACCTATTACTCCTCTCACCTCATTAGCCGAAACTCTATCCGAGTCCCAGAAAAAAGTTCTGGGTACCTCCACCGACAAAAAGTGGATAGAGGTCGATCTGTCAGATCAGAAACTTATCGCCCACCAGGGCAACTCCATTTTTTTGGAAAGTTTAATTTCCTCCGGGTTGTGGGGCAAGACTCCGCCGGGAGAGTACGCCATCTGGTACAAAGTCCGAGCTACTAAAATGGAAGGCGGCAATCGGGCCACCAACACTTACTACTATTTACCCAACGTTCCCTACGCCATGTTTTTCAAAGGCGACTTTGGCATTCATGGCACCTATTGGCATCAGAATTTCGGTAAACCCATGAGCCACGGATGCGTCAACGCTCCTACCCCCATCGCCGAAAAGTTATTTTACTGGACCGATCCGCAAGTCCCCGAAGGTCAATGGGCCGTCCGGTCCACCGACTCCAACCCCGGCACTCGTGTCGTCGTCCATGAATAGTCTTATCATATTTTTCGCGGACTACGCTATTTTTTTTCTCTTTTCTCTGTTACCTGTTCTCTGGTTAAAGAAAAAGCGGGAGATGGTCCTTCATGCCGTCATTAGCGCCTTTGTGGCCTGGCTCATTAGCAAATTCCTCAAAGATTTTTTCGCTGTCCCCAGGCCGTTTGTAACCAATGGTAATGCCCCCTTGGCCGGTTATTCCTCCGACGGATCTTTTCCCAGCAATCACACTGCCGCCGCCTTTGCCATTTCCGTGTCCTTCTATCTGCACAAGTATAAATGGGGTATCCCCCTCATCATTTTCAGTTTAGCCATCGGAGTCAGCCGCATCTTGGGTGGAGTTCACTACCCATTAGATATTTTAGGGGGCATAGTTATCGGTTCCGTGGTCGCCTGGACCGCCCACCGCCTGCACGTCCACAAACTCCTTGACAGATTATCACTCTAAATGCTAGACTGCTAGAAATGGACACCCTTCCTTCAAAAGTCTATCCGGTTATCGCTCTCCGCGAAGGCGTAGTATTTCCCCACACTGATGCTGTTCTTACTTTTGGCCGTCCCAAAAGCAGCGCCGGCATTCAAGCAGCTTTTGCGGCCGACAAACAAGCGGTTTTTGTGGCCCAGCGCCAACCGGTGGCCAATCCTGAAGCCCAGGATCTTTACGACGTAGGCACTCTGTGCGTTATCGAGCAGGTAATTTCTTCAGGCAATGAATTATTCGCCGTCGTCCGCGGCGTCAGTCGGGTCAAATTAGGTCCGGTTATCTCTACCGGGCCGTTTTTTGTAGCTACCGCTGAACCCCTTCCCGAGCCCCAAATTCAATCCGACACTCAAATAGCCGTAGTCAAACAAATTATTTCTGAATACAAAAAAGCTTTTGATCTGGGGAAATCCATGGATTTTCTGGTTTTTATGCGCCTTATGTCCGGCGTGTCCGCGGCCGAGTTGGCAGATCAGGTTGCCAATTCCTTAGACCTCATTACCGCAGTCAAGCAGGAATTGCTGCAAACCCTATCGGTTAACGAGCGTCTGGAAAAAGTTCTCCAGCACTTATCTCACGAGGTCAAAGTTATGGATCTGGAACATTCCATTGCCTCCAAGACCCAAGCCAAATTTGAACGCAATATGCGCGAGCAAATTTTGCGTGAGCGCAAGCGCACAATTCAGGATGAACTGAAGAAGTTGGGTTCAGATGAGACGGAGGAAGACGAAGACAGTGATCGGGGAGATTTAAAACGCCGCGTCAAAGCTGCCAAGATGTCGCCGGAAACCCGCAAAAAGGCCGAGAAAGAGCTTTCCAGATTGTCGCAAATGAATCCCAACAATCCGGAAAGTAATTACATCAGAACCTATCTGGACTGGTTGGCCGATATGCCCTGGGCCAAGCTTTCCCCAAACCATGTTTCTATTTCTTCCGCCGCCAAAGTTTTAGATGCCGACCACTATGGCCTGAAAAAAGTTAAAGAAAGAATCGTGGAATACTTAGCCGTCATGAAATTACGTCAGAAACAAAAAACCACCAACGACGCTCAATCCCCCACCATTCTTTGTTTTGCCGGTCCCCCGGGTGTGGGTAAAACCTCCATTGGCAAATCCATAGCCAGGGCTTTAGGCCGCAAATTTATCCGCATTTCTTTAGGCGGTA
>CAYHNU010000035.1:4051-5617 GCA_964358085.1 uncultured Gammaproteobacteria bacterium | reverse complement strand
AAAAGCAATTTATTAGAGAAAGGAGCTACCGTTCTCTATGTATAGGTCCCGCACATTGATTTGACAAATGAGTAGTAGTAGTAGTAACATCCCGGCATGAGTCTAGAGCTTTTGGATCATGTACCAGAGGATTGCAAGCTTCGAGATGATCCCCAGTGGACTGTTGGCATCGTCGAATTAGCAACCTGGGATAAACGTCGTATAGAGGGAGTTTCCTTTCCACTTTCAGAAGAGAGGGGTTGGTGGAATGATGCAATAAAAAAAGCTAGGCTGGTGTGTGGCATATGCAGATTGTGTGATCCTCATCCAGAATCTTCTGGAACTCATAAAGACCCACGTCTGACTTTGGTACCTTACCACCGATAAGAGTGTTAAAATAACTTCATGGATCAGATTGAAGAACTTCTCACCCGCGGGGTGGCAAACATTATCCCTGGCAAAGCTGAGCTGGAAAAAGTCCTGCGTTTGGACAAAAAACTCAATATTTATTGTGGCTTCGATGTCACGGCTCCACACTTACACATCGGCAATGCCGTTCCGCTGCGCAAACTTCAACAATTCGTCGATCTTGGCCACCACGTTACCTTCCTCATTGGCGATTTCACTACTTTAGTCGGCGACACCTCCGATAAAGAAACTGAGCGCCCCGTAATCTCTGAAGACCAAATCGAAAAAAACTGGCAAGACTACGCCGCCCAGGCCGGAAAAATTCTTGAATTGTCAAAAATTACGGTCCGGCGCAACTCCGAGTGGCTGTCTACCCTATCTCCAGCTGATTTCATCCGCTTCACCCGTCGTTTCTCCTTGAACGATTTTATCTCCCGCGAATTGATAAAAAAACGCCTGACTGCGAACGAATCTGTCAATCTTTCCGAGGTTCTCTACCCAGCTCTACAGGGGTATGACTCTTATTATATGGACACCGATATTCAAGTCGGGGGTACTGACCAAACATTTAATATGCAAGCCGGCAGAACGTTACAAAAACAATTACGCAACAAAGACACCTTTGTTATGTCTTTTAACTTCCTTACCGGCACAGATGGCCGCAAGATGAGCAAGAGTTGGGGTAATGCTATTTGGCTGGACGATTCCCCTAACGACATGTACGGCAAAGTCATGTCTATTAAAGATAACTTGATTCCAGAATATTTCTTGCTGGCTACTAACATCCAAGATCTACCATCTAAGATCTCAAACCCGATGGAGGCCAAAAAACAATTGGCATTTCAGATTGTCAAGGAATTACACAACGAAGCTGATGCAAAACAAGCCCAAGAGTATTTCGAATCCACTTTTCAACAAAAACAAACCCCGCAGGACATCCCCACTTTGAGTGTAACCAGTAAAAATATCGTCGATGTTTTAGTAGAAACCCGGCTCGCCTCTTCCAAATCCGAAGCCAAACGCCTTATCGATCAAAAAGGCGTCAAGGTAAACGGAGAAACCATAACTTCCATTAACTATGAACTATCAACTAATAACTCAATTCTTAGCGTCGGCTCGAGAAAATTTGTAAAAGTACAAATCTAGCCAAATTAAGCTGCCTTCTCCACCTCCACGGCT
>CAYHNU010000035.1:0-3951 GCA_964358085.1 uncultured Gammaproteobacteria bacterium | reverse complement strand
CACATTTTATCCCCAATTTTCAGCCTTGAATTTAGAATTTGTGGATTATTTAGATATTAGTAATTAGTAATTAGAAATTAGTAACTTATAGGTCTCTCTCGCTGCCCTGTCCCAACCAAACTTCATTTTCAACCCCGCCTTTATCATGTCTTCTCTTAACTCCTTATCTTCTATTACCAACTTAATTTTCTTAACCATGTCCTCTACGTCAAATGGGTCGAATAGTATTTTATTGGATATTGAATATTGAATATTGATTATTTCTTTTAGTGCCCCACCCCGCGACGACACCACCGGTACTCCTGCCGCCATCGCTTCCAAGACCGGTAAACCGAATCCTTCGGTTATACTCGGCTGCACATAGACTAGAGCGTTCCACAGCAAACTATATCTCTCCGCTTCGTTAATATATCCAGTAATGACTACTCCGTTCTTCTTCGCCATATCCACCACCTTCTCATAATTCCACCCCAACTTACCAGCAATTACCAATTTGAGCATTGAGTTTTGAGCCTTGATCATTGCGTAGGCTTCGATCAGCCTTTGCAGGTTTTTCCGTGGCTGAACAGTTCCTACAAACAATAAATATTTGCGCTTTTGAACTTTGAGCTTATTTAGTATTTCGGATTTAGGATTTAGAGTTTGCGAGCTAACTCCCTCGTAAATCACCTCAATCTTGTCAGCCCGTGCTCCCAACCTCTCCACCAGCTGCTTCTTCGTAAACTCGCTCACAGCAATTATTTTCTCTGAACTCCGAACTGCATACTCAGTGCTCAATGGCAAATACCACCTCTGCAATAAGTTTTCGTATGCAGGCAGCCATTCGTATTCAATCCCATGAATCGTTACTACTGTCCTAATTCCCGGCTTACGCAGTACTGGCAGTGTGTGGGCCGGCACCCACAACACGTCTAAATTATCAATCCATGTTCTCCAAGCCAAACCGGCCTGGGTCCAGAGAAAAGGAAGGTTAATCCTTTTATAACTCACCCCTTTCCCCTCTCTTAGATTAAGAGAGGGGTACGCCGCAGCGGGAGGTGAGTTACGAACATATAAAATCCACTCGTGTTTTTTTGCTTCCGGCAACTTCAAAATCCTGGTAATTACTTCATAGCTATAACGTTCAGTCCCTGTAGGATTTTTTACAAACGCACGACTAGCGTCAATGCCTATTCTCATCTCTTAACTATAGATCTTTTGTACAAATCAATGTTCTCCAGCGCCACCCCCGTCCCCCGCACCACACACAACAGCGCATCTTCCGTCACATGGCACGGCACACCCATTAGTTCCGTCATCAACCGATCTAGGTTCCGCAGCAAGCTCGTACCTCCGCTCATCACAATCCCTTTGTCGATAATATCACTTGCCAGCTCCGGCGGTGTCTCTTCCAACACCCCCTTGGCTGCTCCGATAATAGCCAAGAGGGTTGGCCGGATAGCCTCAGTAATTTCAGTCGAAGTAATCGTCACTGCCCGCGGCAAACCGGTCACGTTGTCCCGTCCCTTGACCTCCATTTCTTCCAGTTTCTCCAAAACGATTGCCGACCCGATCTTGAGCTTTACGCCCTCTGCCGTCGTCTCCCCCACCAATAGGTTGTATTTGCGTCGCAAATAAACGGCTATCGCTTCGTCTACTTTGTTACCCGCAACTCTGACGCTTTTATGCACCACTACCCCTCCCAGCGAAATCACCGCCGCCTCCGCCGATCCCCCTCCGATATCCATAATCATATTCCCGCTTGCTGCCGCTATTGGAATTTTAGCCCCGATTGCTGCCGCCAGCGGCTCATCAATCAGATACGCCACCTTGGCACCCGCCGATAGTGTGGCGTCCAATACTGCCCGCCGCTCCACCTGCGTCACTCCTGCCGGTACACAAATCATCACCTCCGGCTTAAACAGGAATACCCGCCCGCACACTTTTTGGATAAAATACCGGAGCATCGCTTCCGTCACCGCGTAATCCGCAATTACCCCGTCCCGCATCGGCCGGCTGGCCACAATGTTTCCCGGCGTCCGCCCCAGCATCTCTTTGGCTTCCAAACCTACCGCTACCACCCGCCCGTCCTCCGCTCCCATCGCCACCACCGTCGGCTCGTTCATCACGATTCCTTTTCCCGCCACCCACACCAGAGTATTGGCGGTTCCCAGGTCAATGGCAATTCGTTTAGAGAACATTTATAATTCGCCTTATGCAGCGCACCCGAATTCTACTCTTCTTGTCCGGTATCATTCTAGTACCACTTTGTACATATTTTGTTATTCTTTTCGCCCGCGGCTATCGCCTCAATTGGCAACGTAAACAACTATCTCCTACTGGTTTACTGGTGGCCACTTCTCTGCCCGACGGGGCCCAAATTTACCTCAACGACAAGCTTACTTCCGCCACCAACACCACCCTCAATCTCTCTCCCGGCATTTACAAAATCGAAATCAAAAAGGATGGTTTCTCTCCTTGGACCAAAACTCTCAAAGTCGAAGCCGAAATCGTCACCCGTGCCACCGCCACCCTTTTTCCCTCTGTTCCCTCTTTCAAGGCCATTACCAGTGGAGGAGCTACTAATCCTCTTCTTTCTCCCGACGGTACCAAGGTCGTCTTTACTAGTGGAAAAAAAGCCTACTTACTGGATCTTTCCGAATCTCCACTAGGACTAATCAATCGCGAAGCTCGAGAAATCGCCACCATTTCAGCCGCCTGGGTCATTCCTACCACGGAACAACTAGCCAAAACCGCCGCTCTGCGTGCCAACGCCCTTCATCCCACCATGCAAGAAATATTGGCTACTGCCGCCGCCAATCTACTCTGGTCACCCAAAGAAAACAAACTCTTATATACCGCCACTGCCTCCGCCTCCATCTCCGATGACCTCATCAAACCTCTTCCCGGCTCCTCCACCCAAACCCAATCCCGAGTGTTAATCGGGGGAGAAACCTACGTCTACGATCTGGAAGAAGACCGCAACTTTAAAGTTCCCTCCGGCGTCTTCTGGTTCCCTGACTCCGCGCATCTCATTCTGACCGAAAAAGGCAAAGTCACCATTCTGGAGTACGATGGCCAAAATCCCACCGTTGTCTATGCCGGTCCCATGGAAAACAGTTTTGCTTTCCCCTACCCTTCCGGTAAACAACTCTTAATTTTGGCCAATCTCTCCTCCAACTCCAAAACCTCCGTCCCCAACCTCTACGCCGTGTCTCTCAGATAAAGTCGGGGTGAAGGGAATTGGACCCTTTTCCTCTCGGTCCCGAACCGAGCGTTCTACCGATGAACTACACCCCGGTGTCCCCAGTAGGAATCGAACCTACATCGGAGGTTTAGGAAACCCCTGCTCTATCCGTTGAGCTATGGAGACGCATGGTAATTATAAGTCCTATGTGTCATATTGGACATATATGTCTTATCAGATCCTTCCTCATCGCGACAATTGCTTACGATTTCGGACTAGAGTTTGCCAACAGATACATAGGCACTAAATCCCGCACCCACGATCAAATTGTCCAGGCCTTGCGCTCCGGAAAGCAAAACATTGTCGAAGGAACCATGGCTTCAGGAACCTCCAAAAAAACTGAAGTCAAGCTTTTAGGAGTAGCCCGAGCCAGCCTGGAAGAAGCACTCGCCGATGCCGAAGACTATCTCCGCCAACACCAGCTCACCCTGTGGCCCAAAACCGATCCTCGGATCTTAATCATCAGGAATCTTGGTTATAAGTCAGATAAGTCTTATCACACCTATATGTCCTATTTGTCCGACCCAGAATCCGCGGCCAACTGTCTAATCTGTCTCGTCCATCAGGCAAACTTCCTCCTCGACCGGCAAATCCAAGCAGTAGAAAAAGAATTTTTAGAAAAAGGCGGTCTGTCAGAGCGCCTCTACCAAGCCAGAAAGAATTTTGTCTCTTAAACCAAATCTCCACCCACCAATACAAAATTTTTAAACACACTCCAGAAGCTA
>CAYHNU010000034.1:0-5784 GCA_964358085.1 uncultured Gammaproteobacteria bacterium | reverse complement strand
AGGCAAGTCAAGTTTTCAACCATACCCAAAGTTTAGCACAAAAAACTAGGACATTTGTTCCAGGACTTTGATGCGGTCGGCCAGAGGAGGGTGAGTGTTGAACATGTTTGCAAACCAACCGCGGGCGTCGGAAGATAAATTTTTCAGAGGATTGATGATGTAGAGATGGGCGGTGGCTTTGTTGGCAGCTTCCAGGGGTTCGCGGTCGGCGCCTAATTTTTTGAGGGCGGAGATGAGGCCGCTAGGCTGGCGGGTGAGTTTAACACTGGAAGCGTCGGCCAGAAATTCCCGACGGCGGGAGATGCTCAACTGAATGATCTGGGCGATAATAGGTGAGAGCAAGGCCATAACCAATCCTAAAATCATAAAAATAGCCCCCGATCCCCGATTTTCGCTGTCCCGTGAACGACCGCCAAACCAACTGGCCCTCAATAGCCAGTCTCCTAACAGAGTGATTAATCCGACCAGAATAGTGACGACGGCCATGAGGCGGGTATCGTAATTGCCAATGTGGGAAAGTTCATGACCGATAACGCCTTCCAGCTCGGTGCGGTTGAGCTTGGCGACTAAGCCGGTCGTAGCACAAATTGCGGCGTGAGCAGGATCACGGCCGGTGGCAAAGGCATTTAGGGCTGTGTCATCGATGACGTACAGCTTGGGCATGGGTAAACTTGCGGCTAGACATAAGTTTTCGGCGACTGTGTAAAACAAAAAATCACGGCGCTTGTCTGCCAATCGAGCGCCGGATAATCCTAAAATAATCGAACCACTCCAATAGTAGCTGGCTAGACTCATGACTCCGGAAACAACTAAAGCAATGCCGGTTAATTCCAAACCGGTAGATTTGTAACCGTAATAAGCGGCCAAGCCTTTGGAGATAAAGACGGCGGCTACAAAAACAAAGGCCACAAAACCGGCAATAACCAGCCAACTTTTACGCTTGTTGGCATCAACTGCTTCGTAAACATTGATCATATGGAAACTTTCGGAGTTTTAGTCTCTTCGGCTGAAACTTCCAAGCCTTTTTCTGACTTAAAGCCAAAAGAGTTGGCAACTAAGGAACTCGGGAAAGTTACCAGCTGGATATTATAGTCGGCAGACAAATCAATCATTGTGCGGCGAGAATACATAATTTTGTCCGATGTATCGCGTAGTTCTTCCATGAGCTTGCCAACCACGTCGGAACCCTTGAGCTGGGGATTACTTTCGACGACAATTTGCAGTTTGGGCAAAAGGTCGGCTACTTTAGCAGAGGCGTCTTTGCCGGCAGCAGACAGTTTGCGGGCATCAGCCAACAGGGTGAGAATATCTTTTTCGTGTTTCAAATACCCTTTAACCGAGGCTTCCAGATTGGGAATCAGCTCGAATTGACGTTTGAGCTGGTTGCCGATTTCCTGAAGAGAGGCGGCAATGCGAGTGCGCATTGAAGCCAGTCCGTTGTAAACGCCGATAACGTATAACAGAATTCCCCCGGCTATGATGAGAAATATTATTGGGACAGACATGAAATCACCTCCTTTAATGAGTGCGTGTTAATAATATCACGTTTGGTGGCCGCTGCACGACGAGCTACGGAGACGCCGTAGCGCATATAGACTAGTTGCCCCGCTGCGTGGGAATCAGTATCAACTACCAGTCTTACTCCGTGTTTGATGGCGTCCTTAGCAATCACGTCTGGCAGGTCTAAGCGATTCGGCCAGCCGTCTATCTCCAGCCATTTATTATGCTTGACGCAAAAGTCGAAAATCCGGTCCCAGTCTAATTCGATGCCTTCGCGCTGGCCCAAAAGTCTGGTGGTGGGGTGTGCCAGGAATTTTACTTTGGGGTGATCCAGGGCGGATAAAATCCGGTCGGTCATTTTTTCCCGAGAAGCCTGAAAGCTGGAGTGAATAGCCACGCAGGCATAGTCAAGCATGTCTAAACATGAATCAGGCAAGGCCCGCTTTCCGGTGGGTTGAATATCTATTTCCAAGCCATTGAGTACATAAATTGTTCTTGAGGAATTAAATTGTTCAATAGCCTCGGTCTTGCGCTTGATTAAATCGATAACTTGGGCTTGGGTATGGCCGGAAACGGCCGGATTATGCTCTGTCAGACCAATGTATTCATAGCCAAGTTTGGAAGCCATAAACGCCATTTCCGCGATTGAGGACGCGCCAAGGTCGTGCGACGGTTCTACGTTGAGATTACTATGCATCTGCAGGTCACCTTTTATATCCGCCAGCTCAATGAGTTTTGGCAGTTGATGATTTTTGGCTAATTCAATTTCATTTTCCCCTTCCCGCAGTTCGGGCGGGATCCAGTCCAGATCCAGAAAAGAGTAAAAGGATTTTTCATCGGGGAACTGACGCAATTTATCTTTAACCTTTATTCCGTACTCCGATAAGGAGTAACCCTTTTTGAGGGCGTATTCACGCAGAGCGATATTGTGGTGCTTAGAGCCGGTAAAGTGTTGTAGGAGAGCCCCGTAGGCCGTTTCCGGCTGAACCATGAGGTCGACTTGGTATTCATTGGGGAGAATGAGAGAGGCGGTATGTTCTCCTGCCTCCAGTACCCGGGATTTTTGAGGGTATTTGGTAAAGTGCTCTATTACCTCTTTGGGGTGATCGGAGGCGACGGCGATGTCGATATCTCCTACCGTGGATGTCTCGCGCCGGAGACTGCCTAAAGTATTTATTTGTTTGACGTGCTGGTTTTTGTGCATCCATTCCACAATTGAATCAGCGATAGTTTGGGCCACATCCAGGAGCAATCGTCTCGATCTGCCTTGGTATTCTTCGATGGCTTTGATGAATCTGGCGTCGATGCGACCTTTTTTAGCGGCTTTGAGAAGCTCTGAAATAGCAGAATGAGCTTTGGAGATACCCAACTCTTTGCAAAACTTGAGGGCGGTCTTGGGGCCAATGCCCGGAACTTCCATGAGTTCGAACAGGGCCGGGGGAAAGGGCTTTAAGATAGCTACAAAATGTTTGACTTTGCCGGTTCTGAACAATTCATCCAGGTGTCCCGCTATAGCCTCACCCACTCCCGCCAACTCCTTGAGTTTGCCGTCATCCCACAAATCTTTTACTTCACTGCTGGCATGTTCAATGGCGTCGGCGGCCCGTTGATATGCAATGACTTTAAATTTATTACTCTCACCGCCTGATAGTTCAAGCGCGGCTGCAACAGCTCTCATCAGCTTGGCAATTTGCAAATTGGACATGTGACGGCTGGTTTTCATTTTTTGAAAAATCCGAGAAAGTTTTTGGGGGTTGAAATTCTTTGACCCGATTTGCGTTCGAGGGCAATCCTGGCACCCCCGGCTATGGCGCCTCCTTCTCTGGCCGCTCGTTTATTTTGGGGAAAACCTCTCGCGTCTTTGGCTTTGGTGATTCGAGTAGTCGAGGCCTCTCCCAACATAGTGAAAATAAGTTCCAGGTCGTCCATGTGATCGCGCAAATTTCCCCGGGTCAGATTTTTGAACTTTTTGTATTTAGAAGGTGTCATACCGAAAGTAGCTTGAGAAATTTCAGCCGTCAGAATGGCATATTCTTTCTCGGCCCCGACCTGCCTTTTTTTCCATTCATCAGTTAATGTTTCCCTGATTTCGATTCCCCGCATTCTCTTTTCGATCCACGAATCCGGGTAACCTTTGGCTTTATAAAGGGCTCGTGTCCTTTTGGTGGCCAGTTCTGGGTCCTCGATTTCTTGAACTCGTTCATATCCGACCCTGGCGAGCCAACGTTTAAATGGTTCTGCCTTAGGGGAAGGGATTGTTTGGATAACCCTAAATACGGCCTCGGTATTTGCGCAGTCAGTTAAATACTTTTTTCCATCAGATGATTCTACTTTCAGTTGTCCGATTTTCTCGGACAACTCAGAGTAACCTTCTTTAACAAGTTTCGTTTTTAAATCATTCCAATACTTTCTTGGTCTATCCGTTCCGGTTAAGGCTTCAACGACATCAATCACTGAAAACCACCACTCGTCACGATAAATCATCCGGCGGATTTGTTTTCCCCGAAAGATGGCTAAATGCGACTCTGTCACGTTTTTAGTATATCAAGATTATATGTCCAGCCGGGTTGCCATTTCCATGGAGCAGTCACAGCTTCGAGGATGTTCACGCCTTTAATCCAATGTTCCAGACCATATTGGGTGGCTCTATGGCCGATTATCATGACTTTTTTCCCGTCGTAATTTTTAGTCAATTCCTGAAGAAAGCTTTTCATCCTGGCACAAGTTTGCCCGTAGCTTTCGCCATTGGGAAAGGGAATAGAAATCCTTTCATGTCTTTGTGCATCTATCTCATCGCTCGGATGTTGAGTTAGGTCCCCATAGTCACACTCTCTTAACCGAGCGTCTTTACTGATAGGATATTTATTGCCAAAGGCTAATTGGGCAGTTTTGTAGGACCTTTGTAAATCAGAGCAGAAAATGACATCAATGGTTTCGTTTTTGTACCTCTCTCCAAGCTCTTTGGATTGTTTTATTCCAAGTTTGGAAAGTTCGACGTCAAAGTGACCTGATGAAATGTGTTTTTCGTTGTCTACTGTCGTTCCATGACTTTCAAATATGATGGTTATCATCGGAGTATTTTCTCCATATGGATTTCGTTGTAACATTGATTGCTGTATCTGACCGCACAGGTAGATTTTCCCCAGGGACGAAATCCCAAATCTGTGTAAAGATGAGCAGCCTTGTTTCCCTCCCGATAACTAAATTCAATTTTCAAAATTCCTTTTTTTCTAACAACCTCTTCTAGTCTTGTGATAAGAGCCGTACCGACACCCAGGTTTCGAAACTTCCTGTTTACTATTAATTTTCTGAAATCGGCAATGTGGCTAATATAGGATTCCGTATAATACTTGGCTATCGCCGACCCCACTATCTTTCCACCGACTTCAGCTATTACAATATCTGCATTCCTTAATTGTGAGTAATATGAAGAAATATCTCGCTTGTCTATGTCGATTGCTTCATTATTCTCCACTGCGTCGGCAAGTAATCCGGTTAATTCGAGTATTTGTGATTGGGAAAGATTTTCAACTTGCTTAATCTCAAAACTTTTCATGATTTCTTTACAACGACTATTTGCCCCGTAAGGGTGGAGTCTGGATCGCAAAGATCTAGTACTTTTTGAGCTACTTCTTCAGGAGTTATACACTGATCCAAAGTAGCGTATTGGGGGAAAAACTTTTGATAGGATGGGGTTAATGTGTCTGACGGAGACACGCAGTTAACCTGAATACGTCTATCAGCCAGCTCTTGGGATAGACCAAGTGTGAACTCCTCTATGGCTTTTTTGGAAACGTAATACGGTAGCCAGCCTTTGGCTCCGTTTTCAAAAGTTCCAGAGAGGTTGACTATTTTTGATCCAGGTGTCATTTTGGGCAACAAATGCCTGATCAAGAGCATCGGACCCGAGATACCCACATTCATGGTGGATACAATTTCTTCTTGCGAAAAATTTTGGTAATCAATTCCTGCCAAAACTTTGTTTGAGGTATGCCATACTGCTGCTACATTGGCTATTATGTCTATTTTGTCAATCTTTTCAGCTAGGGATTTGATGTCACTAAATTTATTCAGGTCGGCTGGAATTACTACGGCCTCGCCCCCGGCTTGAGTGACCATCTTGGCCGTGGTTTTTAAGGCTTCAACATTCCTGGCGGTGAGATAAACCTTGTTTTTTTCGCTGGCGAACGCCACGGCTGTGGCCCGGCCAATCCCGGTGCTGGCTCCGGTCACTAAAATATTTCGCATTATGCTGATTGTAGCAAATTAGGGCACCAGGGTGAG
>CAYHNU010000033.1:0-6533 GCA_964358085.1 uncultured Gammaproteobacteria bacterium | reverse complement strand
TCGTAATTCTCCAGTTTCTTCTCGCTCTCCCCCAATTTTTTTAAGTCCAGCTCCAGTGCCGTCACCAACTTTTCCATCTCCGACCTGGTCGTATTTGAAGCCGATTCCATCGCGCTCGGCGCATCCTTTTGAGCTTGCCTTGCCTCTACCAGCGCCCTCTCCAAAATCGCCCTTCTTCTCTGTAAATTTTCCCTGACTTTTACTCCCCAATCCATCCCCAAATTATACACCTTGACAAATAGTACCACCATTGGTACCATTCCATTATGAACACCCTTTCTACCATCATCCCCGCCAACGAAGCCCGGGCTAATTTCTATCAAATCCTGGATGAAGTTAATGATCAATTGCGCCAATTCACTATTACCCTGCGCGGCCGGCAAAAAGCGGTCATTATGTCCGCTGAAGAATATGAAGGCTGGCTGGAAACCTTCGACATTATGTCCAACCCCAAACTGGTTACCAGCATCAAAAAGGGAGTAAAAGAGCTTAAGGCGGGCAAGGGAATCCCGGCCAGCAAGGCCAATAAGATGATAGGATGGTAATACATGGAGTTAATCTACTCCCCCACATCAATTAAACACCTCAAAAAGATAGGTCCCGCCGAAAAAAAGAAGGCCAAAAGAAAAATCGAGATGGTTATCGCCAACCCACTTATGGGTAAGTTGTTACAAGGAGAACATACTGGTCAACGCAGTGTCTATGCTTGGCCGCTCCGAATCATTTATACCTTCGAATCTCAATCCCAAACTATCGAAATCGTGGATGTTGATTATCGAGGAAACGTTTACAAAAAATAGATTCTATCCTGCCTTCGTAAGTGAATCCAGAAATTCGTCGTTGTTTTTGGTTTTTTTCATCTTGCCAATCAGTAATTCCGTTCTTTCTTCTTCACCCAGCAGATCCAGCATCCGCCGCAATTGCATCACTTTTTCCAGTCTTTTACCCAACAGCTTTTCTTCTCCGCGCGTCCCCGACACCAGCAAATTAAATGCCGGATAAATCCGCCGGTCCGCTAGTCTTCTGTCCAAATGCAGCTCCATGTTTCCGGTTCCCTTAAACTCTTCGTAAATCAAATCGTCCATTCTGGATCCTGTTTCCACCAGACACGTTCCCACAATTGTTAACGATCCCCCCTCTTCCAATTTTCTGGCCGCCCCGAAAGCTTTTTTAGCAGGATAAATTGCCTCGGCCGAAAATCCCCCCGAAAGCATCCGCCCCGAATTGCCCCCAATCAGGTTATACGCCCGGGCCAAACGGGTAATTGAATCCAATAATATAAACACGTCTTTGCCAGATTCCACTAATCTTTTGGCCCGCTCCAGCGCCAATTCCGCAATCCTTACTTGTTCTAATGGCTGTTCATCAAAATGACTGGCCGCCACCTCTCCTTTTAAGTTTCTGGTTACTTCCGTCACCTCTTCCGGTCGCTCACCAATCAAAACAGCTATCAAATGCATCTTGGGATGATTTTTACTCAATGCCTGTGCTATATCCCTTAATAGCCATGTTTTACCAGCTTTGGGTTGAGCTACAATCAAGCCTCTTTGCCCTTTTCCAATGGGCGCTATTAAATCAATGATCCGTGTCGACAATGGTTCCGCCTCCGTTTCCAAAATTATCTGTTCGTCCGGAAAAACCGCCGTCAAGGCATCAAAACTCGGTCTCTCCCCGGCTTTTTCCGAGCTTACTCCGTTTACTTTTTCGACCTTTAAAAGTCCCCAGTATCTTTCGCTCTCTTTTGGTTCCCGGGCTTGTCCTCCTACCATATCTCCGGGCCGCAAATTAAACCTCCGCACCTGGGAAGAAGAAATATACACATCTTTAGACGAAGGAATCATTTTGGGCCGCAGGTATCCATGTCCATCCGGAGTTACATCCAAAAATCCTTCCACATATTCAGTCGGTAAATCCGCATCCGGGATCACCCTTTCCCCCGCTGAAGTCCCGCGCCACGGGACGAAGGAGGGGCTCCTAGCTGGTCTCGGCCCCATTTGCCCGAGCACGCGCACCACACCCGGCCGCATCATAGAGCGCACACCAGGACGCACCGTTGCCTGATCTAATCCATTAGAATTGTCGTCTGTCATGAAGTTGTTACTGCCAAATCCGAGAGGAATCTGCTCGTATTATACCGTTCTCCCCCACTCTGTCAAGCACTACTATCAACCTCTTCCAGCTGGTCCCAGGCGGATAGCAAGTCTGCAACACCAGCTGTTCTTTTTCTCTTTGCGGCACCAAATATCTGGTGTCGCTAGACGCTAGTATCTGAACGCTTGCCACTTGGTATTTATACAATTTACCCAGATACACAATCTCTGCCTCGTCTCCCACTTTCAGCTTATCCAGCAAATAAAATATTGCATTATACCGGGCAAAATTCACTGGGCTATCCGTAGAGTGGGCAAACAAATACGTTGTCCCTTTTTGCCCCGGATGAGAAAGGTTTGCCGCCTCTGCCACTCCCAACTTTAAGGCTGCCGTATACACCGCGGGATTCCCCGCGTCGACATTAGAAATTACTTTAGATCTGGCATTAATTTTAGGAATATAAATCGAATATTCATCCAAATTTTTAATCCGGATTTTTGACTCTTGAAGAGTTTGCATCTGTCCAGGAAATTGCCTAAGGATAAGAGATCTAAGACTGGAAATTTTGTAGTTTATTTCAACAACGATTAAAGGCGTGTAAATCCACCCCACTCCCACTACCGCCACCAATACCAGCATCGCTCCGCTCTTTCGCAATCCCCACGCAATGGCCTTCAACTTAACAATTAAACTTGCCACCCCCAGTTCTCCTCCCAACGGAATCTCCCCCGATCTCATACCCAAAATTTACTGGCCGCCTTCCTTAATTTCCACCCCACCCCAGCCAACCCTCCCAACCCCGCTACTTCGATCCACAATGGCGCCCCCGTCTTTGGGGTTGTTTGTGTCACCGCTCCCAATACTTGCGGTGTTGGTGTTGGACCAGGCGTAGGTGTTGGAGTAGGAGTGGGCCTGGGCGTGGGTGTTGGAGTAGGAGTGGGTGTTGGACCAGGCGTAGGTGTTGGAGTAGGAGTGGGCCTGGGCGTGGGTGTTGGAGTAGGAGTAGCAGTTGGTGTAGGCCTGGGCGTGGGTGTTGGAGTAGGAGTGGGTGGCGGAGGGCAATTCCCACCGTAGTACACCAAATATCCTTTCAAATTGGAATCATCACAGCTCCATCCTCCTTCCCGACAATTTTTATCAAACACATCTACTTGCGCCGTCTTACCGCAAGGCACGTCTTTTACATTCTGCGAAGTCGTCCACGCGCTCTCATTCTCTTCGCATTTCGTCTGTCTCCCATCGCACGTCCACTTCACCACATACGCCCCTGTGCACACTCCACTGTCCAAACTACAATTTGCCGGGCAAGAGTAAGTAGTTCCACCAACTCCGCTGCCGCAGATATTAGTGTATTCCGCCCGCACGGTACCCGCTCCAAACATCATGATTATTCCCACTACGGAGAATAGTAGGCCTGCCCTACCTACCATCCTCCATGCTGAAAATAATCCTCGTGCGTTACTGAATGTAAAACCAGTAAAATTATCGGCTGTTTCGGATATTTTTTTTCTTGACATGCTTTGCATAAAGATGGTAGAACCTGTACTCAAGTGAAATTCGCCCTTTCTGTCCGGGCGGGTGGATCGACTAAAGAGCATTGCTACTCGTGATCCTCAAGTTCAGCGATGGTGATGCTCTTTTTTATGGCTTACAAGGCCCCCGGTGGATCAACGTCTGGGGGAAAACCCTCTTTTTTCAAGCTTCTCCCCAACCATAAAGCCAAAAATCCTATCACAACAACTACTGCCACTCCTACAATTTCACCAACGTCTGCTTTTTTCAAAACATCCACCAAACGAGACACACTATCTCCCCAAACTCATAGAAATAACGCCTTGATTTAAGCTGACCATTTTCTGCAGTTGTCCTCTCATCCACGCCACTTTAAAACCACTCGTCCTTTGCTGTTTCAATAAATTGATCAGTTTTTTGGGCATATTATTGCTACTCTTTGATCCTCACTCTTGTTTATACCACCTCTTGTCAAGAGATGCAATCCCATAGTTTTATAAGCAAAATAAAATCATACCCTATAACACATTATTTAGCTTTAAATCCGAAGGATTGCACACTCTGTGGATAACTATTCCAGCAGCTTTTTTATGGCCGCGGACACCGATTTCCCCGACTCCGCCGACGCCACTCTGTACCCCAATTTCTTCGCTTCCTTTATTCTTCTATCCAATCCTCCCACTTTGCGTACTTCTCCCAACAGCCCCACTTCTCCTACCGCTGCAATATCCGCTCCGATCGTCTTATTTAGAAAACTTGAGGCAATCGCCAAACAAATCGCCAGATCTATCCCCCGGTCTGCCAACCTAATTCCCCCGGTCACGTTTACAAAGATATCTATGTCTCCCAAAGAGAGTCCCGCCCTACGGGACAGCACCGCCACCAGCATCTGCAACCGGGCAAAATCGATCCCTGTAGCTACTCGCCTCGGGATTGCTAATTGAGAAGGGGTCGTCAATGCCTGAATTTCCACTAGTAATGGCCGGGTCCCTTCCAAAACCACTCCGATCACACTTCCGGGTACGTCCTTTACCCGTTCAGCCAAAAGTAGTTTCGAAGGATTGTCGATCCCCACCAAGCCCTTTTCTGTCATTTCAAACACTCCCACTTCGTCCGTCGGTCCGAATCTATTCTTCACCGCCCGGATCAGCCGCAGTGCCTGACTCCGCTCGCCCTCAAACCACAACACCGTATCCACAATATGTTCCAGCACTCGCGGCCCGGCAATTGTTCCTTCTTTAGTCACATGCCCAACCATAAATAAGGGTATTCCTGAGCGTTTTGAGCTGAGAGCTAAGCGCTGTGCGCATTCGCGCACCTGTCCTACACTCCCCGCCACTCCCGTCAAATCTTCCGTCGTTAATGTCTGGATCGAGTCAATTATCGCCAATCCCGGCTTAGTTTCTTCAATTTTTGCCACAATCTCATCTACATTATTGCTTTCCAGAAGTGCCAGATCCCCCTTCTTCCCCATCCGCCTTACTCGCAAAGCTACTTGAGAAGCAGACTCTTCTCCGCATACATACAATACTTGTTTTAAATTCATTGCCACTTGTGTAAGTAGGGTGCTTTTGCCGATTCCCGGTTCTCCTGCCACCAATACCACCATCCCCGCCACCAATCCTCCTCCCAACACACTATCCAGCTCCATCTCCCCCGTCTTCATTCTTTTTCCCTCCCCAGTCTTTATATCTTTTAGGTTTAGTATTTGTGATTTATTTAGGATTTGGTGCTTAGAATTTCGAGTTTCTGTGAAAGTTGTTTCAACCATCGTGTTCCAACTTTCACAGCTCGGGCATCTCCCCGCCCACTGACTCTGACTATATCCACATTGCTGGCAAACAAATTGCGACTTTATTTTCATTTGTAGCCCACCGGCTTCTCGGTGAGCACCACGCCTAAACTTAGCCTTCTTTTATCCATATCCACCGACTCCACAAACACTTCCACTTCTTGTCCCTCTACAAATGTGGCTTCTGCCGGCATCTTAGACGCGTGAATCAATCCCTCAATCCCCTTTTCCAAATGCACAAACACCCCATATGGCGCAATTTTAGTCACCTTTCCTTTATGTTTACTGTCCGTCGGATATTTAGCCGCCATTACCTGCCACGGATCCCCCGACAATCGCTTCAGCGACAAAGCCAGTTTTCCGTTTTCCTCATCCAATCCTATAACCATCACCTTTACCTTGTCTCCTTCTTTTAGAACCTTACTCACATCGTCCACCTTTTCCCAGGAAATTTCCGAAATATGCACCAGTCCCTCCAATACATCTTTTTTAATCTTGATCTCCACAAAGGCCCCAAACGGCACCAACCCTGTCACCACTCCGTCATACACTTCTCCGCTCTTGACTACCCCCAAGGCCTTCTTCCTGGCCTCAATTTCTGCCGCTTCGGACACCGCTCTTTCGCTCATCACCAGTCGATTTTCTGCCCTGTCTATCTCAATTATTTTCACTTTCAAAATCTGCTTGTCCCCCACTTCTCGCGACAACTGCGAAGAAGGAATAAATCCATACGCCCCGTCCGTCTCTACCAACAGCCCTCCCCGGGTCGTTTCCTTGACTTTTACTTCTAATATTTCATCATTCTCGTGCGCTTTTTCCAGCGCCTTCCACCGGCTGTCTTCCACAGCCCGCCGCAAGGATAAAATAATTTGACCAGAATCAGACTCCGGACTCACTACCACGCCGGTAATCTTGTCTCCGGGCTTCAACGCCCGCAAATAATCTTTAGACGTTTCGTATTCACCTTCCGCCACCACCGCTTCCATTTTGCCCCCAACGTCCACAAACACTGTCCGTCCCGCTACTTCAGTTACCGTTCCTTCCACCACATCTCCCCGCTTAAACGTCTTGATCGTATATCCCGTCTGCGCCAACAGCTCCTCCATTGTCTGGGGAGCACTATTATTTGTACTTGGAG
>CAYHNU010000032.1:0-6636 GCA_964358085.1 uncultured Gammaproteobacteria bacterium | reverse complement strand
ACGGGAGGATAACTTTTTACAATCATGAGATGGAGTCGGCCAGAATTGCGGAAAGCATTGCGGTCCGTCTGCGATTTTCTAACGAAGAAAAAGACAAATTTGTAAAGCTGGTCAGGTGGCATCAATTCACGGTGAACGAGAATCAGACGGATAGTGCTATCAGAAGAATCCTCAAAAACGTGGGGCTGTCTAATATGCCGGACATGCTAACATTGCGGGTAGCAGACAGGTTGGGTGGCGGGGCCAGAGCTACCAGCTGGAGATTAGAGGATTTCAAGAAAAGACTATTAGACGTGCAAAAGCAGCCGTTTTCGATCCAAGACTTAAAAATAAACGGTAACGATGTGATGAAAACAAAAAAACTCAAACCCGGACCGATAGTGGGTAAATATCTGGAAGCGTTATTTGCTGAGGTAGAAAAAGGACTACCTAATGAGAAAGCGGTGTTGATGGAAAAACTGAAAACACTAGCATGAGTAAGAAGGAAGTAATTAAAAAAGCGTTGCTTTTTTTGTTGATCATTTCCTTTGTCTCGGGAATATTGTTGTACATTCAAAAGACAATAGGCTTGACCAAAATCCAACAACTGGTGACTGAGTCCGGTGTATGGGGGATAGTAGTGCTGATCTTTCTGATTGTACTTACTCATATATTTGCGCCGATACAAGGAACCCCCTTTGTCATCTTGGGTTTTGCAGTGTTTGGTAAGTGGGCAGTCATTTATATATATCTGGCAACAGTCGTGAGCAGCTTCACTAACTTTTGGATTGCCAGGAGATTTGGAAGGGGCATTGTTGTAAAGCTGGTCGGGAAAGAGGCCATGTCTAAAGTTGATCACATTGCTTTGCATGAGGGCGTAAAATTGCTTGTCGCCATGCGATTTTTCCAAGGATTTATTTCAGACTATATTTCCTATGCTGCCGGATTTACGGCAATAAAATTTCCGGCGTATTACCTGGTAAGCCTAGTCGTCCCTATTCCATGGACGATAATTATGTTTATTTTCTTCGATTCAATCCCACAGCAACAGATGTTTGGATGGATGATTGCAGTAGGGGCCATATTTTTTGTGATTCCTCCGGTTTACTATTATCTTAAACACCGTTTAACCAGAAAACATGTCGAACATATTTAAACTCACCCTTTAATCCCTCTCTTTGGTAAAGAGAGGGAAATTATCTCCAGTACCTTGCCTGTATTCTCCTGAACTTCTTCGTTTTTAAATTTTAAGATTTTGATATTAAATTCACGAAGGTATCTTTCACGGTAAGTGTCGTATATTTTTGTCCGATCGTGAATTTTTCCTTCTACTTCTATTCCTATCCTCGCTTTTGGACAATAAAAGTCGAGAACGTAACCTTCTACACTATATTGCCGAACGAATCTATGCCCAAGTCTCTTATTTCTAATTTCATTCCATAAAATTTGTTCTGATTGAGTTGAATCTTGTCGAAGTTTTCGGCGGCGAGGTTTAAGAGGAATTATGTTAAATTTCCTGGTCACTTATTTAGTTTACCCCTTTTGAAAACTCACCTCTGTATCCCCTCTCTTTGGTAAAGAGAGGGGAACGGAAGGGGTGAGTTATTTACGCTTTGTCTCCCATATCACCAATAATGGTGCGGCGTTGAAGATGCTGGAATAGGTGCCGGAGACGATACCCACCAGCAGGGCAACCACGAACCAGCGGATAGTTTCCCCGCCGAATAAAAGCAGAGCGGTAAGGGTAAGAATGACGGTCAGAGAGGTGTTGAGAGAGCGGACGAGAGTTTCGGTGAGGGAAAAATCGACGATTTCCGAAAACGGTTTGTTGTACATTTTGGGCAGGTTTTCCCGCACCCGATCGAAAACGACAATGGTGTCGTGGACGGAAAAACCGATGACGGTTAAGATGGCGGTGACAAAAAGAGCGTCGATTTCCACATGATAAAGATGACCAAAGAGGGAAAAGAGGCCCAGGACAACCAGGGCGTCGTGCAAAAGAGCCACAACAGCGCTAACTCCGAATTTCCAGGAGGAATATGGCTTGGGAACTCCCTTAAATGACCATGCTATATAAACAACAATTGCCAGGGATGCCAAGACTACGGCCAATAACGCCTTCTTTGTCATTTCGGCCCCTACCACTGGGCCGACAGATTCATAACGTTTTTCAACTACGCCGGTTCCAATAGCTGCTTGAAACTTAGCACTCTGACTGGCGTCCAGCGATTTAAAACGCAGGAGATAAATACCTTCGGCCGAGGACTGAACTGAAGACAAATCCAGTTTTTGGTCGGAGGCTATTTTTTTAAAGTCGGCAGGAGAAGATTGAATTTCCAGGAGCGTGCCGCCGGTAAAATCAATGGACAGACGCAGGCCATAACGAAACAGGGAAAAGACTCCAGGAATAAGGATCAGCAAAGAGATGCCGAAGTACAGCCACTTATATTTCATGAAATTAACGTGCATATACGAGGCGCAAGAGGGATCGGGTAACGGTAATGGACGTAAAGAGAGAGACAAGAATACCTACGGCCAGGGTGAGAGCAAAACCGCGGACCGAACCGGTGCCAAACCAAAACAATAAACCGGCGGTAATGAGGGAACTGGCGTTGGAATCGCGGACGGAGGTCCAGGCCCGATGAAATCCCAGCTCCACGGCGGCTTTGAGGGGCCGGCCCCAGCGCAATTCTTCTTTCATGCGTTCAAAAATGAGAATGTTGGCGTCCACAGCCATGCCGATACTCAAAACAAAACCGGCGATGCCTGCCAGAGTAAGAGTGATGGGAATAAGCTTGATTAAGGCCAGAAAAATAAGAATGTAGACGATCAAGGCCAAGTCGGCCAATAGTCCTTTGAGGCCGTAATTAACTATCATGAATAACCAGATAACGACCAGACCAACGGCGGCGGCGACTAAGCTTTTGTGAATAGATTCCACTCCCAAAGTGGCGCCGATATTGCGCTGTTCAATAATATGAATAGGAATCGGTAGAGCGCCGGCATTGAGCTGGATGGTGAGCTTTTTGGCTTCGTCGGGAGTGAAGTTGCCGGAAATAACAGCCCGTCCGTCTGTAATGGCTGTTTGAACAGTGGGGGCGGTGACCAGCTGGTTGTCCAAAAAAATAGCTAGAGGTTTACCGATACTTTTACTGGTAATTTCGGAGAATTTTTTGGCCCCGTCGGGACTGAACTCGATGGAAACTACAGGCTGGCCGGCTGCTTTACCGGAATCAAACTGGACTTGGGCTAGGCGCAGGTCGCGGCCGGTAAGACCGGTGGAAGTAAAATCGGCAGCAGATGACGGAGTAGCCACAGCGGTAGAACGAAACTCCAGTTGGGCAGTCTGACCAATAAGGGAAGTGGCCTGGTTAATATCGGAGATACCTGCTAATTCTACAATTAAGCGGTAATCGGACCCGGCCTTGGAGGTTTGGATGATAGGCTCGGCTACTCCCAGAGAGTTGACCCGGCGCTCAATATTGACACGGGTAGCTTCTACGGCCGCGGCCCGGTCAGAGTCGGGCAGAGAGGAAGTATCGGCTTGATAGACCAGGTGGACGCCGCCGGATAAATCCAGGCCCAACTTAAGAGACAAATCCCGGTAAAAACGCCGGCCTAATAAAGTGAAATCGATACGGGGACGGTACAGAGACAAGTTGCCGATTTGGAGACGGGAGGGAAGATTGGAAACTACAGCCAGTAAAATTATGGTTAGGATAATAATATGAGAACGCATATATGTTACTTTTTAACAGAAAGGAGGGGGAGTTGGGAAGGGTTGGAAAAAGTGACGGTCATAACGGCGGTATTTAATTGGCAAGAAACTTGAACGTCGTCTCCCGGTTTGATGCCGACGTTGTGAACGAAAGCTGCCGGAATGGTTACGGCCAGACTATGGCCGGCGGTAAGAACTTTTTGAGACATGTTAGCCTACTAAATCCTGCTCATCGCCGATAATCATAACCCGGCTGTTGGCTAATATATCAGCCAAAAACGGATCGTGGCGAGTGCGGCGGAAACGGATTTCTTCGAGGGTCATGGGGGTGTAATTGATAGTTTGTTCACGGCGAGTTTCCTCGGCCCGGACTATGGCCACTAATTCCGATTGGGCAATGTCCCCTACTATTAACAGATCTACTTCGGAAGGGGATTTGCGTGGCAGGTGGCGGACAAAACGGCCGGAAAGCATGGTGATAACCACGTTGCCGAGACGATTTTTGTTTTTGATGAGAGCAGCTCCCAATCCCGTGGATTTGGCTACCAGACTTAATAAGTCAGCATAAAAAATGTAGTCCTGGCGAAACCAATAGTAAAGGCGATTGCCGCGCGGCTCTTTTTTGACCATGTTTAGAGACTCCATGCGGGCTAGTTCCCGACGCACCGCATTGATTTCGTCGCCGGTTCTCCGCACTAAATCACGGACGTGATACATCTGGGTGGGGTCGGCCAGAAAGTTTTCCAGAAGTTTGACGCGGGTTTTGGAGATGAATAAGTCTTTTAACATCAACGATATCACCCTCTCCCTGCGGGGTTTCCCCCTCTTAATCCGAGTCTTCGACTCGCATCTTGCGATGTAAGAGGGGACAAAGGGAGTGATATATCTGAAAGATACCAGAAATTTTGAGTAATGCAAGTACCCAAATGGATTAATTTTATTTTATAAATTCTTCCGCTTTTACGGCACAAAGTTCTGACGCCTTTTGGGCTGGATTTATCTTTAAATAATTTTCCACCAACTTAAATCCAAGTGCGTAGCCGGTCCATCTGGGGAGACCTTTTTCTGTTGAACCGAAAAACCATGCCCGATGATCATAATTTTTATTATCGTATTCTATTTTGGCTCTCTTACTAAATGCGACTATTTCTTCTACATTTAATGCTGTACACCACGGTTCCGGGTTTCCGCTATTAACCTCTAAATCAAAATGGTCCGCCAACCCTTCTGTTACTAGAGACTCAAGTAATGTTTTCCCATACCCGGGATCTCTCCATCTCAGGCAATGATGCAACTCATGAGCCAATGTTCTTTTTAGCTGTTCTCTTATCACCCTTTTAATATTGGGAAATTTTGAATCTAGATAAACAAACACCAGATGTTCATTGGGAGCATATCCTCCAATTCCTACTTCGGGGATTATGCCCCTGGGGTTGTTATAAATGGCTACGTCGACGTCGGAAATGGGTAGTTTGTTTGATATTTTAATCAAAGACTTGGCAAATTCGTCCTCTATTTGTTTCGTAACTGAACTAAGTAGGCCGGAAGAATTTAGAATATGTAGATTAACGTTCATCTTCTCCTACATTGTACAACAGAATTACCGCGTGCGATTCCTGGCCAAGGACACTCCTTAAAGGACTAACCTTTTTAGGGTTTATGGACGTGGGTATTCAATCTCGTTGCCAGAGGGGATGAGCTCAATCCAAATCGGGCCGCGGTTAAATTGAACTTCTTTGCCCGACGCGTCGAAAAACTTGGTGCGGGCTGCTGGAGCGGATTTGGTCCAGGTTCCCGAAATTACCAGGCCATCTTGGAACAGAAGCATTTTGCCGGTGCCGGTGACTTCATAGAGCATGTGCAAATGCTCATCCACCGGGCCGGTTTCTTTGACAAATTGAATAACCACATTTTTGGCGGCAATTTGTTCAGAAGTGTTGAGATCAATAGTTTTAACCCCACCGTCGGTGCGCAGGTAAGAATTGGTGGAAGAATCGTAATCCCAAGTCACGTCGTAGTCGGACTTATTACTCCAGAAACCAAATTTGATGGGGGTAATGTTTCCCTTCTGGGCGGCGTCTTCTTTGAATTTCCAGGGAACAAATTTGAAATCCCAACCGTCCCACTTACGTTTGGCGGCCACTTTATATAGTTCATCAGTGTAACAGGCCATGGTGTGCTCGTAAGCGACTTCTTTATCCAGTCGATTGGTAACTCGGTGGCAGGTTTTGAAATCCAGACCAAATTGATCCAGGTCTTTGATTTTGTTGCGGCGGATGAAACACAAAGCCTTGGCCCGCTCATCTACTGTGGGATCGTCACAATTGCCGGCGCCGCCAACGTGGTTATAGAGAGCGTCGTATTCAGGAACTAGTTTAGTGAAGTAGATGCGGGCCGATCTCACCGGAGCCACTGTCACGTTGTCTGCAGCAGCAGCGCAGTAAAACATGCCCATGAACCGGGTAATTCCTCCCTCGGCTATGGCTTCGTAAATAATGTCTGCACTGCCCAAGCCGGAAAGGGGACGGGAATCCAAATGATTTTCGACCATGACGGCCAGGGGACGGCGGGTGGACCAGGTATCTTTTTCCTGGACGGTAAATTTGGCGCCATTGAGAGGACAAATTTCAGTGCGGGGTAGAGCGGGATCAATGCGGGACTTCTTGGAAGTGGGACCGGGGGAACCGACGGGAGATATCACCTTAGAACGGGAATTGAGACTGGAAAAAAGAAAATAGGAGAGACCAATCGTAAGTACAAACAAGGAGATTCCGGCTAGGATAAATAGTAATTTGGTTCTATTCATGACGAAAGTGCTTGAGCCAGAGCAGTTTTCTCTTCGGAGGAGAGTTCTTGATCAGCCTGGCCGCGGGCTACCTTCTTTGTATAAAGGCGGGCCACCCCGCGTCCGTGAAGGCTAGTAATAATTAAACCATCTC
>CAYHNU010000031.1:0-7096 GCA_964358085.1 uncultured Gammaproteobacteria bacterium | reverse complement strand
TGATACTTACTTCTAGTTTTGTGGGGCACGGATTAATTTTACACCTTAATTAATTCACAAGTTTTGCCCGGGCGACGAAGAATTTCCAATAAATAAAATCCCACCTGAAAGGTGGGATCAGGTTTTTATGTTTTAAGGGTTGTTGTTAGTGGGTGGGCAAAGGTCGTCAAACGTATTACTTAATTGATCTATTCTCACTCCCTCACCTGCTACTCCCCAATAGACTTTTGGCTTCTGATAGTTTGGTGGGCAAAATTTGTTAAGTTTTTCCAAGTCAGTAGGATCGAGAATAAAGCTGGTTGAATTCAGATGCTCATCGATGTGCGCAACTGTTTCAGACTTGGTTAAGGGCAAGTAACCTTTAGAAATTATCCAATTGAGAAGGACTTGGTTTTGAGATTTATTGTACTTTTCTGATAACTCAACAAGAAGCGGCCAATTGCGATTAGCTGTTCTATTGCGTCTGAGGGGCTGGTAGATAACACATAGCACATCGTTTTTGGTGGCAAAATTAATTATCCCATTTTCCTCGTTTTCTCTGACTTCGAAATTAAAACCAACCTCAATAGAAAACAGCTTGTCTCTAAATCTTTTTTTAGCTTCTTTTAATGTTTTCAACGAAGGGTTGTTGAGATTAATGTAGCGGATTTTTTCTGTGGATAATAATTCTTCGTACCAAACATATACCACTTCTTTTCCTATCGTGGATATTGCAGCTTCATTGAGAGATAAAGAATCGATGTAGTTTGTATCAAATAATTTGAGTACGGTTTCCAGTTCGTTTTTGGCCGTCTCTAGAGTAGGTGCTGTGTATGAATAAATAGCTTGGGACAAGAAAAGATTTCCCCTGCTCACTCTTGATTGTTTTACTGCTCTTGATACTAGTTCAACACTGTAGCCCCGGGCAGTCCAAACATTAAGCTCTATATAGTTCATTCCCCTCTTTAGCATACGCACCAAAGATAAAATTTGTTTTTTGTCGTTATTATTTGGATTTCTTTCTGCAAACCCACCAACGCCCCAAGTTCCTATACCGATCTTTGATAATCCTTTTCTTTTAACCACCTCGTGAGTATAACAAATTAATTTACTAGTTCGGCGCGGGCGACGAAGCGGCGCAGATAAGTGCCCAGGGGGACGCAAGTGATAAGGGTGAGTTCATTTTTATCATAGCGCTGGGCCAGGACTTCGATTTGGGAGGGATCAACTTCGGTAGTGTTTCTGACAACATACTTATAAGTTACACCGTCGTATTGGATGGTGATAGAGTCGCCGACTTTGATTTTGGGGAGAGGATTAAAAATGGAAACGGGGTCATTGGGTTTGTAGAGAGCGGGCAAAGTAGAATGGCCAAAAATGACAGTATTGCCGTAATCTCCGGGGAGAGCCGTGCCGGAAAAGTGAATGGCGTTTTTTTTCAGATCTGTGCCGTTGATTTCTACAGGAACGTCGCGCAAGTTAAGTTTAGGAATGGATAGGGTGTAGTAACGGACCCGGCTAATGGAAGGAGTAGAGCTGGCCGCGGGAAACCAGGCAGTAGGCTGGGTATAGTCAGGAGTAGTAATTCCCAAAATATTAGCTACATAAGGGGCTGGAACTAATGACACGGCAGTGGGGTCTAAAAGTTTGGGCTGGAGACTGAAACTCAATTGGGAAAGACTGATGGGCAATATTACGCTTAAAAGGAGAAACAGACCTATAATGGTTAGGGACAAGGAGAAAAAACGGCGCATTATTTGAGAGAACGAACAGAAACGGTAATGTGACTGGGAATACGGGGCAGGGTGGCCAGGAATGCTGGCAGTCGAGGCTGAATGAGAATGTCGATTTGGCCGACAGAAGAAAGAGACTGGAGGTACTCTTTGGCCCGGTCGGGGTATTTGCCGGCGATATCGCTGGCAATTTTGACAGTATCCATTTGCGGTAGAAGTAGCGCGGCTACCCGAACCTGAAAAGTGGCGGTGTTTTTGTCGGTTTTTTTGACAGTCATACTCTGGGTGACGTCGGTATCAAAAACATAGCCAGCGGGAATTTGAGGGTTGACCTCAACGTCGATAATAGACTGGAGATTGGTCCGGGAAACCACCAAACCGCGAGCTGTGGCGGAAAGTTTAAGAGAAACATCGTCTGCTTCTTCATCCACCTTGTGATTAAAATCTTCTGACATAGATTGAAGACTAATGGATTCGGCAATGAGCTGATCTTCGGAGCTGACTTTTTGAGAAAGTTCATCTTTAGCCTTATTTTTTAATGTTTCAGTCAGGTCGGTGCGTAATTTAGCAGCATCATCTTTGGAAACTACCTTGGCTTGCCGGCTGGTGCCTCCAGAAATGGCCGCGTCATTTTTGGCGGCCGTTTCCAGAGCCGAATAAGTTCCAACTCTAAAAATAGTTCCTGCCGAAAGATTAGAATCAGCCCCAATTTGAGAAGCAGTAACTTTAACTGTGGCTTTCCCTGGTTGGAGATTGGTAGCGTCGCCACTAGCAGAGGCAACCGTGACCGATTCGTCCAAAACGAATTTGAGGCCAGAGGGAGAAGTAAGAATAGTGCCGACAGACAAAACGCGGGTAGAACCAACGTTGTTGGTGATAGCAACCGAACCGGTAGCTTTATCGCCCACCAGCTTGGATCCGGTAGTAGGAGTTGATTTGTCCGCGGAGACAGGAGCTTCAAGTGACTCGGCGGGGAGGTCTTTGCCACCGGCTACCAGCTCGAATTGATGTTCCAGATTCTTGGGAATAACAAACAAAACGACTTCGGCCCGGGGCAGGTACCAATATGCAGCTGAAAGTCCACCAACAATGGCCAAAAAGGCCAGCACGGAAATAATAGCTACTGCAGAAAAATTGAGATGAATTCTGGGTAAGTGAATGGTGGGAAGATTAAACCGAGGAAAATGAAATTTAGGTTTGGGCGGGAGAACTACCGGAGCAGGTTCCGGTTCCGAAGGCGGCGGCGGCGATTGAGTAGCCACATCTAGATCTTGGACAAACCCCAGGTCAGAGGCGGAGTGGGCCGGTTGGGATTCAATGGAAGGTTCTTCTTCCCGGGTGTCAATCAAGCCTGTGGCCCGAGCGACTTCTGACCCGCCGGAGAGGGCGATAGCTCGAATGGTGAAATCGGCCGGCAAAATTTCCACTTTGGGAAAATGGAGAAAGGACAAGTGCTTTTGAGGAGCTTGCCAGGGGTAAGCCAGAAGCAACTGTTTGACTTCCTCCAGATCTATTCCGGAATCGTACAGGAGCATCCGGGAAGGAAGCATGTCTACGTCGGAGAAGCGGGAAAGTCCCTCGACCACGTCATCGGCCAGATGGGAACTTTTTTGTACTAGATGGGTGCCGTCAATTTTACCAAGTCTAACCAAAGTAATTTCCAGTGAATGCGGCCAAAAACCAATGAGAATGGTGGTGGGAGGAACGCCTTCGGTGGACTGGAGATATTTGGTGGCGGCTTCAGGGGTGACTACGAACCCCACCGGTACCAGGTCCAGTTTTTCGGATAGGGCTTTGAGGAGATGGAGTTGGGAAGGAGAAATTTTGTCCGCCCTCACCCAGTCGGCCGGCAGACCGAAGATGACTTTGTGAATATCCACTTTGCCAGCGGGATCCAGGTGAGAAGTAGCGTCGGATAGAGCGGCGTCGGCGGCGGAAATGAGTGAGCTTTCGGTTTTGTCGTCCCAGGGCTGGTTGCTACTAACGGCTAAAACCTGGGGTTTGTCATTAACGACCGACCAAACGGCGCTTTTAATTAAGCCGTAATCAATTTCCAGAGCAAAAAAATATTCCCGGGTGAGAGTCTTTTCGGGTTTTTTAAGAAATGGCAGTTGCATATATGCGGCGGATGCCAGCGGACACCGCTTCCTGGCGGGTTATCTTTATCCTACCAATTTCCCCAGTGGATTGCACATGGGGACCGCCGCACAACTCTTTGGAAAAGACTTGTCCTGAGCCTGCCGAAGGATCGCCGATGGTGTAAACGGAAGTAATTTCAGGGTATTTTTCCGGGAAAAAAGCCAGGGCGCCTTCGGCCAGAGCTTGAGATTTCGGCATTTCTTGGCGGGCAACCACGATATCATTAGATATTTTCCGATTTACCAGATTTTCGACGGCCGTAATTTGTTCGTCGGTCAATTTTTCCGGATGGGAAAAATCAAAACGTAATCTCTCTGATGTAATATTGCTGCCTTCTTGGGAAACGTGAGTTCCCAGTACCTTCCTCAACGCCGCGTGTAATAAATGTGTGGCTGTATGATATTTGGTGGCTATTTCAGAATGATCTACCAATCCCCCTTTGAACATGCCCTTAGACGCAGTTCTGGATTCTTCCTGATGTGCGGCTTTGGCTTTGGTAAATTCCTCTTTGTCTAATTTCAAACCTTTTTCCTGATATAATTCTTCGATTATTTCTAAAGGGAATCCATATGATTGATAAAGATCAAACGGGGAAACTTGGCCTAGCTGTTTCATTCCCTTGTTTATTGTTTCATCGAATTTAATCATTTCAGAACTTATCTCTCCTTTTACTTTGTTTCTTGCTTCTTTATTCACAAAATAAATACCTTCATAAATTTTCATGGCCGTGTCTACAAGGAAATCAAAGTCTTGCATATCTGAACCTGATCCTAACTTTCTCATTTTTATTGCTGCTCTACGCAATAGGCGACGTACCATATAGCCTTGGGCTTTATTAGATGGATTGGCTCCATCATAAATTAAAAATGTTGCGGCTTTAACGTGATCAGCTATTATCTGCATTACAGGTTTATTTTCCCCATAGATTTTCCCTGTAGATCTATTAATAGCATCTATCATTGGCTGGAACGCATCACTCGTAAAAATATCTGGCGTATTGTTTGCAGCTGCGGTTAGACGTTCGAGTCCACCACCAAAATCTATGTTTTTTTTGATCAGGGGTTCAAAACCATCTTTAGTTTTCCGATAGGTCATAAAGACGTTGTTGCCAATTTCCAGAAACCGTCCACAGTCACAATTGGGGTGACAAATCTCCCCAAACTTTTTGTCATGCGGTGTGCCAAAATCGTAAAAGATTTCACTGTCTGGTCCCCCGGGTTCGCCAATTGGCATACTGGCATAACTGCTTCTGGCCCACCAATTTTTTTCCACACCATAGTAAAAAATGTGGTCTGATGAAACCCCCAGCTTTTTCCAATTATCCGCCGCTTCCTCGTCACGGGAAACTTGATCGTTCCCTTCAAATAGGGAAACATATAATTTTTGCGGGCCTAACCCCAGTTCTTTGGTGAAAAATTCCCAGATCCAGGCTTGTTGTTCGGCCTTAAAATAATCTCCCAGCGACCAGTTGCCTAACATCTCAAAAAAAGTGGTGTGGCGGTTATCACCCACCTCTTCAATGTCCTGGGCTCGGAAGCATTTTTGCGAATCTACAATCTTCGCCCCTAAGGGGTGGGGTTGACCTAGAAGATAGGGCATCATCGACTGCATGCCGGAGCCGGTAAACAGGGTAGTGGGGTCGTTTTCGGGAACTAATGGGGCGGAGGGGATTTCTACGTGTCCCCGGTCCTTAAAAAATTTAATGTATTTGGCTCTAATATCATTGGCTGAAACCATATGGCAATTTTAGCATCGAGACGTGTACAATGAAATTGATGGATGAATATCTGACTTCTGTTCCCCCGCCACCTGTCCCAACAGCTTCGCCGCTTTCTATTTCTCACATACAAGCAAAAAGGCCGATTAATTGGAAAGTGATTCTGGGTGTGGGTGTGGGAATAGTGATAATACTGGGAGCGGGAATCGGGACCGGAGTAGTTTTGGAAAGTAAGTTGTATCAAAAACCTATTAAATGTCAGTTGTGTTCAGGAGTCCGGGATACTAGTTGCCCGGCAAACCAAAGCTGCTTTGTTCCCGACGGTCAGGTCCGAGGGGTCTGCCTACCAGTTCCAAAAATGGGTCAGGTTGTCGACGTCGCCCAAGTCAATCAACAATGTGATACTAACTTTCCAAGCGCTGCGGCCACACCGACTACTTCTCGTGGCCGAGAAATAAATTGTGAACAATATGGAGGAAGCTGGCTGGAACAGTACCAAGAATGCGAGAGAATTTCAAAGCAGCAATGTAACCTATTGGGTGGAAGTTTTGCCGAGTGTGAGTCTGCCTGCCGCCACGACCCCACGGCCGATAAATGCATCACCTTGTGCGTGGGTGTATGCAGGTTCCCCTGAAAAATATTTTTGATCCAAATTCTCTCCGCGTTTAAGTTTTTAGATCAAAGCGTAACTCAGTAAACCTGACTGGGGTATAATTGAGATATGGATTCTACCCGACCATATTTTTTGTGGGATTATGATTTAACCGAGGGTGATGTGCGGCGGATTTTGAGTGGGGAAAATCAAACGGACAAAGCCTGGATCTTGTCGCGGATATTGGAAAGCGCTACATTTGAAGACGTGTGGAAATACACATCTTTATCTGAGATCAGACACATGATGCCGATATTAAAAATTAAAAAACCCATCCGCCAAGTATGGGAGCGGGCTTTATCTGTATGGCAATAAATTATGCGCTCCAAGACAGGTTTTTGGATTTATTTTTTTCCGGCCGTTTTGCGGCCGATTTTTATTTGACGGGTGGAACAGCTTTGGCACGATTTTATTTTCAGCACCGTGAAAGCGTAGATTTGGATTTATTTTCTCAAAATCAACAATTGGATTTTTCTGCTGTAAACCTAGAGATTGAACGCATTGGCCGTGAGCTAAAACTAATAACCATCAAACAAGTCACCACCAATACTTTTTTACAATTTATATTTGAAGATGCTGAGAAAAACATGCTCAAAGTGGACTTGGTCAAAGATATCCCGGTGCATTTTGGAGAATTTAAACTGGAAGGTAAGGTGAGGTTGGACTCATTGGAAAATATAGGCTCAAATAAAATCACGGCTATTTTTGGCCGGACCGATCACAAAGATTTTATAGATTTATATTACATATTAAACGAGACGGATTTTACATTTGAACATTTGGTTTCGCTGGCAAAACGTAAAGATTTGGGACTAACCGATTTTTATCTGGCCAATTCGATTAGCCAAATTGAGCAGGCTTCTCAAATGCCTATTT
>CAYHNU010000030.1:0-7712 GCA_964358085.1 uncultured Gammaproteobacteria bacterium | reverse complement strand
TGTGCCGGGAGAGGGAGTCGGACCCTCATGGGTTTCCCCACACGATTTTGAGTCGTGCGTGTATACCATTCCACCACCCCGGCGTCTACAGCTTCCAATTTTAAGCGTTTGGCGGTAAAATTGCCAGGCGATGATGGTTGTGCAGGATTTGAGGAACGGGGTAACGTTTTTGCTGGACGGGGCTCCTTACGTGTGTTTGAAGTATGAACATGTGAAGATGGGCAGAGGGTCGGCGACGATTAGAATTAAAGCCAGGAATCTACTAACCGGGGCTACGACCGAAAAGAGCTTTATTAATTCGGCTAAAGTCGAGGAGATAAATACGGTGCGCAGAGCGATGCAATATTTATATAAAGACGGAAAGAATTTCGTGTTTATGGACCCTAGCGATTTTGGGCAGGTGGAAGTGGCGGAAGACGTGGCGGCAGAGTCCGGGAAGTATCTAAAAGAAGGCACTGTAGTAAATGTGATGTTTTGGGATGAGCGGCCGTTGTGGATTGAACTGCCGCCAAAAATGGAATTTACAGTTAAGGAGACGGATCCGGGGGTGAAAGGAAATAGTGTGTCTAATTTGTATAAAGATGCGGTTTTGGACAATGGGGTAAAAACCCGGGTGCCATTGTTTATAAATGAAGGGGACGGGGTGCTGGTGGATACCAGAGACGGATCTTACGCGGAAAGAGTCAAATAGAATTGACCTAATTTCTAATTGATCTAATTAACCTAAACGATAGATAAGTAGTAAGGATATAGCGACAACGACCAGTTGGGAGAGAATGCCCCAGAAAGCGGGGACGTTCCATTGATGAGCGCGCTGGTAGTCGATAAGCTTTTTGATCCAGGGGATATCTTTTAGGCCCAGGAAGTAATAGGGGATTTCGGCAACATCAGGGGCGACGGCCAGAAAGCAGGCCAGCATGACTACTATAAAATGACCGCTGCGAGTAGCCAGATAGGTGCCGACCATCAAGGCGAGGCCGGCGTCAGCCATGACAATAATCTTGGAACGGCTGGATATCTTGCCGGTGGTTTTTAGTTCGGTATTGAGATGGGGGTTCCAGTGGGGGATATAGTCGGTGACAAAGTGTGATAACAAGGCCAGGGGAAGGGAAATACGGGGATCGGGAATGGCGGTGGCAATAGCTGCGCCGACCAAAGTGTGGGGAAGTTCGAGCATGTGTTATGATTTTAGCATGATAGGGATTGCATTTCTTGTGGTGAGTTTTTGGGTGTGGAAAGCTATGCGGGCGGATTATGACGAGGAAGATATTTTGACTTTGAGCTTGGTTTTAGCGGGGACGGCTTGGGCGGCTTCGTGGGGTTGGAAATGGTGGGGATTGGGGGGAGTGCTGGTGGGAGTTTTGATGGCGCTGGTTTTTTGGTGCCGGTTTAAAAAATGGAACGCCTGGGAGTGGAGTGACGTGGTGGCCAGATCGAGTTTGGTGATGGGAGCGGCTGTGGCTTTTGGGAAGGGGTGGTGGGTAGTGGGTAGTGTGATGGGGGTGGGGGTGGTGGTGTTGTGGGGACTGGCTAAAGTTTACAGGGAAATCAGGTGGTATAAAAGCGGAAAAGCGGGGTTGGTAGGCTTGGTGGGTGCGGCTTGGTGGATGGGAGTATGGATGGGGCTTGCGCCGCGGCAGATCTCCAAGGTATACTTGGCTGCCTGGGTTCTGGTAGGATTGGCGGTAGCTATTTATTTACGCTCAGGTCACAAATTTTCTGGGTATCTATTATTATGGCCAAAAAAACGATAAGCTATCCCAAAGAGGTGGTGGAACCGGTGGCTAAGCATCTGGAGGAAAAGCTGTCAGTGTTGGAAAAAAAGAAAAAGAAGTTACGGGGGGAAGATCCATTTTTGGATAAGGGTAGGTTGGATGATAACGCGGCGGTGGATACGGACGCAGCCGAACAGATTGGTCATATGCGGGTGTCGGCAGTTAGGAAGGCTTATGACCGAACGATTATCCAGATTAGAAAAGCTTTGTCGAGAATAAAAATTGGTAAATACGGAATGTGTGAAAGGTGTGGCAAGTTTATAGATACCGACAGGCTGATAGTTTTACCGGAGACGACGCTGTGTGTGGAGTGTGAGAAGAAACGTGAGAAGTGAGCTAAAGATAATTTTTGAGGACGAAGGTTTGGTAGTAATCGATAAACCGTACGGTGTAGTTGTTAACAACGCTGAATCGGTAAAATCAGAAACTATTCAAACTTGGTTTATCCAAAAATACAAAATACCTTCTGGTGAATCGGAATTTTTGCAAAAGGGGGGAGTGGTGCACCGGCTGGATAAAGATACCAGTGGGGTGATGGTGTTGGCCAAGACCCCTGAAGCTTACGAAAAATTGAAACTGCAATTTTTGGAACGGAAAACAGTGAAAAAATATATTGCCTTGGTGTATGGCGAGTTTAAGGAACAGGAGGGGATTATCTCGACCCCGCTTGAGAGGAGAGGCATGAAATTTTTTGTGGGTGGGGATTTGAGTAAAACTGCAATTACGGAATGGCGTGTATTACGCCAGTACTCAGTACTCAGTACTCAGTACTCGGTGGTTGAGTTGACGCCGCATACGGGGAGGACGCATCAACTGCGGGTGCATATGCGGCATTTGGGGCATCCGATTGTGTCTGATCCGATATATGGAGACCGGAAAACCTGGAAGAAAGATTTGCAGATTTGTCCGAGGCTCTTTTTGCATGCTAAATCTTTGGAAATAACCCATCCGGTAAGCAGAGAAAGAATGATATTTACGGCGGAGCTACCGAAGGAACTGGAAAAGATGGTACACTAAATTCATGAACCAGTGGGTGTTTGCTCTGGCGGGAGTGATGGGTGTGGCCGGTATCGGGGGGGTAGCGGCTAAGCTGCTGCGTCAGCCGGTAATTTTGGGTTATATCGTGGCGGGGATGGTGTTGGCTGCAGTGGGGAAGAATTTAGATGTTGTCTCTGCTATGGGACAGGTGGGAGTAACCCTTCTGCTTTTTTTGATTGGATTGGAATTGCCCTTAGCGGATTTGAAGAAAACCGGGCGGACTTCGGTGATTACCGGTTTGGGCCAGGTAATTATTACCAGTACTGCGGGATATTTTTTGGCTAGGGTTTTGGGATTTGGGGCAGCGCCGGCGGTGTACCTGGGGGTGGCTTTGACATTCGGAAGTACGGTGATGGCGGTCAAACTGCTGTCTGAAAAACGGGACTTACAGAGTCTGTATGGCAAAATTGCTACCGGGTATCTGTTGGTTCAGGATTTTGTGGCCATCGGGATTTTGACGGTTTTGTCCGGATTAGCCGGCGGGGGAGAGGTGAACTGGCTAAATTTGGGGACGGTGGTGGTTAAGGGTGCAATAATGGTGGGGGTGGCCATTTGGCTGTCTGACCGGATGCTGCCAAAAATACTGGACTGGCTGGGCAGGTCGACCGAGGTGCTGTTTGTAGTGAGCGTGGGGTGGTGCCTGGTGGTGGCGGCGGCGGTGTCTTCCAAATGGGTGGGGTTTGGCCCCGAAATCGGAGGTTTTTTGGCAGGACTGGCCCTGGCTAATGCGGCCCAGAACTTACAAATTGTGTCCCGGGTGCGGCCGTTGCGGGATTTCTTTTTGACCTTGTTCTTTGTAGGTTTGGGGGCCAATATTGGCTGGGCGGGTTTGGGTGGAATATGGCTGCCGGCTATCATTTTGTCGGCGTTTGTATTGATAGGCAATCCTTTGATCGTAATGATAATTTTGGGGCAGCAAGGTTATAGCCGGCGGATTGCTTTCCTGGCCAGTACGGCGGTGGCCCAGGTGTCGGAATTTTCTTTAATAGTGGTGGCAATGGCGGTGCAGGTGGGACATATAGATAAAAGCATCTTAGGCCTGGTGGGGTTGGTGGCCATGATAACTATGACAGGATCGACGTACCTTATTTTGCACGCGGAGAAAATTTATAAATCGATTGGTAAGTGGCTGGTGATATTTGAGTTTAAGAAGATAAAAATGCAAATAACAAGTAAAAAGGATTTAAATAATCATATAATTTTGTTTGGACACAATCGGACGGGGAGAGTGGTGCGGCCGGCCTTGGAGAAGCTGGAGCGGGAGGTAGTGGTGGTGGATTTTGATCCCCGGATTGTGGAGGAAACGGGCGGAGTGTATGGGGATATTGCTGATTATGAATTATATGAGGAGCTAAATTTGGACCGGGCGGAGATGATAGTGTCTACAGTAACGGACGTGGAGGACAATTTGCAATTACTGTCGGCATTAAAAAAGAAGAGGCCAATTACTATTATTCTGGCGGCTGACTCTGCCGATGCTGCCAGACTGTACAAAGCGGGGGCGGATTTAGTGCTGGTTCCGCATACTATTGGGGGTGAATATTTGTCTCATTTGATCTCCACGCATGGCTTAGATAAGCAATATTTGCAGGAGAAAGGTCGGGAACTAAAAGAACGATTGGTACTATAGGTTGTGATGGTATAATTCCTCTCCATGAGAACAGAATCTCAACTTTGGGAGGAGGTACAGAAAATAAACTGGGGCATACCTGATGACGACTTGGATAAAGTGGCCAAGTCGATGGGTGTGGGAGTCTCTAAGATTGATGAAATAATCGAGGGAGCCAGGTGCCGACAAAGAGCCGAGGGCTGCAAATAAGTTGACTAAGTTTGCTGGAAGAGACTCCATGGGCAAAAAGGACGAGAGGGTGCTGGGGAAGTGGGCGGAGGTGTTGAGAAAGGTGGGAGTAGATGAGCTACCCCAGCTCCTAATGGTTGCTGTGGGAGCAATGAGTCTATGTGGAATTAGATGGTGGTCTACCGAAGAAATAGAAGTGTTAGGTTTTGTGTATAACAGGTTAAGTGCTCTTGAATCGCAGGGGGTGATAAGTGAAAAAGTGGGAAATTTATTGGAGAAACGCCAGGAATTTTTGAAAGAATATGGTGAACCGAACGCGGCCTTCGTCTCTACCCATACGGCTGCGTTGTCTAAGGAAGCTCCAGTGGTGGTGGGCGTGGCGGGAGAGGTGCTGTACATGTGTATTGCCAGCCCAAGAGTAGACGCATATTTGATGTGGAACACATTTAAAAATAGAGTTCTGCGGCGGATAGGTGCGTGGTAGAAAAACCGTACGAAAAAGTTGGTTTACTTGAGTTTTTGGTGCAGGTCGGAGAGAGTGGTGAGGATGGTTTCGATGTCCTGGTGAATAGTAATGGTCGTTTGATATTCCTCTTCGGCCCGGAGTTGGGTGTGCTTGCTTTGAATGTTTTGGCCAACCATGATGAGAGGCAGAAGCAAGAGCTGGATAATATTACTGATAAAGATCATAAAGACGTAAGGGAAGGGGTCGAAAGGCTGAGTGGAGATGGATTGCCAAAGCATCCAGCCGAAGACGAAAATAATGAAGAAATACAATGCATACATGGAGCCGATGGCAGTGGTGACAGTTACGGCTACTTTGTCGTGGAGCTTGAAGCGGCTTTTGTGCTTGAGATTAACGTCAACGGGGGCGCGGCGGGCTTTGAGGTATTCATGTAGATTGTCTGGCATTAGAATTAGTATACTAATACTGATGTCAAAACTCAAAAGTCAAAAGTCAAAACTGAAACTTTTAATCTTGTTAACTTTAATTATTGGTTTAGGATTTAGCGTTTATCATCTAATATTTATTCGAAAGGCCTGGGATGGGAAGAGCAGATTTACGGTTATTTCGATGAACAATGGGGTGAGAGTGGAGAGTTTTGATCCGAGGACGGCGGAAGGAATAAAGATAGTTTTTCCGCAAAACTGGATGATTGCGGGAGCCGGTGGAAAAGGGGAGTGGCTGGCGGAAAAGGTGGACAGAGCGGACTTGGTAGCGGAAAATTTGGGAATTTTGTATACGACCGGTCAGTCGGATATGAGTTGGGGAGATCGGTTGCTGTGGTGGATATGGGGAAGGAGGGTTAAATGGCGGGAAATTGAGGGGGAGCAGTGGATGAAAAAAAAACGAACGGTGGATGGGATAGAAATGTGGAGATTGGGGGAATCATGGGATACGGCGGCCAGAGAGATGTTGGCAAGTGCGGCAGTTTTAGAAGAAAGATTAATGGTGACAGTGGTGAACACTACGGTCGAACCTGGGTTGGCAACGCGAATGGCACGTAGGATAGAAAATTCGGGTTTAAGAGTTGTGGCCACGCAGACGGGAGAAAAAATGATACAGGGGTGTCAAGTCAGGAGCAGTAAACAATCTAAGTCCAAGATTGGAGTGAGATTGTTGATAAGGTCGTTGAGATGTAGCTGGGAAGCGGCGGAGGTGGGGGAGAACGAGGTGGAGCTATTCTTCGGCCAGGGGTGAGGGCGGATTCTCTTCGGTAAAAGATCCTTCTTCCTGCTCTTCTGTGGCTGAAGTATCGGGTTTTTCTTCATGGATAAGCTCGGGTGGAGTAAAGGCGGCATAGGTTAATTTTTCCGTGAGGGGGAAGGAGGGTGTATGTCGGTATTTGGCGGCCCGGCTGATTTCCCTGACAAAGATTTTCAAGGGATCTATGGAACTGATGTGGGCTGAGTAGGTATTGCCGGCTTTGATAAAGGTTCGTAAACGAGAGGCCAGATCATCGGGGAAACGGGCTAGGTATTCATTAGAGTCGGTGACGACGACTACATTATGCTGACGGACGGTGATCAGGACGGTATCTCCGGGATGAAGACGGGAAATGACTTTGGTGTCACCCAGACGGATGGGGTGAATCGTTTTAGTGACTCCCGGTTCTTCTAGAAACATGGTTTGGGGGTGGCCAGATCTGCTGATGGCTTGGCGGTTGAAGCGGGAAGTTTTGAGAAGTCCTAAGTTGCGGATAGCAATGGTGTTGAATTTGTCTAGGCGCAGGGCTTTTTTGTAGGCATTTTCGGCTTTGGACTTAAGGCCCACTTCCATAAAGGCCCGGCCCAGACGGTTGAGAGATTCGATGTCTCTGGGATGGTGTTTCAATATCGAAAGATTAATCTTTACAGCCTCTTTCCAATTTCCGGATAAAGCGGCGTCGATGGCAAGTTTGGCGAGTTGCGGCGGGTGCATCGCAAAAAGTATAGGGGATGGTACAATAATGTCAATGAGCGGACATAGTAAGTGGTCCACGATTCACCGGCAAAAAGAGATCAACGATAGCAAGAGGGGAGCGATGTTTACCAAATTGGCGAAGGCAATAACTATCGCGAGCAAGCAAGGTAAGGGATTGCAGTTGGCGCTGGAGAAAGCCAAACAATTTAATATGCCCAAAGAGAATATCCAACGGGCCCTTCGTCCGGCTCTGGGCGAGCTGGACGAAGTGATGTTTGAGGGATTTGGGCCAGGAGGCGTGGCAATTATTGTTTCGGCCGTGACGGACAATAAATTGCGCACTGCGCAGCAAGTGTGGGGATTGTTAAAGAAAGGGGCGGTGGCTTACTTGTTTTCTGCTGACATGAAGCCCAATTTTCTAGTGGAAGTGGCGGATGCGGCAGAGAGAGAAAAAATCGAAGATCTCTTGGAGAAACTGGAAGACTTAGACGACGTACAAAAAGTGTGGACGAACTATGCGTAAACGACAAAAATTTGTACTGACAGCGCTGACTTTGGCGGCGGGGTTGTGGGGGATTCATGCTCTTCCTGTGCCCTTGGAATGGCGGTATTGGCTGATTGCACTGTTGGTAGGGGTGGCCGCGGTGGGGTCCGGGTGGGCTTTGAGGGAATGGCTTTCGGGCGTCGAATGGCTGAA
>CAYHNU010000029.1:0-7737 GCA_964358085.1 uncultured Gammaproteobacteria bacterium | reverse complement strand
GGCCATTGATTTCATGGGCCGTAGAATTAGTATCTAAGTAATACAGATTGGGTAATCCAACGATATTCTTGAACCATTCCGCAATTTCTAAAAAGTACTTCCTGGATGGATCGGGCGAAGCAGAAAAATAAGCTATTTTTTCATCGGTTTTTATCCAGGATCTCAATTGTTTAATTACCTCTTTGTTGGTATTATCCCGGGTGTTGGATAAAAAAAGCAAGCGCATTTGAGGTTTAGTTTAGCATGCATTTTTCCGAATCCCCATCCCACCTGAAAGGTGGGATTTGACTAATTAGTGATGGCGTTTGCACAAGATTTGATTTCTTGAGTACGGTTTCGAATAATTCCAAATTTTAAATTTTCTTTGGACCGATTCAGTAGTCCAGTAATCAACCTTGAAGTTGTCAGGTTTCCTGGTGAAATTACTAGCCCATTCTGGATTCTTAAGAAAGTTAGAAATTAAATCGTAGCCGACCCTAGCGATGCGGTAGTTAATGTCCTGGTACGATTTTTCGTCAGTTAGTTCCTCCAAAACAACAACATTGTCAATTCCATTGCATTTTTTCAGAAATTCGGTGGGGCCAATTAACATGTGATGCAGAGATAAATTGGCTAGCAAGAAAACATTGTCTTGAAGACTTAAATTTGTCAGCTGCAAGTAGGATTCAGGTTTATTGCTGGAGAGAATAAATTTGCCTTTTGTAGCAATGATTGAGTCCCCAGAAAGATAATTGATCTGGTCAATTCCGATCCAGTTTGCTTCTAGGTCAGGAAACTTTGTTTTTAATACTGAATCCAATTGAGTCTCCACTTTCCCTGAACCGACCCCAAGAGAAATCATACTAACTGACTTGTTGTTTGTAAGTTTAATAGTTAAGTTGTCAGTAAGCCACTGGTAATATATATCCCAAAACAACTGACTCTGTTTAATTTTTTCAGGAGACTTTTGTATTAATTTGAATTCATTAACAAACGATTGAAAATCAAGATGATTAAGTACTTTAACTAGTTCTGCAACAATTAACGAGTTGACGTCTGCACTCGAAACTGGAGTGATTGTTAAAGTCAACATCTTCTCTAGCTCAAAGTGTGGTGAACAAATTAAATTTTTAAGAAGTCTTATTCTTAAATCTCCACTATTATTTTCAATAATTTCTACAAAGATATTATCTATGACATCAACTAGAAGAGATTTATATTTATCCATAGCAACGCAAGTTTATTTGCTGATCAGGCAACTAGTTAGGATAATGGCATTTTTTCCATTTCTTTCCGCTTTTGCACCAACATAGATCGTTGCGGCCGAGTTTTTTGTGTTCGTTTTCGGCGCTGGTCTTTTGCAAAGTCTGCATGGCGGTAAGAAAGTCATTATTGGAAGACGTAGGTTTGGCGGCGTCCTGTTTAATCTCAACTGCTTGCCCCACTTCGCTCACCAGCGGGCGAGCTTCGAGGGGTCCGGCTCCGACTTGGATTCTGAACAGGCGCTTGGAAAATTCCGAATCGATTTGGGCCATGAGCCGCTCGAACATCGTATAGGCTTCGGCTTTATACTCTACTAACGGATCGCGCTGACCATAACCGCGCAGACCAATGCCTTCGCGCATATCGTCAACCGCATCCAGGTGGTCGATCCATAAATTGTCGATCGAGGAGAGATAGGCGTACTTGATAATTTCTTTCCATACTTCTTCGCCCACTTGGGATTTGCGCTGGGTGACGGCGTCGGCAATAATTTGATTAATTGAAGTAATGATTTCTTCTGCTACCGCCGACTGTTTGAATTGCTGGGACATGGCTTTTTGAGAATCGTCGTCAAAAGGCACAATTTCCACCAGGGCGGTAACGATAGGCAGAACTTCTGATTCCACTACACCGCGGGGAGCGTAGGACTTAACGACGTTTGAAAGCAAACGTTGAACGTTAGAAATAACTTCTGTTTCGGTGATCTCGCCGGAAAGAACACGCTTGCGAAGACCGTAGACGATTTCGCGCTGTTTATTCATGACATCGTCGTACTCGACCACGTGTTTGCGGGCGTCGAAGTTGAAACCTTCCACCTTAATTTGGGCTTGCTCGATGGAGCGGCTGACCATGGAGTGCTCGATAGGTTCGTCTTCGGGAATTTTGAGCATGGTCATAACTTTGGCTACTTGTTCACCACCGAAGATGCGCATGATGTCGTCGTCTAAAGCCAGATAAAAGCGGGTGGAACCGGGATCCCCCTGACGGCCGGAGCGGCCACGCAATTGATTGTCGATGCGCCGAGATTCGTGGCGCTCGGTGCCAATGACATGTAGTCCACCTAATCTGACCACTTCGTCATGATCTTTTTGCCATTTAGCCAGAGCCTTTTTGTATTGAGTTTCAGTCAGGCGGTCTTTGCCTAAAACAAATTTGGGATTGGGAGGAGGAGTTCCGCCCAAGACTACGTCTACTCCACGACCGGCGATATTGGTGGCGATAACCACGGCCTCTTTGCGGCCAGCTTCAGCAATGATTTGGGCTTCCCGCTCGTGATTTTTGGCGTTGAGTATTTCGTGGGGTACGCCTTTTCTTTTGAGCATTTCGGCTACTATTTCGTTTTTCTCGATGGAGGTGGTACCAACCAAAACCGGCTGGCCTTTGGCATGCAAGCGGCCGATTTCTTCCGCCAGGGCCGAGTATTTGGCCCGGGTAGTTTTATAGACAATGTCCGCCTGATCCACCCGAACCATGGGACGGTTAGTGGGAATAATAATGACATCTAATTTATAAATTTTTCTAAATTCTTCGGCTTCGGTGGCGGCAGTTCCGGTCATACCGGATAATTTATTGTAGAGACGGAAATAGTTCTGAAAAGAAATAGTGGCCAGAGTTTTGGACTCCTGTTGGATGACGACGTTTTCTTTGGCTTCTACGGCCTGATGAATGCCTTCCGACCAGCGGCGGCCCGGCATGAGACGGCCGGTAAACTCGTCGACGATAACTACCTGATTTTCGCGGACTACATAATGCCGGTCGCGAAGAAAGAGGGTGCGGGCTTTGAGGGCGTTTTCCATATGATGCACAGTCTCGAAATCTTTCTCGTATAAATTTTCGATATTCAGCATTTTCTCCACCTTTTTCAAACCGTGCTCAGTGAGGTTGGCGGTGCGGTGTTTTTCGTCAATGGCGTAATCGGTGTCGGCAGAAAGCTGGTCCACCAGCTTGGCGAATTCATAATATTTTTGGGTGGGTTCGGTATCGGGAGCGGAGATGATAAGCGGGGTCCGGGCTTCGTCAATTAAAATTGAGTCCACTTCGTCCACGATGGCGAAATGATGACCGCGTTGAACCATGTCCGTAAGCTGGCCCACCATATTGTCCCGCAGATAATCAAAACCGAATTCGTTGTTGGTGCCGTAAGTAACGTCTGCCTCGTAGGCGAGTTTCCGGGTAACTGGGCGCAAATGAGCTAACCGGTCATCCCCATGAGTGGGATCGGAGTATTTAGGATCATAGATAAAGGATTGTTCATGAACAATGATGCCTACAGACAGGCCCAAAAGATTGAAAGTGGGACCATTCCAACCTGCGTCGCGCCGGGCCAAATAATCGTTGACAGTGACCAGGTGAGTGCCCCGACTGGTGAGGGCATTTAAGTATAGGGCAGGGACAGCGGAAAGGGTTTTACCTTCGCCGGTTCGTTGCTCGGCAATTTGGCCTTGATGGAAAGCGGTGGCGGCCATAAGCTGGACGTCGAAGGGGCGCAAGCCAATAGCCCGATCGGAAGCTTCCCTTGCCGCCGCAAAGGCTTCAGGCAACAGTTCATCCAGAGTAGCTCCATCGGCCAGGCGATTTTTGAAATTGGCAGTGGCGGCAGCAAAGTCTTCGGACTTCTTGATCTTTTTATACTTGTCGATAAAAAAATTGACCTGATCTACTCTAATCTTGAGCCGGTCAACTTCTTTTTGGTTCAGATCGAGAAATTTTGTTAAAAATTTAAACATGCCTCGCTATTATAACCAAATTGGTCAGGACCCGCACGAGTTCTATCTTTCTAAAAATGCCTTTGAGTTCTTTTGTCAGCTCTTCTGCTTTTTGACGCTTAGCGTCATCGTAAAACAGATGATTAATAATTACTAATTGACCTAATTGACCTAATTTTTCTAAAAAATTTTTAGAGTAAACAAAATTGGGAACCTGGTCGCCGAGATACAAATCAACCAATACGAAATCAAATGTTTCCTTAGCGTCTAGGACATAGCGTCTAGCGTCTAGATTTAGAATTTTGAGATTCGGGATTTTATCCAGATCGAAATATTGGCGGCCAATTTCCAGCATGACCGGATCGATTTCTACGCCGACTATTTTGGCAGGCTGGGGAATGAGTCTGGCTACCGTTCCGGCGGCTAATCCCAAAATGAGCCAGGATTTATTTTTCTGGCCAAATTTTTTAATTACCGGTTGCCAAACATCGCGGACAAGTCCCCCGCTCTGGGTAAGATTACCGGTGGTAACATATTTGTGCGTCCAGTCCTGCTTAACCAAAATTTGCCCACTGTACCGGGACTTAAATTCACTGATAACTCTTGGCCTGAAGATGGAAAAGCCGGGCATATTTTTTGTTTAATTTCATTAACTGATCATGAGTCCCCTGTTCTGTGATCTGACCCCCTTCGAGCAACAAAATTTTGTCGGCCCGGCGGACGGTGCTGAAACGATGGGAAATGAAAATTAAGATTTTCTCTTTGCCCAGTTTCAAAACTTGGTTAAAAATATCCTCTTCTGCCTGCGGATCAACGTTGCTGGTAGGTTCGTCGAGAACCAGAATTTGGGAATTTTTAATGAGTGTCCTGGCCAGACCTATACGCTGCCACTGGCCGAAAGACGGAGAAACTCCTTTTTCATAGTTGCGGGAGAGGGGATTTTTGTATTTAAGCGGGAGTGATTCTATCCACTGGTCAATATCGGTCATTTTGGCATATTTTCGAACCTCGGCCAAGTTGTTTACTTGATCAATGTTGCCATAACCAATGCTTTCCTGGGCGGTGAGATCGTAACCTTCGAAATCCTGAAAAAGAACGCTGATATTTTTCCAATAATCGTTCCGTTTGTATTTGTCTACTTTTACTCCGTCGATGGTGATATTTCCTTTAGTGGGCCCATAAAATCCGGCTAATAGTTTCACCAGAGTAGTTTTCCCCGCCCCATTATCTCCGACGAGGGCGATATTCTCCATGGCTGAAATTGAAAAATTTAAATCCTTAACGATCCAATTATCGGACTCCGGATATTTAAACCACACGTTTTCAAACATTAGCCCATGTTTAATCTTTTTGGGAAATAGCTTTCCGCGGGAAGGATCGTGCCCGGGTTTGAGATCCAGAAACCAGGCTAAATCCACCATATATAAGTAATTTTCATAAAACTGGAGAATGGCCCCAACCAATCCGCTCAAGCTTTCTCTAAAATTGGCAATCGCCCTGATATAAGCCTGAGCAGAACCAATAGTGATCCTCTGGATAATGGCCATGAAGGCGAAATACACATCAAGCGCGTATGAAAATATATCTTGGGGAATAACGACTAAAGTTCTGGCAATAAGCCTTTCTTTGCCTAAATTTACCCAAGAGGTGATAATTTCTTTCTGAACTGAAGTCATTTTGTGGGTTAAGTATTTAGAAATGTTTAAGAGACGCAATTCCAGATAGCTTTTGGTCCGGACCAGATAGTAGCTAAACATGCCCCAAATTCTATATTTGGTCTTCAGATTATCGCTGATTTTGTATCTCTTTTTTACTAATTTGGCGTCTACGATAAATTGAGGTATCAGAAAAGCTACTGAAAATAAAACAATAATGGGCTGAAAGAAGATAAAAACAGATAGAGAAGAAATAATGCCACTCAAATAGCGGGGGAAATCGGCAAACGACGAGACGAGTCTCCAAGCCCGATCGCCGCCTTCCCTTTCAATTTTTCCATAGCGGTCTTTGAACTTGGGATCCTCTACGACTGACACGTCAATCTGGGAATATTTGAGCCCTAAAAGCTCGTCGAGCTTGGCGTTTAATCCCCGAGCAAGGGAGTCGTCATACGTGCCAATTATTCTTCCGGCGATACCTTTGAAGGTGCTAATGGCAAACCGGCCAATGACTATTAATATAACCGTCTGAATGGCCGGGCGGAGATTGGATGTGCCGATAGATTTAATTAAAGTGTCGATGAATACCTTGTCCAGGTAAAGGGTGGGCAAAATTGTGGCGCTATTGAGAATATTTAAGATAGTTACCCAGACGAGGGCGCTGCGGTCGGTTTGCCAAAGTAGACCACCCGTCCGCTGCAAAACAAACCATACCTGGCGCAGGGGAGAGAATTCAATTTTGGGCAGTTTAAGTTTAAGGGGCATGGGGGGTTATTTTATCTTTGCCCATATATGGGCGGAGAACTTCGGGAACGGTGACCGAACCATCGGGATTTTGGTAGTTGTCCAGAATGGTAATAATCATCCGGCCCATGGGAATGCCGGTGTCGTTGATGGTGTGGACTAACTTTTTCTCGCCCTTAGCATTGGTGTAGTGGATATTTAACCGGCGAGCCTGATAATCTGCGGCATTGGTGTCCGATCCCAGTTCGATAAACTCTTCCTGGGCGGGCAGCCAACCTTCCAGATCATATTGCAAGTAAGTGGCATTGTAACCACAATCATGCGAGCACTTGTTAATTATTCTGTACGGCAATTGAAGCTGCTGCATCAACCATTCATTCAACCCCCGCAAATATTCCATCGTATCCCGGGAGCCTTCCGGAGTCGCTAAAGCGTCGATTTCCAGTTTGTCGAATTGGTGAACCCGTTTGATGCCCCGGACGTCTTTGCCCCAAGAACCCACTTCGCTTCTGAAACAATGGGTGTAAGCAAAAAACTTCTTGGGCAGGTCGGTTTCTTTGAGAGTCTTGTCCATGTAGTACGCGAACAGAGACGGTTCGGAAGAGCCGACTAAGAAAAGCTGTTCATGATTTTCCACATTTTCGGTGGATACTTGGTAAACCTGGTCACGGCCTTCGGGGAAATGGCTAGTGCCAAAGAGAACCCGCTCTTTGACCATGACCGGAACAATCATGGGTTCAAATCCTTCGGCGAGAAGTTTGCCTTTAAAAAGGTCAAAAAGAGCAAATTGTAATAAAGCGGCATCACCTTTGAGGTAGGCAAAACGGGACCCGGAAGTAATGGCGCTTTGTTCGGTATCGATAATATCCAGATCTTTGCCTAATTCCAGGTGATGTTTACCCTTAATCCTGGGCATGTAGGCAGCTGAAGAATAACCCTTGCCCAGTTTACCTTTGGGCAGATACCCCTGACCCGGGGTCCAGACAGCCAGCTCTACATGATCCGCGTCTCCTTTACCTTCCGGCATCTGGGGGGAAGACATGTTTGGCAGACGGGCCAGTTTATCTATAAATAATCTCTCCGCGGCCTGAAGTTCCTCGTCGACTTTTTTTAATTCTTCCCTTTTTTTACGCAACTTTTTGATCTCCGCTTCTGAAGGCTTGGCTGACGAAGCCAGATTGCGGTCTGCCCGGAGTTTTTCTGTTTTTTGAATTAGTCTCCTGCGAGCTGTATCTGCTTTGAGCACTTCGTCCACGGAAATTTTCCCGCCACGAAATTCGACGTTCTTTTGCACCTCTTCGGGGTGTTCTCTGACAAATTTAATATCCAACATATGATTATTGTATACTTCCGCCCTGAGAGGTGCCAGCTGAAGTTAAGTGCTCAATTTG
>CAYHNU010000028.1:0-8670 GCA_964358085.1 uncultured Gammaproteobacteria bacterium | reverse complement strand
GGAGCGTCAGATAAAAAATTTGCGCAAAGGCTATAAGAAAAATCTCCATTTTTTACATACTCTAAACCATTATTAGTCTGGGGACTGTTGAATACTTCATTAAGGGTTTGGGGGAGTTTTTGGTTTGTTTGAAAATACCGATCAATAATTGGAGAGGTAGACTGGACTTTGGCAATTTGGGCTTGATCCAACTTTTGGTTTCTAATTTCAATAGGTGAACCCCCGGAGATAAACCCGTATAAAACAGTGGAAAAAACGAGGGTTGTCAGAACAATAATTAGAATAATATGTTTAAGCATTTACTTTCCGGTCTTCCCTAACACTAAATAGAAAACAAAGGAATATCGAACCTACTATGAGGATTGTAGCCAGAATGTGCATAAAAGAGTTTAGAGATGCGGATCCGTTGAGGAAACTAAAGACTCCGGAAATAAGTTGGCTGATCAAAATAATAAAGGCTATAACCAGGGTGAAATAAATTAAGATCTTGCGGATTTTAATGTTTTTAATTTCTGAATTTTGTCCTTCTTGTTTTTTGAGAATTAAATATAGAAAAGCGAAAATTGGATAGGAAACTATTAGAGCAGACAAATAACCCGGCATAATATAAGAGCCGATAAGTGATGTGTATGTTGTGTTTTTTAGAAGATCTGGAAAGTTCTTGTCTATTGCGTAATGGATAATTCCTCCGAACGCGGTGGCCCAAACGTAAAGTGTAATAAACTCAACTACATATTGAAAAGTAATCCACATACTAAAATTGGTTTTGGGGATAGGGGGAAACTGAGTGGCTTGCGAAGACGACATTTCTAATTCAGAAGTAGGCATTGTTTAACTTTACTGGAGAGACGATTGGTTGTCAATTTACCACTTCCCCTTCTTCGGCTTTTTTGGCGTCGGCTGGTTTTTCTTTTGTAGGTTTTTCTTCCGTAGGAGGAGGAGTTTGCTTATACATTTCGGCTCCTAATTTTTGCAGAGAATCCATGAGGTCTTTGGATTTGGCTTCTAAATCTTCTTTGGTACCAGACTCTAAAATATCTTTAAGAGCTTTAATTTTGTCTTCGACTTCTTTTTTCAATTCGGCAGAAGCTTTGTCGCCAGCGTCTTTGAGAGTTTTCTCTGCAGTAAAGACGAGGCTGTCCGCTTGGTTTTTGGCTTCTATTTTAGATTTTTTCTCGGCGTCTTCGGCGGCGTGGGTTTCGGCTTCTTTGCGCATACGCTCAACTTCTTTCTCGTCTAAATTAGTGGAGTTGGTAATGGAAATATGCTGCATTTTGTTGGTAGCTTTGTCGAGGGCTTTGACATTGAGAATGCCGGAAGCGTCGATGTCGAAAGTGACTTCTATTTGAGGCACGCCACGAGGGGCGGGAGGAATGCCGTCCAGGATAAAGCGGCCGAGAGTCTTGTTGTCTACCGCCATGGGACGTTCGCCTTGGAGGACGTGGATTTCTACGGAAGTTTGAGTATCGGCGGCTGTCGAGAAAATTTGAGATTTGGAAGTGGGGATGGTGGTATTTCTCTCAATGAGAGGGGTCATGACTGATCCCAGAGTTTCCAGACCTAAGGTGAGGGGGGTGACATCCAGAAGGACCACGTCTTTGACGTCGCCGGTTAGGACTCCTCCTTGAATAGCGGCACCGACGGCGACCACCTCGTCGGGATTGACAGATTTATTGGGCTCTTTGCCAAAGAATTTTTTGACGACCTCAATGACGGCCGGCATACGGGTCATACCACCGACCAGGACCACCTCGTCTATTTTGGAGGTGTCGATTTTGGCGTCTTTGAGACAAGCCTTGACCGGAGTAATTGTTTTTTGGATGAGAGAGTCTACCAAGAATTCCAGTTTGGCCCGGGTAAGTTTGAGGTTTAAATGCAGAGGCTGGCCGTTATTCTGGGTGATATAGGGCTGATTAATTTCGGTCTCCATAGCGGAAGACAGCTCAATTTTGGCTTTCTCGGCGGCATCGCGGACGCGCTGGAGAGCCTGGGTGTCTTTTTTGAGATCTACGCCGTTGTCTTTTTTGAACTCGTCAACTATCCAATTCATTATTAGCTGGTCGAAGTCATCTCCGCCCAGGTGGGTGTCGCCGTTGGTGGCTTTGACTTCAAAGACTCCATCGCCCAGCTCGAGGATAGAAATATCAAAGGTGCCTCCTCCCAAATCATAGACGGCCACGGTGTGGGCGTTTTTCTTATCCAGACCGTAGGCCAGAGCCGCGGCAGTAGGTTCGTTGATTATTCTTTCGACTTTGAGTCCGGCAATTTCACCGGCTTGCTTGGTAGCCTGGCGTTGGGAGTCATCGAAATAAGCGGGGACAGTAATTACGGCCCGGTCAACTGGGCCACCAAGGTACGCCTCGGCGTGGGTTTTCATGGCCTGGAGAACCTTAGCGGAAATTTCCTGGGGAGTGTAGGTCTTACCTTCGACCTCAACGCAAGCCATGTTGTCTTTACCGGCCACGATTTTGTAAGGAACCATTTCCATGGTTCTTTTGACTTCAGGATCAGAAAACTTGCGGCCCATCAAACGCTTGATGGAATAAATAGTGTTCTTGGAGTTAAGGATCATCTGGCGTTTAGCCACGTCACCCACCAGATTTTTGACCGGCTCCACAATAGAGGGGGTAGTGTTGCGGCCGGTGTCCGCAGCGGGGATAACCTTGGGAGTGCCGCCCTCCATAACGGCGACACAGGAATTAGTGGTACCTAGATCAATGCCAATAATTTTACTCATGTTTAAAAACTTTCACTTTGGCAGGGCGAATAACATAATTGTTAATTTTATAACCTTTGGTAATAATTTCTGCAAGGGTATTATCGGACTCTCCGGGTAAAGTTTCAAGACACTCATGCAAGGAATGGTCGTAAACATCGCCTACAGTGGGAGAAATTTCTTGCAGGCCTTCTCCGGCTAAAACATCCTGAAACTGCTTGACAGCCATTTGCACCCCTTGGTCTTGGGAATGGGTGGCGGCCAGCTTCAAAACGTCCATAGTGGGCAAAAGTTTGGTCATAATATTGGCCGTGGCGTAAGTGACAAAGTCTTTTTTGTCGGCTTCTACCCTTTTTACCAGATTGCGATAATCGGCCAGAGCCCGCTTCCAGTTTTCTTCGAGAGTTTTATTAGTAGCCTTAGTAGTCATATTTACCAGCTGGAGGTCATGCCAGAGACTAGCTCAGAGAAATAACGCAGGGTCGGCAGAACGACGGGAAAGTTGAGACGGCAGGGACCAATAAGGCCTAAAATTCCCCGGCGGCCGGAACCGGCTGCAAAGGGGGTGAAAGCAAATCCTACCGGCTCAAAGTAATCTCCCCAATCCAAATCCTGCCCAAAAACAATATGTACCGTTTCGGCGGGATCGTATTGGCGATCAAAGAAAAGTTGGCGAATGCGGGCCTCTTGATCTAATAGGGTAAGAACGGTGCGGGTGACGTCAATATCAAAAAACTCCGGAGTAGAAAGAATATTTGCCGTTCCGGCATAATAGACGTCACCAGCGTCGGTGACAGCTACTGACAGGTTTTTGGTGCGGTCGGCCAAAGCCAAGGTGGTGTGGCGCATTAAATGGTCGAAATTAAAACGAGAATCCCAAATTCTTTCTTTGGCAGCTACTTCTTCGGTGAGAGAAAGCTTCTTTTCCTGCATGAGGTGATCGACATAAAAGCGCAGAGCTTCTGGGGTGGGTACCCGACCAGCAGAGGTGTGAAGCTGTTTTAACAGGCCCTTCTCGGTAAGAGCCGCCATTTCGTTGCGAATGGTGGCCGGAGAAACGCCCAGAGAATACTTGCGATCCAGAACCTCACTGCCCACCGCCTCGGCGGTATTGATATATTCCTCGATCAAACGCTTGAGAATTTGGGTTTGACGAGGGGTAAGATTAATGTCCATATTGTCACTCTTATATCAAGAGTGCTAATAATTGTCAAGGGGGGAGCTGTGGAGTAGAATCAGGGGATGAAGAGGGATCAGATCGTTTCGTTTGGAGGAGTGGTCGTCCTGGCCCTAACGCTGCCCCTACTTCTTAAGGGAGTAAATTATGTGCAGAGGCTGATGGTGGGGGCGGAGGGCAGGTTAGCAGCAATTACAGTAGAGGCCGATCGGGTATTGGGACCAATGCCCCAACCCTGGCGAGCGCTGGCCCAAGGCGGAGAGGATCTGCTGGGTTTTATGGACAAAGCTGGGCCACAAGTGGCGGGAGTCAAGACTCAATATGTGCGGATAGATCATGTTTATGACGGCTTCAATGTGGTGGGGCCAGGTTTGACTTTTAATTGGAGTAGCCTAGATCAGGTAGTAGATAAAATACGGGCGGCGGGGGCCACGCCGTTTTTGTCTTTGTCTTATATGCCCCTTGCCATCTCCAAGGGAGATATTTTGGATGAGCCGCGGGATTGGAATGAATGGTCGTTGGTAGTTCAGAAAACAATTGAGCACTTCAGCGGGGAAAAGAGTATTCCTGACGTGTATTACGAAGTATGGAACGAGCCGGATTTGTTTGGCAAGTGGACAATGGGCGGGGCTAAGGATTACAAGAAATTGTATTTGTATGCTTCACGGGGAGCTCAAGCGGCCCTGGTATCCCAGGCTTTTAAATTCGGCGGGCCGGCGACGACCGGACTATATAGAAATTGGCTGGACAGCTTTTTCCCGTTTATATTGGAAAACCGGTTGAGACTGGATTTCTTTTCCTGGCACAGATATGACATTGACTTGAATAAGTATAGCGAGGACGTGGCATTTGTGAATCTATGGATAGAAAGCCATCCCTATTTTGCTAATGTGGAAAAAATAATTTCGGAGATGGGGCCAAACAGCGAGAAAGCCGGAGAAAACGACACACGGGTTGGGGCGGCACACTTGCTAGCGGTGATGCGGGAATTGTTGGCCCAGATAAAATACGTGTTTACTTTTTCAGTGACCGGGCAGTGGGGAGTAATAGGTAAACCCAGGTACGAAGCCTTGAAGCTACTATCTAACCTGGGGGATCAACGATTGGCGGTAACGGGGGACGGAACGTGGGTAAAATCTTTTGGAGCTAAAAATGGGAATACATATCAAATATTAGTAGTAAACTATGATCCCAAAGGAGCGCATAGCGAGGTAGTGCCGGTGACGTTTGTAAATTTGGCCGATCAAAATTTTTTGTTGCGGCAAATTACTATGGGCGGAGAGACTACTCAATCTGAAGTGGCTACGACGGAAGCTATATTACAACGAGAGGTAGCATTGACACCTAATTCCGCGATTTTGTTGGAGTTGACGCCAAGATAGACAGGAAGGCTTCTTGAGGAAGGTCTATTTTGCCCACGCGCTTCATGCGGGCTTTGCCTTTTTTCTGTTTCTTGAGAAGCTTGTCTTTGCGGGTTTGGTCTCCCCCGTACAACTTGGCAGTGACATCTTTTCTAAAGGGTTTAATGTCTGCCCGGGCCAGAATATGACTACCGATGGCGGTTTGGATGGGCACTTCAAAGTTTTGCCGGGGGATTATACCCTGCAGGGTATCAACCAGGCTTTTGGCCATATATGGGGCAAGGGTTCGGGGAACTATCTGGGACAGAGCGTCTATTTTGTCGCTGGCGATGAGAATGTCTAATTTGACTAAATCTGCCGATTGATAACCGGCTAGTTCATAATCTAAAGTGGCAAAACCTTGAGATACGCTTTTGAGAGAATCATAAAAACCGCGGATGAGCTCGGCCAGCGGCAAGAAATAAGACAGCTGGACCAACCGGGAGAGATATTTGATGTGGGTTTGGGTGCCACGATGATTTTGGCAGAGCTGGATAACGGGACCGATGTACTGTTGGGGGACAAAAATCGAGAGATCCAGCATAGGCTCGCGAATTTCTTTTATAATTGAAGGATCGGGGAAGGCTGATGCCTGGTTGATAGTTATTAGTTCATGGTTCATGGTAAACACCTGGTAGCTGACGGAGGGGGCGGCGGCAATGAGGTCCAGTCCAAATTCGCGTTCCAGTCTTTCCTGGACAATATCGGCATGGAGCAGGCCCAGAAACCCGACACGGAAACCGTTGCCCAGAGCGGGAGAAAATTCCGATGTAAAAGCCAGAGCTGAATCGGATAACTGGAGTTTGTTTAGGGCGGTGCGCAGAGTATTTATTTCGGAGCCTTCGGTGGGATAAAAACTAACAAAGACCACGGGTTTAATGGACTTGTAACCGGGCAGTTGATCACCTGTGGCGAGATTGCTTAGAGTATCGCCAACAGTAAGAAGAGCCAGGTCTTTGAGGTTGGTGACTACATAACCCACTTCCCCCGCTGATAGCTTGGGGGCGGGGGTGCGTTGGGGGGTAAAGAAACCGACTTCGATAGCCGATGTCTGGGCGTGAGTACTCAGTAAGTGAAGTCGGTCGTGAACAGAAATTTGACCGTTGATAACGCGGACCCAGGCGATGACGCCTAAGTGGGGGTCGAAATTAGAGTTGAAGACTAGAGCCCGGGTAATCGGTATTCGGTGTTCGGTATTCGGTGAAGGAATCCGCTTAATGATCGCCTCTAAAAGTTCGGGGACGCCGGCGCCGGTTTTGGCGGAGACCAGTAAGGGAGACTCCAGATTTAAAATTTCTTTGAGTTGTTTTTCGGTGCCGGTAACATCCGCTGTAGTAATATCTATTTTGTTAATGACAGGAATGATAGTTAATCCAAGTTTTTTGGCTTGATGATAATGGGCCAGAGTTTGGGCTTGGACGCCTTGGGTGGCGTCGACTAAAAGAATGGCCCCTTCGCAAGCGGCCAGGGAGCGATTGACTTCGTAAGAAAAATCTACATGGCCCGGAGTATCAATCAGATTCAATATATATGTTGAATCTGCAAATTCTAAATCCGAATTTCTAAATCCTAAATTGTTTTGGTTATTTGAATTTTGATATTTGGATTTATTTGGGATTTCGTGCTTAGGATTTGGGATTTTGTATACCATGCGTACTGGGGCTAATTTAATAGTAATCCCCCGCTCCCGCTCGATGGGATTACTGTCCAGGAGTTGGGAGCGCATTTGACGGGGTGAAACAGTGCCGGTGATTTCCAATAACCGATCGGCCAGGGTAGATTTACCATGGTCCACGTGGGCGATTATCGCAAAATTTCGAATTTGCTGCATGTGCGTATTTTACCAGGAGTGAGGAGTCAATTTCGCTTGACTTGTTTTTGAAAATTTTGGTCTTAAGATGGGAAGTAATGAAGCAATTACACAACATTCAACTTGAGATTTTAAAGCAGCTGCTTTTTGCCCCCAGTTTGAGGTATGCCAAATTAAAGCCGAATCCTGAAATGGAAAACAATCAGTTTGATTTTCATTTAAATCAGCTCATTGATGGTGGATACATAGTCAAAAAAGAGAAGGGTTATTGTTTGACCAATTTTGGGAAAGAGTATGCCAACCGGATGGACACAGAACAAACAATCATAGCCAAACAATCAAAAATCTCGGCGTGGGTTTGTTGTGTCCGGACAATTGGAGGAAATAAACAATATTTGATTTATACCCGGCTGAAACAGCCGTTTTATGGATGCCAGGGATTTATGTCAGGTAAGGTGGCGTACGGAGAAAAAGTCTTGGAGGCGGCCAAAAGGGAGTTGAAAGAAGAAACTGGTTTGGAAGGAACTGCGCAAATTGTTTCCATAAAACACTTTTTGGTGTTTGATAAACAAACTAATGATCTTGTTGAAGATAAGTTTATGTTTTTATGTTTGGTAAAAGAGCCTAAAGGTAAACTTAAACCCAACAATGAAGGGAATTATGAGTGGGTTGACGAAAGTAAACTAAAACAATATGTAACAAATCACTTTGAGAGTTGGAAAGCGTTTGAAAAACAGTTGGAAGAAATAAAGAGCTTTAAAGGAAAAATTCAATTAGAAGAAATTGATCACTGGAGCGAGAAGTTTTGACATGACGGAAGGAATAAGAACCAATCAGGAAATAAAGAATAGAATTCTGGCTCGGAGAGCCGAATATATGATGCTGATAAAACTGGCCCAGCTAAACCCAGATCTTTTTCAAGAAGCAGCGAATGTCTACGAGGCGCTTGAAGAATTGCGGTGGGTTTCGGGAGTTGAAACTAGTTCTGGTCGGGGGCGGGGAGAATGACGGGCTCAGATGGAGTGGGCGAAAGAATGTCTTTCCACTTGGCAATTCGTTTAATTAAATCGATGAAAGTTGCCAGTTCCGGAATTTTGAAAATCATCGAGAGAAGAAAATAGACGGATAAACCAATGAGAGTGGTGATACCGGTCAATAAAAGCAAAGGGAGAGTGCGGGTGGTGTCGAAAACAAATTGGTCAAGAAGACGCATAGGTAACCACAAGAAAAGTCCGGTAACTAAACTTGTAAAGATCATTTTGGCCAGAGGAATAAAGACTTTGTGCGGGGCCACTGAAACACGGTGATATAACAACCAGGAAAGAATCAGAGTTTCCAAAATGGCGGTCGTAGAGATAGCTACCGCTATCCCCAGAATTCCCCATCCTAACCAAGTTACAGCGAATATTGACAAGAGAGAACTAAAAATGGCAGCCAATAAGCCTACTAAAAGCGGGGTGCGGGTGTCGTGCAGAGCGTAAAAACCGCGGATGACTAACTGCATCACGGCGTAAAAAGCGGCTGATGCACAGAGAATTGCTAAAGTTTTACCGGTTAAAAGAGTGGC
>CAYHNU010000027.1:0-8733 GCA_964358085.1 uncultured Gammaproteobacteria bacterium | reverse complement strand
GCCAAAGCCATGGGCCAGACTGCAGAAGAAGCCAAGAAGGAAACTCTCAAACTTCTCCAAAAACAACTAAAACAGGCTTGATTGTTTGATTGACTGCGCTTCAACTGGGTACGAGAAATCTACTTCTACTTGCCGGGCATTATTCCACTTGTCGGTGAATTTTAAGTATTTGTTCTTGAGGGCAAAATCATAAATATCCCGGGTAATAGCTACGTCTGCCTCACAGTACTTTTGTAAAAAGGCCAGACTGTCCGCGTCGCCTTTTTTCCAATAGGTTATGGCGTTGGCTCCGGAATCGAGTTTTTCAGTTCCCAGAGTGTCTTTAGCAATGGCGTTTAAAGATGCTCCCCGGCCAAAGTTTGCCAGTTTTATCTTGTCCAAAATATCAAAGTGGGGAAGGGCGGCAAAATCTGCCGGGGCGTACGGCTTCATGGCCGGAATATCAAATCCCAACGTGTTAAATCCAATTATTCGATCTGCATCCCGGAATATTTTCCACATCGCTTCGAAATCTTTTTCCCAAAAGCTTTGCATTCTCCCTTCGTTTCCCCGGCGCACATACACCGCCACTATCGACACCCCCAAATCTCCCGGATCCCAGCTACCCGCCTCATCAAACCAGCTTTTGGTCTCTACGTCCCAAAAAACTTCCCACATAGATGCATTATATAAAATGGGTTTACCCTGAGCGAAGTCGAAGGGTTGACAGATCCCCCCATGGGGGACTAACATAAACACTAGCTTATGAATCCTTTGATTGGTGCTTCAGTCGCCACTTCTTTTATTGCCGGTGGGGCGGCTCTTTTTGCCCCCTGTTGTATTGGGGTTCTTCTGCCCACTTATTTAGGGTCGGTATTTCGCCAGAGAACCCAGGTCTTTTTTATGACCTTTGTCTATTTTTTGGGCTTGCTGACGGTGTTTTTGCCGATTGGCTTGGGTTTCTCGCTCATAAGTGTAGTTTTGAGTCAGTACCACAATCTCCTGTTTTCCGCAGGAGCCGTTTTCATGATTTTGCTAGGCGTTTTTCTGCTGGCCGGAAAACATTTTTCTTGGCCTTCTCCCGTCCATCCGCAAGTATCTAAATACACGATAGCTTCCATTTTTGTTTTGGGAATCTTTTCCGCCATTGCTACCACCTGTTGTGCTCCGGTTTTAGCTGGTGTACTAGCTGTCTCCACGCTGGCCGGCTCGCTGACTTTGGGCGGGCTATATACTCTAAGTTATGTTTTGGGAATGGTCTTCCCCCTGTTTTTGGTGGCAGCCTTTTTGGATAAGACTAATATCACCAAAAAGCTCTGGATATTCCGCCGCAGTTCCCACTTGATTGCCGGGTCAGTCTTTGTTCTTTTTGGCTCTTACGTTCTCTACTTAGCCCAGACTAACCAATTACAAATGCGCTCAGACGCTCAATTCCAAGCTACTCTTTGGTTGGCCGGAGTTAACCGAACGGTGTCAGGATTAATCGGCCCGGCTAGTGAATTTCTGGGAGCGGTACTGGTGGTGACGGCTACATTACTGATTATCTTTATAGCCATAAAGCAATTTCGGGAAGGGAGGTGGAAATCATGAAAGCCAAAGATAAGATACTTATACTGATCAGCGGAGGTATTTTAGTATCGCTGATTATTCTTATTACTCGTCCTCCGGCCGCTTCTCAACCCCAGCCTAGTCAGGCCACACCCGTGGATGATCATCATAAACCTCAACCCACGAATAATGCGGTGTTTGAGAGCTTGCTGGATAAACCGGCCCCGGATTTTTCTCTAGTTGACTACAACGGTCGGACTGTCAGCCTCAAATCATTGCAAGGAAAAAATGTCTTGCTGTTTTTCAACGAGGGTCTGATGTGCTATCCGGCCTGTTGGAACCAGATAGTAGCCTTTGGCCAGGACACTGACCTAAAACAATCCGGTGTCACGGTCTTAAACATCACGGTTGATCCTAAACCTCAATGGGCAGATGCCATCACCAAAATGCCGGAGCTGGCCACCGCCACCGTCTTATTTGACCAGGACAAAAAAGTGTCCTCTACCTATGGAGTTCTGACGCTGACCTCATCTATGCATCGGGGCCAATTCCCGGGTCACACCTATGTTTTAATCGACAAAAATGGAGTGGTGAAATTTGCCTGGGACGATCCGCAAATGGCCGTCAGAAATTCCGAGTTACTAGCCAAGGTTAACGGTTTGTAACATCGGACCCATGAAGAGCGCAATTGTCAAAGGCATATTGGCCGCACTGATTTTATTAGCGGTGTATTTTGCCGTTACCACCTTTGTTTCTGGATGGAGTTTTGCCCTCAATCAATTTTCCCAATTCTGGTACTATCTTGTCACCCTGGCAGTGGGTTTTGGAATTCAGGTCGGATTATATAGTTATCTCAAAACATCGGGGCGGGTGTTGGCCGTATCCGGAGCCACTTCCACGGCGGCCATGGTTTCCTGCTGCGCTCATTATCTGGTAAATTTTCTACCTATTCTGGGAGCAGTTGGAATTATCACCGTTATTTCCCAATATCAAATTCAACTATTTTGGGTAGGATTAATGTTTAACTTTGCCGGAATAGCGTATATGGCGTATGAAATATCAAAAAGTCATCATATTTAATCTAATCATCATAGTTATTGGTGTAGCTTTGTATTATGTCATTTCCAATAATGTTGTAAACCAAGTTAGCGAGCAAACAATTCTACAAACACAAACACTCACCGATGGAAACGTGACATATAAAATGACACCCAAAGATTTAACCACACGAGCTACCACTTGGGATTTTGAGATTATTCTGGACACTCATACCGGAAGTTTGGATCAAGATTTGGTATCCACTATTCGTCTGGTTGACAATAAAGGCAGTGAATACAAATCCACACAGTGGGAAGGTGCTTCACCCGGAGGTCATCACCGCGAAGGTACACTCAAGTTTTCTCCCCTTACTCCACGCCCTGCTTTCATTGAACTCACCGTTCAGACTACTGACAATACAAAAGAGATTAGTTTACGTTGGAATCTACTTGACCAATCCCCCCCGGGGGGGTTAAAATAATCCTATGTATGGAGATACCACTCATAGGTTAAAAATTGCCAAAGGACACCTGGACAAGGTTATCCGCATGGTTCAGAATGGTGACTATTGCATAGATATCTTGAACCAATCGCAGGCTGTTCAGGCCGCCTTAAAACAAGTGGACGTTATAATTTTAGAAAATCATCTCAAAACTTGTGTTGCCGACGCTGTGCGCGGCGATAAAAAAGACCAAGCCATAGCCGAAGTTATCAAAGTGTTTAAGAAAAAATAATGAGCATAGACAAGTGGATCGTATTAATTGGATCAACCGGCCTAATAGGCCTTATTTATTGGTTCTTTTTGGGTAAAAAAGAAAAGCCCTCCGAAATTTCTACCGATATCAAAATCACCGTCTCCGGCGGTTACTCCCCGGATTCACTGACGGTCCCGGTTGGCAAACCCGTAAAACTCACCCTTACCCGTACCGACCCCTCCGATTGTCTTGAAGAATTCGTCATTCCCGATCTAAAAATCAAAAAAACTCTAGCATTGAATACCCCTGTTACGTTCACAATTACTATTACTAAACCAGGCCGCTATGGATTTCATTGCGGCATGAACATGTATCATGGCCAAATCATTGCCAACTAGCTGTTCTCTGAATATTTCTGGAATGCACTGTGCCAGCTGTGCCGCTACTATCAGTAAAGTCTTGCGTCGTACTCCCGGCGTAGCTTCCGCCGACGTTAACTACGCTACCGAAAAAGCCCAGATTAAATTTGACCCCGCCCAGATTACCTTAGATAAAATTTCCCAAATTATTGCCAATCTTGGTTATTCCACCAATTCTAACGACAAAGATCGTCAAACAAACGATTTGTTTATAAAATTCATCGTGTCTGCTGTCTTTGCCGTTTTTGTCCTATGGGGTACTTTTATAGGTCATCTCAATTTTTATATCCAGATGATTTTAGCCTCCGTCGTCCAGTTCTGGGCCGCCTGGGATTTTTACCGAACTACCTGGGCCAGTCTCCGGCATCGGGCCGCGAACATGGACACTCTCATAGTTCTGGGTACCACCGTAGCCTACATTTATTCCGCTGCCGTCACTTTTGGAAAGGTTTCAGGAATGCCCTATTTTGATACCAGCATGACCATTATCGCCCTGATTATTTTGGGCAAGTGGCTGGAGGCCCGGGCCAAAGGCAAAACTTCTGAGGCAATTAAAAAACTCATCCAACTCCAGCCCAAAACCGCCCGGGTTATCAGAGATGGCCAGGAGGTTGATTTAGCCATTTCCGAGGTCCAGATTGGGGATCAAATCCGCCTCCGTCCTGGGGAAAAAGTGCCGGTCGACGGGAAAGTTATCTCCGGAGAGACAAGCATAGATGAATCCATGGTTACGGGAGAAAGCATCCCTGTTTATAAACATACGGGCGATCTGGTTATTGGTGGGACACTCAACACTAGCGGCGCCATTCTCCTCTCAGCCACCAAAGTTGGCTCTGCTACCATGCTGGCCCAGATAATCCGGCTAGTTGAACAGGCCCAGGCTTCCCGGGCTCCCATCCAAAAATTGGTCGATGTCATTTCCAGCTATTTTGTCCCGGCAGTGTTAATGATTGCCGTGGCTACTTTCGCCGGCTGGTACGTCATGGTCGGCTTTTTGCCCGCCATGCTGAGTGCCATAGCGGTTTTGATTATCGCCTGCCCCTGCGCCCTGGGACTGGCCACCCCCACCGCCCTGGTAGTGGGTACCGGCCTGGCCGCCCAAAAAGGTATTCTTATCAAAGACGCCGAGAACTTAGAAATCGCTTACAAAGTCAGCCACGTAGTTTTCGATAAAACCGGCACTCTTACCGAGGGTAAGCCAGTCGTCACTGACATCGTACCAAGTAACCAAGTAACTAATAACGATTTACTAGCGTTGGCTGCCAGTTTAGATGTCAATTCTGAACATCCCCTGGCCGCCGCTATTGTCGCCGCCGCTACTAAAACCGCCCTTAAACTCTTGCCCGTCACCGGTTTCAAAAATCTAGCCGGCCGGGGAGTAGAGGGAACTATTTCCCAAATCAAATATACTCTAGGCACACCGTCTCTTTTTTCTAATGTTCCTGCGGACGTGGCCAGGCTGGAAAAACAAGGCAAGACGGTCGTGGTTTTGGCCGCCGTCGAAAAAATCTTAGGCGTTATCGCCATTGCCGATACTCTCCGTCCCACCGCCGCAGAGGCAGTTTCTCAATTACACAGCCAAAAAATTGGCACCTCTCTCATTACCGGCGATAATCCCACCACCGCCGCGGCTATTGCCAGCCAAGTTGGTATCGACCGCTATTTCGCCCAAGTGATACCGGCAGACAAGGAGAAATCAATTAGGAAGTTACAATCTGAAGGTAAAATCGTGGCTATGGTTGGCGACGGCGTCAACGATGCCCCGGCTCTGTCTGCGGCCAATATCGGTATTGCCATGGCTACCGGTACCGATGTAGCCATCGAAGCCGCAGGCATTACCCTGGTCAACAAAGACCTACGCTCTATTCCTTTGGCCCTCAAGCTCTCTCGTTTTACGCTCCGGACCATCAAAACCAATCTTTTCTGGGCCTTTATTTACAATGTCGTTCTCATCCCCGCAGCCGCCATTGGTTTGCTTAACCCCATATTGGCAGCTGCCGCTATGGCCTTTTCTTCAGTTTCCGTCGTCGGCAATTCTTTGTTACTCAAGCGTGTCCGCTTCACATGAGTCCCAAGGTTATCATCATCGGAGCCGTCGCCACATTTGCTCTTCTCTTCGGTGGACTTTTTTTCCTATCCCGCTCCCAGCCGCAAGTTGCGGTCAATCCTCAATCCACCGGCCAATTGACCGCCGGCGAGTCGTTTTATGATTTCGGTTCGGTATCCATGGCCAAAGGTTTAGTCTCCCGCAAGTTTGCTCTCACCAACTCCGGCTCTACCCCGGCCATCGTCACCAAAATGTTTACTTCCTGCATGTGTACCAAAGCCAAATTAACCGTTGCCGGTCAGACCTGGGGACCTATCGGCATGCCGGGTCACACTGCCATTCCCAGCCTGGCCGTCCAGATCGACCCTGGCCAAGAAGCCGTTGTTGAGGTTATATTTGACCCCGCTGCTCATGGCCCAGCCGGCGTAGGCGTTATCGAACGTCAAGTGACTATTGAACAAAACGGCCAATCTCCGTTACAGTTATCTTTTAAAGCCCTTGTTACACCATGAACTCCAAACTCAAGATTTTAATCACTGCCTCTTTAATTTTGCTTGTGGTGTTTCTCTTCTTCCGATTTGCACCTGTCGGCACCCAGCTTCTCTGGACAATGAGTCGGGGCGGCCAGTGGCTCTTGCCTTTGGTCATAATCTCTTCTCTTATAGATAGTATCAACCCCTGCGCTTTTTCCATCCTGCTTCTCACTATTGCTTTTCTTTTTAGTCTGGGCCGCTCCCGCACCGAAATTTTCAAAATCGGCGGAGTGTATATTTTGGGAATTTTCATCGTTTACATTCTCATTGGTCTGGGCCTGCTTCAGGCTTTGCATCTGTTCAACACCCCCAACTTCATGGGCAAAGTGGGGGCGACTATTTTGGTAGGCTGGGGGGTTATCAATCTTATCAATCACTTCTTTCCCAAATTCCCCATCAAGCTTAAAATTCCTTCATTTGCCCATTCCCGCATTGCCTCTCTTATGCACCGGGCCACCTTACCGGCCGCTTTTGCCTTAGGAGTTCTGGTAGGTTTGTGTGAATTTCCCTGCACCGGCGGGCCGTACCTGATGATCCTGGGTCTATTACACGACCGGGGCACTTACACTTCAGGCCTAGGATATCTCCTGCTCTACAACCTGATCTTTGTTTCTCCCTTAGTCGTCATTCTGGGTCTGGCTTCCCAGCCCGAATTGCACTCCGTCGTCAAATCCTGGCGCCGTGCCAACTCCTCGCGTCTGGAGCTCGTGGGTAGTCTCTTGTTAGTTGCTCTGGGTTTGGTTATTCTTCTCATATGAAAAACTGGTATATTCCACTGCTTCTGGTTGTCGCCGTCGGCGCATTCATCATGGGAGCCTCATATAACTTCAACTTTTCCGTTTCCAGAAAACCTCTTATCTCTCAACTTTTTGCTCCTAAACCAACACCCATCCCGGTAGTTGACGAAAACCAAGTGTTGCCAAAGGGAGGCATAGTCCTGCCCATCATTTGGAAAGATCTGGGAATGCAGTTAATCAAATTGGGAGTTATCAACCGCGCTAAATTTGACGAGCTTTACGCTCAACGGGGCGGCCTGGGAGAGGACGCCAAACTTCTCGATTCAGCTGACAACACTTCTATCCGCATTACTCCCCAAAATTCAAATCTTATTCTCAACTTGCTGTGGGCTTTTGGTCTGGCCAACAAAAATTCCGCCCTTGACACTGGCCCTATGGTGGACAAACAATACGGTGGTGCCGGCAATTTTGCCTCTACAGGTGGTTGGACCTTGGCTAAAGGCGACGCCATGGCATATTATTCCAAATACCGCCTGGTACCGTTAACTGTCGAGCAGGACGAACTGGTCGCCCAGGTTGCCAAAAACATCTACCGGCCTTGTTGCGATAATTCTACCTATTTCCCCGACTGCAATCACGGCATGGCCATGTTGGGCTTGCTCCAGCTTTTGGCCGCCAATAATGTCTCCGAATCAGATATGTACAAAGTTGCTTTGCAGGTCAACGCCTACTGGTTTCCGGACACTTACTTAACCCTAGCCAAATATTTTGCCACTCAAAACATTCCCTGGGACAAGGTCAATCCGAAGGAAGTTCTGGGAGCTACTTATTCTAGTTCCTCCGGCTACCGCCAGATTCTTTCCAAAGTTCAACCCGCTTCTGGCTCCGGTGGAGCAGGCTGTGGGGTTTAAATAGGAGGTGAGTAAATTGAAATTAAACAAAACTGCCTTGGCAAATGCATCGGGATCGCTGATAGGGTTAGTGTATGTGTTCTGTTCTCTGGCGATTGCCCTTTTTCCTGACCTATCCCAAGCGGTAGCTCAAAGTTGGATTCACGGCATCGATTTCAGCACTGTCTGGACGGGAAGCCCCCGAGGGAATTTCCTGCTGGGACTAACAACTGCAATTGGCCTGTCTTGGGTCGCCGGATATGCTTTTGCAGTCATTTACAACGCGCTTGACAAAAAGTAAACTAGTAGCCGGTATGGATGAAAATAAATTCCAGAAATTCCTGGCTAAGATCAAGCAACTTCAGGCTACTGGTGGTTACGACCTGTCACTGGAAGAAGATTTGAGTATCGCCGTCATGAACCTCATCAGTCTGGAGGAACATTTCTTCTTTACTTCTCAAAAAACCGGCAAGTCGGAATATTTGGATCTACTTCAGCAAACTCGGGAGGTCAGAAAACAACTTCTAGCAAAAATGATTCCCGTCAATGAAGGCGAAACCTGGTGCATTTCCAAGCACTTACTGGCGGCCACAATGCGCCTCATCGAAGTCGGCACTAAGTATCAGACAGACGGCAAAAAAACCGAGGCGAGTACAGCCTTTACCCAAGCATACAAAATTTACTCACTCTTTTGGGCAGTACGCCTGAAGCTAGTAAATCTCAAAGGCGTCAAAAAAATCGATAAGGCCATGACCATCGAGGATCTCACCACTCAATTAATTGATTGCTGCAAAGAATAATGAAGTATTTGCTTATCGCTGTAGTTCTAATTTCTAGTATCTATTTT
>CAYHNU010000026.1:0-8935 GCA_964358085.1 uncultured Gammaproteobacteria bacterium | reverse complement strand
AGTCCACCGCTTATAACCTACAAAAGTATAGTTTTAGACTATTATAAGGCCAAATCCAAAGACGATGACCCCGTAACTATTACTTTCATACTTGGGAATTCATCTAATATTATCTTCAAAATCAATCCTATCTCTGGAATTCTTTGTGCTTCATCTACAATTATAGCCCGATATCCACCCAATAAAACCTTAAACTGTGATAGATCCCGACTCACAAGCATGTCCCACCACTCTCCCCTGCGGTCTCCATTTAAGACCAACGTCCTCCAGCTTTTTTGCAAGAGAAGATCATTCACCAAAGTCGTCTTTCCCGCCTGCCGTGGACCATAAATCACTATTCCCTTGTTTGACTGGTCTAGCCGTTGAGAAATTTGCTGTTCAAGCACTCTTATGATCTTCATATGTCCCAATATACGCTATTTCCGTTACTTTGTCAACTCAACTTACGCTATTACAGCAACTCCATTGCTTTTTTCAGTTGTAGATCGTTAGACTCGTCTTTGTCGTCCATTTTTACCTCCACGTCCGGCATGATGCCGGCTTTATCAATCCATTCCCCGCTGGGACGCAACCATTTGGCAATAGTCACATGCAATCCCGCCCCGTCAGGGAAATCTTCCGGCTGTTGCACGCTTCCCTTACCAAAGGATTTTACGCCCACTATTCTGGCTCTTTTGTAATCTTGCAAAGCTCCCGCCAAAATTTCCGCCGCCGATGCCGACCCCTCATTTACAAGCACCACCAACTTAGTCTGAATCAACCTCCCTTTCCGGTCTACTCTCCGGTCTTCCTTTGTTCCGTCCCCATATTGTTGGGTTACCACGATTTTTCCGGGTGCCAAAAATTCTCCCGCCATATACACCGCCCCGTCCAAATATCCCCCCGGGTTATTTCTTAAGTCTAATATTATTCCGCTCACCCCCCTAGCCACTATTTGTCCCACGGCATCATTCCATTCATCCTGCGTTCTATCACCAAACCGATTCAATTTCAAAACCGCCACATTATCTTTGAATTCTACTGTCACACTTTTTACCAGAATTGTATCTCGAACCAGGTCTACTATAATCGGTTCACTTGCTCCTTCTCGTATCAATGTTAATTCCACCCGTGTTCCTTTTGTCCCCCGGATAATGTTTACCGCTTCCGGCAAGGTCATACCGTCAGTTGATCTATCTACCTCTTTTTTGGCATCTTTAATGTGCGCTATTAAATCACCAGCCCTCACTCCAGCGTTTTTCGCCGGGGTTCCCTCCAACGGTGTCACCACTGCCAAGCGATTACTTTTGAACCCCAATTGAATTCCCACTCCCTCAAACGCACCACCCAGCTCATCCTTGGCCTCTTTATTTTGAACCGCTGGTAAAAAAACAGTATACGGATCTCCTACCGCCGCCACCATCCCGGAAATCGCCCCTTCCACCATCTTTTGCGGGTTCAGTTTAGATTTATCCACATATTGCTGATTTAACTTATCCCATACCGTCCAAAACAACTCAAAGTCGGCTACCGTGTTCTTCGGGGCTTGCCGGGTCGTTACATCCACCCTCCAATTTCTAATTTCTAATTTTAGTTTCTGCTCCCCAACTAAAAACCCGCCATACCCTGCCAGTACCACCACTACCAAAATCCACAAATTTTTTCGCATATCAAGACACTCTACTACAAACCGGAGACAAAGGGCAAGATAGCCAAATGCCGGGCCTGTTTAATGGCGGTGGCCATCGCCCGCTGATGTTTGGAACATACTCCGGTTCTGTCGTGGCTCAATATCCGCCCTCTCTCGGAAATATATCTCGACAACATCGCTACTTCCTTAAACGTCGGCTCCTTTTTCTCTTTACAAAACTGGCAATTCCTGGCCACCCTGATGATTTTCTTCTTCTGCATCATATTTAGAAAGGAATATCTTCAGCTACTGCCGCATCAGCTACGGGCGCAACTGCTACTTCGGGAGCCGGTGTTTCCTCTTGACCGGTCTGCTCCACAATGGGTTGTTCCGCCGATGTCTCAGCTCCGTCTTGTCTCTTGTTGTCCAACACCAACATATCTTCAATCACAATCTCTGTTGCCTGCCGCGGCTGACCATCCTGCCCCGTCCACTGCCTGGTCTGCAATCTCCCCTCCACATATACCCTGCGCCCCTTAAACAAGAGCTGCGAACACAATTCTGCCAGTTTATTCCAAGCCACAATCCGATGGAATTCAGTCTCTTCCCGTTTTTCTCCCGACTCCGTCACCCACGTCCGGTTAGTCGCCATCCCGATAGTACAGACCGCTGTCCCCTGGGGGGTATACCGAAGCTCCGGATCCCGGGTTAAATTACCAATCAGCTGTACTTTGTTTAACGAACGCGTAGACACAAATGTCGCAGAACTTCTCTATCTATAGCTAACTTCTTTTCCAATTGTACCACCGACTCTGCCGGCATTTCAATCACCCAATTCAAAAACGTCGCCTCTCGGGTTTTGGCTATCGGATAGGCCAACTGCTTTTTACCCATCTCCGTAAATTTCCCCAGCTTGCCTTCCAGTGCTTTTACAAGTTTCTCAATCTTGGCCTCCACCCCCTCGGTCTTTTTAACCAAAACCGTCAAGTCATATTTGTTCATTGTCCACCAATTTTACTATACTCCCACCTTAAATTCCACCACGTCCCCTTCTTGCATCACATAATCTCGGCCTTCAAGACGCACTTTGCCCGCCTCCCGGGCCCCTACCCATCCTCCGGCCTTCACAAAATCTTCCCAATTTACCACATCGGCCTTAATGAAATTCTTTTCAAAATCGGTGTGAATTACTCCCGCCGCCTGCGGCGCCTTAGTTCCGTTTTTTATGGTCCATGCCCGAGCTTCAATCTCTCCTGCCGTCAGAAACGTCATCAACCCTAACACCTCGAAGGCGGCTCGAATCACTTTTTCGAGACCGGTTTTTTCGATCCCCAGCTGCTTCAAATATTCTTTTTGTTCTTCCGGCGTCAAATTAGCCAGCTCCTCCTCCATCTTGGCGCAAATCCGCAAACCCTCGCCCTCCAATTTATCTTCATCGGTGTTATAGACCACTATCTCCGGCTTGTTGACTATATTCCCTAATTCCAGTTCCAATTTTAAAATTTCATAATCGTCTTTAGGGTTTGTTGACCCGGCGCGAACAATATTCTCATCGCTAAAATCTCGCAGTAAATACAAAATCGCGTCCACTTCCCGGATATGTTGTAAAAACTTATTTCCCAATCCTTCTCCTTGTGAGGCTCCTTTGACCAGACCCGCAATATCTACAAATTTGACGGTGGCCGGCACAATCTTCTCGGTCTTTACCACGTCTGCCAGAATTGCCAGACGTGGATCCGGCACCGGCACCACCCCCACATTCGGTTCAATTGTTGTAAAGGGATAATTACCCACTTGAGCTAACCCAGAGAGCTTACCCTGAGCAGAGCGAAGGGCGTTAAACAGGGTGCTCTTCCCCACATTCGGCAACCCCACAATTCCAACTTCCACCCCAATATCTTACCATGCTGTTAAATTCATGAGGTCAAGTTATCCAGCATATTTCTTCATTCTTCTCTCGATGTCATTAACTTGATTAAGGATATAACTTTCTTTGTCTAAATTGGGATCTGCATTTAAATAGTGTGCTAGCCTATTAGGAGTAAGGGTAGCTGTCATCATACCTATCCAATCTAAAGCAACAGCTCTCATAACTACGTTAAACCTCTTATCTGAACATTTTTGCTTAGTATTTCTGAAATATGTCTCAATAAAATATTTCTTATTATCTGTCTTCATTTTTACTGTTTTACCGTGATGGACAAATTGCGCAACCACTCTAAGTGGATCGTCCCAGCCAAACTTCTCAAAATCAATTACCGCCGTTTTATTTTCGCTAAATAAAATATTGTGCGGACCAAAATCTACTTGAGACAACACTTGTTCTTTTACACCTAAAGGATTTTCTAAATCTGATTTGCCCATTTCCGACAGTAAAATACTTTTTTGGCTAATTAAAAATTCTACTACTTGGTTATTTTTAATAAAACTATTTACGAATTTTTCTGTGCTTTGTTTGGTCAAACTACCTTCAATTAAATCTATTCGGCTGTCAATATTTGAAAAATAGTCAGCCATTTTCAGACAAGGCATATCGACCAATAAAAATCTATCATATTCTGGTCTACAATCTTCAAGTTTTATTAAAAACATTACCAATCCTTCAATCTCCGCTCGAGATAATTCCTCTGCTTTTTTAGGTTTCCCCTTCTCAAAAGAGTAAATCCCGAAGTAATCTTTTTGATCGATATAAATTACTCTTGGAACTGAAAATCCCAATGAATATAAATAACTCAATGCTTCAGACTCCCTTTCCAAACGTTTCCTTTTGTCATTTTCGTAAACTTTCAGTAAACACACATTATTATCTTTGTCAAGTATCTTATATATAAGGTTGTTCATTCCACCATCCAATACAATAAATTCAACAGGTTCAAAACCAAAATATCCTTTTCCTTCTTTTTTTAACTTATTAAGAATTCTTATGTCCAATATTGAGATTTTATCATGTCCCTATCCCACTGCTCAAAATTCGACAAAAACATTATATCTGTATCAGCAATATCTATACAAACACCGTCAATTCTGGTAGCCTAGAGGCAACAATCCGTCCTAATTTATCTCGCTTCACAATTACTCTCTCTTTCCTAGCTCCAGGTAACATGAATCTCAAACTAAATTCAAAAGATGGGACAATGTAATCAGAGTTCCTACAGAAAGGCTCATATATTACCTATTTTACCTCAGCTAAAGACTTCTAGTGGAATCCTTAACATCTTTCCTGGTAGCATATATATGATCATGGTTACCCAGTCTAAGGTGTAAAACATTTTCTTCGTCTATCGAAAAAAGAACCCTTCCCGCTTTTCTTCTCCTAACTTCATGATATCCTTTAAAAGGACCACCGTGAACTATTTTTTTGTGACGACCTATTAATTTCGCTCTTGAATCCGTTTGTAGCTTTTCTATTATTCTTAATATCTCCTCCTCAGGAATTTCGCTTTTGCTTCTCCTTATTTCTGTTAACAACCTTTCATCGTTTAACCCGTTAAGATTTAGACTAGCTACCATCTTTTCGACCACAATTTTCCGCCTTTCTGGCCTAATACTTTCCAGCTTTACTTCCAACACAGGCATTGGCCTGTTTTGATTTTGCCCTTTTTCTGCTCCTCTTTTCTGTCTTTGTGGATTGTCGTTATTCCCTCTTTTTCTGTGCTCAAGAACATACAATTCTTTCCTTAAACGTCTCTTCTCCTTGCCGGAAATTGGTGCATTAACTTCAATTAACAAATCTGGTTCTACGCTGGACTTCTCCAATTCCGCCGCAGGCAATACACTTAAAGTTCTTCTTCTACCAAGTAACCAATCTTTTAGAGTCCTAAAGCCACTAAATCTTTCCGCCATAAAGTATGGACGCTATTCCACTCCCAGCGTAATTACCACGTCGTAATCAGAACTCTCGTCCAATACTCCCACAGTCTCTGCCAGTGTATATTCGTCTTTCAGGTCGTCTGTGAGCATACCTGAGGCCGAAGCTTTATCTTCCCTTAGCTCCACCTCGGTCTCGGCAAAATCCCCGTCTGCGTTTCCTGTCGCCACATCCACATATCCCAATCCTTCCAACAAAGTCTTAGCCTTGGCCGCTGCTCCCGTCACCCCTGATCCATTCAATACCTGGACCTTCAAATCCGCCCTTTTAATTTCTGCCTCAGCGGACGGGGACGGCGTAGGGCTAGCCTGCACTGCAGTCGCATTTTGAGTTTCGGCAGTTTGGGATTTTTGCGTTTTTGCCACTAAGTAGCCCGTGGCAGTTCCTACTGCCGCTCCCAACACAAACGCCACCAACATCCACGCCCATCCTCCACTATCTTTCTTCGGCTCCTCCACCGCCATCGCCACGGCCGGAGGTACGTTTTCTTTGACTGGTTCCACTACCGACTCCTCTGCCGCCTCCTCTACGGCCACTTCTGTGATTACTTCTTCTCCCTCTCTCGCTTTTTTTATGGGCATTACATCCAGCTTAAAGAATTTGCTAACATATGTCAATGCAGTTTATTAATTTCATTCTGGCTTTTTTCCTCAATCTCTTTAACCCCCGCCAATCGCCCCCTCTTACGCCAGTTGTGCTGGCCTCTCCTTCACCCACTCCCGCTCCTACTCCCCTGCCCGCATTGGCCCTGCCCGAAGCTGCTGCATCGCTGCAGGCGGGCACTCCCAAGCCTGCGCCCTCCCTGCCCGTTCTCCAAGGTCCTCCGGACACCGGCCTAGCTACCGCTACCGTCAAGACCGAAAAAGGCGATTTTCGAGCCACCATCTTGTCTATCGACCTGTCTTCTTCCAGAATGATCACGGACGTTTCCTCCGATTCAGATTGCTCTAATGACTGCCCCACTCTGTCTCTTGCCGACTTTGTGAGCAAAAACGGCGGATTTGCCGGCGTCAACGGCACTTATTTCTGTCCGGCCACCTATCCCGACTGTGAGTCTAAGAAAAATTCTTTTGATTTTCCGGTTTACGTTTCCCGTCTGTCCAAATGGTCCCAAGCGGATAAACTCGGTTGGTCCAACCGCCGGGCCATCGTCTATACCGACGGAGGCGGCGCCCACTACCTGAACAATTCTTCCGGCTTTGGCGGCGGCCTAACCGCCGGGATAATTAACTACCCGGGTCTAGTTGACGGCAGTAACGTGCAAATCGACGATAATCAATCCGGCTTATCTGACAAACAACGGGCAGTGGGTACCAAAGTGGGCATCGGCATCAGAAACTCAAATACCATCATTATCGTAATTGCCTCTTCCGTCAACATGCAGCAATTCGCCTACGTCTTCAAAAGTCTGGGGGCTACCGGAGCCTTAAATTTAGACACCGGCAGTTCTACTGCTCTCCATTACAACGGTCGCTACATTTTCGGACCGGGCCGCGCCCTGCCCAACGCAATTATTTTTGCCCGGAAGTAATTCTCCACACCACAGCTTTTTCCCGCAAACTCTGAACCAGTTGCCCTACTTCCTGCTGCAATTTAGCCGAGTCCGTAGAAGGATCGACCATTTTTTCCAAAGCGATCTGCAATTTAATCTGGCTCACCAATTGCGCCTCTGTCATCCCCTGAATTGCCAAAGCCTGCTGGTAACTTTCCTCGGAACCAATTTGATCCTTAATCAATTTTAATTTCCCCGCCACTTCACTATCTTCCACTTTAATTTTCTTATTGGAAATTTCCTGACTAATTATCTGGCTCATTAATAAATCCTCTATCGCGTCTTGTCCCACTTTGGCATACATTAACTGATTCAACTCAAATCTGGTCACCGGCGCCCCATTTACCACCGCCACCACCGGCCAGGAATTTGTCCTGTACCAAAACAGCCCCAAAAGCAGCGCCACTGCCAACACTTTTTGCCAAGTCACCCACAATTCAACCACTTCCTCTTCCTTTTGGACTTTGACTTTCATCGCCATACTCGCACAATACTACCACAGCTCTTTTCCACTTGTCCACCAGTAGTTAATTATAGTATTATATCGCCATGGATGATAATGAACCTAAACCCATCCTCCCCCCTGACGCTGCACGTTCGGAAGCTTCTTCAGTAAGAGCCTTGGCACAAATGACAACTGGACAAGAAAATCCTGACCAAAAAGACTTAGCACGCGCAAGTAAATTTTTAGACTCTCTAAAAATACTCAATCCTGAGACATATAAATTAAGAGTTACAATTGACAGCCTATCAGAAAGAGCGGCAATGCAAATAGGGAAAGGGAGATTACACACCTTGATGAACGAGCTTAATTTTGAAACGCGACAGGTGCATCCCATTTTAGACACATCTCTCAAGCCCGAAACTCCAATTCCTCACGAAGCTATTACAGGGTGGGCGATTAGTCGTATTTCCGAAAGGCCAACCCATAAAGATATCAACCCTGAAATATGGGGAGATCTTTTTTCAATACAGACATGTCTTCAAAAAATAAACATTTTGCAAACTAAACCAGCATAACTCCCATTACCTCTTCCAAGCTCTCCACCACATTCTTAGCTCCAGCTTTTTTCAGCATCTCCCGATTTGCGTAACCACTCGTCAACCCAATCACTTTCATTCCGGCCGCTACTGCCGATTCCACACCCGCTACCGAATCCTCAATCACCACACATGTTTCCGGATCAACCCCTAATTTTTGCGCTGTCAGCAGATATATTTCCGGGTCCGGCTTCTGCGCCAGAACTTCTTCTCCGGTCGTCGTCACATCAAACGCCAGCCACAAATTCAGCTGTTCCAACTCCTCCTCCACTACATTCCAGTTACTTCCTGTAGCCAATCCCGTCAGCCATCCCTGTTCTTTTATTGCTGCTACCAACTCTTCCACTCCGTTCATAACCAAACTGTCAGGTGTTTTGTGATATTCTTCCTCTGTCTCCCTTGTCATTTCCACAGCCTCCTCCCCCTGCCCCACTAATTTTTCCCAATTCGGCAGTACCCCAATCCCCGGTTCATGTATCCACCGATTACCGATTACTGAATACTGAATACCAGTTCTTTCTGCTACAATCCGAAAAGCTTCTTCCCATTTCCCCTCGTTATCAAGCACCGTGCCATCTAAGTCAAATATAACCGCCTGTATCATAAGTCCCATCCAGACCTGCCCGCAGATGCTAAAGCATCAGCTTTTGCAGGCGGGTCAAAAATTACAGCGCTAATCATTAATTCTCCGTAACAATTCTTAACCTGCCTGAATTATAAACCGCCGATTCAGTTGTCAGTGATTTAATCTGCACCCGGATGAGATTCTTCCCCGCCCAAAAACTTACCTGTCCGGATTCCACCACCGTATCCGTACCCACTTGGGTAGACGCATCGCTTCCCTGCACTCCAATTCCATGCGTGG
>CAYHNU010000025.1:0-9913 GCA_964358085.1 uncultured Gammaproteobacteria bacterium | reverse complement strand
CGACTCAAAATCGTGTGGGGAAACCCATGAGGGTCCGACTCCCTCTCCCGGCACATTACAACTAAGAATTAATTTACGGTTATTACCGTCACCTTGCGCCGGCTATCTAATAGTAAATTAAACTTCTCCTCAAAAATATCTTTTCTACCCAAAAGTAGTGGGGTGAACTTATCTCTCGTTTCCACAGCACTTGCCATTACCCATAATTCTTCCCTTCCCAATCTTAAATTTAATTTAAAATCCCAAGTTTTTACCGCAAACCCCCCTACTCCTTTTGTCAGACTTACTTTTAAACTTTTTTTATCAATTCCTAAAGCAGGTAGCAGAATATCGGGTATCGTGGTCATATCCGCGCCAGTGTCTACTAAAAACTCCATTTCCTGCCAACCTAATACACTTTTAATTCCCAACCTCACCACCGGATAAAATAATTTACCTATCCCCTCAATTTGAGCATAATCAAACGGAAATTCTGAAGATATAGCGGACATTTGGTTCGGGAAGCCAACCAATAACTATATCCTGTCTACCGCCAACTTTCTTGAACAAAACATCAATCCGTTTACTGTGAGCCAAAACTCTACCTGTTTTAATATTACGGGCAATATAACCTGGACCATATTTTTTGATAAGTGGAGTGAGATTTTTGGGTTTCATAAGTCAAGTATACTCCTATCGGCACGCAAGCGCGCAGATCTCAAAAACCTGTCCCGCTTTGCGGGATGACGGTTCGAATCCATCCTTCGGCACAGTTAACTACTTACCCTTACTCCTAGCTTTATCTCGATTGAACTGTGCTAGCCCCTCTGCAGACTTCATTGCTGTGACTGCAAGAGTCCTTTTTATTAGCGGCACGTATCAACCTCTCCATGGCCAAATTCTCTCCTGGTAGGTCCATAAGTTAAATATAACACAAACCAGATGAAATCCCACCTGAAAGGTGGGATTCTCACTTTGTCAATTCGCCTTTCTTTTTGTCTCCACCGAATAAAATTTCAGCCTGTCGCCGCGGAAACGTAATTTCAAAGATTTCAATGGACCATTTCGGTGCTTGGCAATATCTAGATTCATATCTTCCAAGTTCTCATCGTTTTCCCGCCACATAAACATCACCACATCCGCGTCCTGCTCAATAGCGCCCGATTCGCGCAAATCAGACAATTGCGGCCTCTTCACTCCTCGGGACTCTACCTGCCGCGATAGCTGAGACAACGCCAGTACCGGAATTTTTAACTCCCGGGCCAGATTCTTCAGTCCTTGAGAAATTTCGGACACTTCCTGTACCCGATTATCCAGATTTCTCACCGGCCTGGCCAGCTGCAAGTAATCTACAATAATTAATCTCAATCCATGTTCGGCTTGCAATCTTCTGGCTTTAGTCCGCATTTCCAAAATACTGGCTCCGGGTGTGTCATCGATATACAAAGGCGTTTCATACAGTTCTCCCATGGCATCAGACAGTTTAGTAAACTCTCCCTCATCCAACCGGCCGGTTTTCAATTTCCAAGCGTCAATTTCCGCCTGCGCCACCAGCAACCGATCCATCAGTTCTTCCCGGCTCATTTCCAAGCTGAAAAAACCCACCGGCAATTTATGTTTAAATGAGACATTTTGGGCTATATTCAACGCTAATGCAGTCTTGCCAATGCCTGGACGGGCCGCCAGAATGAGCAAGTTGCTATCCTGCATTCCCGCCAAAGTATCATCCAGATCACTAAACCCGGTCGGTACTCCCCGCAAACCACCCGCAGTTTTGTGCAACTCGTCTAATCGGTCAAAAGATTCAGCCAAGATATCTTTCACAGGCGTAAACACCTGCTTCAGATGTTGCTGAGCCAGGGAAAATACTTTTTGCTCGGCCGTGTCCAGCATCTCCCGCACATCCGCGCCTTCGTCAAACCCCATTTCCGTAATTTTTTGCGCCGCCGAAATCAGCTGTCTTTTGGTGAACATATCCCGCACCACCCGAGCGTAGCTTTCAGCGTGAGCTGCTGTCGGCACCTTATTCACCAACTCCGCTAAATAATCCTTCCATTCTTTTGCACTTTGCGTTTTTGATTTTTTGAGTTTTTCCGTGACTGTCACCACATCCACTGGTTCCCGTTCTTGATATAGTTCCATAATGGCCGCAAATATTTGCCCATATTTCTCTTCATAGAAATGTTCCGGCCGCAAAAATTCTACTACCGCTACCACCGCATCCCGATCCAATAAAAGCGACCCCAGCACTGACTGTTCCGCCTCTTCCGAATGTGGAGGAACCCTCAAGCCCGAAGGGGTAATTAACTTGTCAGCCATACTGTTGTCAATTCAGTGGGCAGTTTATCGCGACTAATAGTATATTTAGCCACCCCTTCTTTTCCCACCGTTACCACTATCCAAGGATCTATTTGCTTCACCATCTCAGCGTCCACCTCGGGCAACAAAGCCATATCAATTGCCCCCACATCAGTCGACTTCGTCGCCGTACACAACCTCAAAGCGTCCATTTCCACAACATATCCTCCACCCACTAGCCCGATCACCGACACTCCCCCTACTTCGTACTCCCCAGGTTGATCAATCACAAAATTCTCATTAATCATTACCTTTTCTCCCACCGACACAACTCCCATTTTGCCTTTTATTTTAAACTCCCCTTTGTTAAACGTGATATCCATAGCCGCTTGACAATATCATACTTCTAAGATATTCTCCAGCCAGATATGAAAAAGGAAGTTATCCTGGCCATCTCCATCGGGTTCGCCCTAGGTCTCATCATTACTTTCGGCATCTGGACTGCCAACCAAAGCCTGAAAAATCTACCCCAGCCGTCTCCTAAGGCCTCCGTTCCCCCCTCCCCCACGCCAAGTAACTCGCAGATAACCAATAACCAACTAACTATTAATACCCCCGACGATGAAGCCCTAGTCTCCACCAATACCATCACCGTCTCCGGCACCACAACTCCGGTAGCCACACTTTTAATTGTCTCCGAGAACGGCGAGCAGACAACTCTGGCGGACGCTTCCGGCAACTTTTCCCTTGACGTAGACCTTATCACCGGCTTTAATACTATTACTGTTTACTCTTACTCTACCGACGGCAATGAAGCCTCCAAGTCATTAATCATTACTTATTCCACCGCAAAAATATGATATTCACTTTCCTTCTAACAGCTTCCCTGCTAGCCCAAGCTCCCACTGCAACCGACTCTGCCATTCGCCAGGCAGTTAAAGACCAAGTCGCCGCCATCAAAACCGCGGTAGCCAAACGCGCTTACGTCGGCCCCATTTCCGCCAAATCCGAAGCCTCTATCACTATCACCAATATGGCAAATCTTGCCCGCACCGCCGTTGTCGCCGGCGACGCTACCATCAAGCTCATTGGCGGAAAAGAAGGCACTTTTGCCGATCTCAAAGTTGGCGATTTCGTCATTGCCATGGGCGACGTAGACAGCCAAGGAACACTCGCCGCCAAGCGCCTGCTGGTCATTGCCAAACCCACACCAGACAAACGCCAAATTCTCTCCGGCCGCGTCACCGATACCACTACCGCCTCGTTCACTTTAGAAACCACCAAAAAAGAAACCTGGACAGTGAAATCCGCCAAAGTTAAAGACCTAAAAGTCGGTGGCCGCGTCGCCGTCGTCGGCACTTCCCCTACAGCCGGCAATCTCACCGCCAAACTGGTCGTCCCCATTTCTTCTCCTCTCCCTTCCCCCACCCCTTGACAGCACATTACCAAACCGTTATATTAATAATATATGAATTCCACTATACTTCAAGTACCCATCAGTAAGGATCTGCGCGACGATGCCGCCGTAGCGGCATCCAGTCTGGGTTTCTCTTCTCTCCAAGAAGCTGTCAGGGTTTTCCTAACGCAACTAGCTGAAGGACGAATTAAAATTACATTCGAAACCATAAAAAATCTTGACAAGCCGAAATTATAGGTTATACTAACCTCACAATTCGTAAATCCGTTCGCATGGGAGTCACGATCCCAAAGGAGCTGGCCAAATACCAGACAGAAGGCAAACTGTAAAAATCAGCCAACTGAATTCACCGCAAGGTCGAGCCAGTCTAAGAGTCCCGATGTTACATCGGGGAATAAAGGATGGGACCGCGGGAAGCGGTCTTTTTTTGTTCACATGGCTTTTTTCCATAAAACGTGAACAACCCGCCAGCAATCGCTCTTTGAGCCGCAGTTCAAATGAACTAAGGCGAAAAGTAAGATGCGGCTGGGTATATAAGACGCCTCTCGTTCCTTACTCACGATCCTTTCGTGCGTAAAGAACGGGAGGTTTTTCTTTGCCCGCCGAAGCCTTGGCGAAGGAGGATGGCTTGCCACCTCGTAGTCCCGATGGACATCGGGACGAAGTGTGGTGGGTGTAGTGCAATGGTTCGCACGTCAGCTTGTGGAGCTGAAAATGGGGGTCCGATTCCCCTCACCTACCCTATGCCGGAAACTACCAAATATTTTGTTATATCAGAATCGGGTTTTGGAGGCCCGCTGTTTCGTGCTGCCAAAAGATATGTTACGCGCGGTTATGAATATAAGAGACTTCCTCCCCAAAGTTCAGTCGCCGAAAACTTATTTATCAATACTGTTATTCGGGAGAGCAGCCGAGGCAACCTTGTCACTCTCTCTGGCAGAGATCCAAGTCAAAGAGTGAAGACAAAAATTGCACTCTTTTCTGCATCAGATTCAGATGATTTCACTGACTTTCTTACTTCTAAAAATCTTTCGGTTACAACCACTCAAACTGAACCCTTACAACTCCTCATTGCCATAGTTACCAAAGCTTCGGTAGGCAGAGCGCCAATTCAAATTCGCAAAATAGACAGGGACAATCTTACAAAGGCCGAGGCATCAGCCAGAAAGTTTCAGGAGTTCGTTCAGAAAAATTCTGTCGCCCCTTCTGAACGACCAGGAAGAATTAGGCAACTCATCCGCAACGGAATATTAAATGGTGAAAAGCCAATTGTCCTAAATTGGATTTGTCCACCCAGTTCACCTCTTCAGCTCGACCCAAAATCAAATAAGCTTTACCGCTCATTTAACCGCCTTGATTTAGAAAGATGCTTTCGGGAAGATTACCGCCTTTATCCACGTGTTCAGCTTGAAAGAGACCTGTCTAAAGCAATTGCAGAAACCGGAAGCGGTTTGAGGTATACCAAGGCCATTGCAGACGATAATCCTTTTTGCCTCTACCCACCGTCTATTGAAATAGATGGGGAAACATCCGTTTTGGGTAATATTTATGCCTATTCAAGATATACCCAACAAGCGTTAGACCAGCTAGTCGAATCTCCAGGAATTCTAGTTAGAAACTGGTCGGATTTAATTGGATCGGACTTATTCCGTACCGCAATTGAGCTTTACAAACAAACTTCTATCGAACAGTTACTTACATATCTTCCCCCAAATACATTAGAAACGGAGTTGGATGTCATTACCAAGCATACCCACCTATCTGATTCTCTTAAACCCTACTTAAGGCCATTAGCTGAAGATGTTATTCGCCAATATGCCATAGAGGGATACATTCTTTACCAGGCATTTGACGACAACGTTATTCTTGCCTGGAACGAATCTACCCGGAGAAGTGCAATCATCGATGCGCTTAGAAAAGCTAAGGGTCTACCCTCACTGCCCAAAATATTTGTGCTACGCGAGAAAAAAGAGGGAAGAATAGTTGATGATTTTTAACTATGAACCAAAAAACTCTTAACCGCATCAAAAACCGACTCACTTATCCTGCGCAAAATTGGGAGGGGTTTGTTGAGCTTTGTAATAACAAACAAAAAATTTCATTTTTCAGTTGGGAATGTCCACCCCGCCAGATAGCAACCGATCCCATTCTGGGGCGATGGATTAACTTTGATATTGATATTCAGACCGTAGTCAACGGGAAGAAGCTAGACAAATTCACGGAACTGCCTCGTCTGACTACCCAGATCGAGAATGAAAAATGGTTTCAAAATTCAATTGTCGCATCCAACTCTCAATTTACCTATACTAAAATAGTTGCCGACACTAACGGTTTATATCTCTTTCCAAAATCCAGCCAAATTTTAGGGAAAACAAAAATCAAGAGACTCTCTGAAGAATTTGCACGACTGTTAATGGGCAGAGCGGTAAAAATATATGGACCCACAACTCCCAAAGTTATTTTGTTTACCTCATTAATGGCACCCTACAAAAAGGAGTATCAACTTTTTTTTGACTTAATTTACACCAATATTAAGCTCGTACCAAGAAATATCTATTTATACTGGATGAACAGACTAATTAATCATGTTGGTCTAGATAGTAAAGCTGATAAGGTTGAGCGCGTAGAAATCCTTAAAAGAGTGATAGCTTCATATGCGGCCGAAGGTATGATTTTTTCTGCTTTACAACAAACTTCAATCTTTCCCAATCCAGTCTGGGTCAATTGGGAAGAAAAACCCCAATCTGCCCAAACTACCGAAATCTTGCGTAGTCGTTATGGCATTTCTCTCCTGCCAGTGTTATATTTTTTATCAGAAGGATAAGTAATGACAACACCCCAAACTCTCAAGGGCTTTCGGGATTTTTTGCCACAAACCATGGCCATCCGTTCGCGTGTCATAAACATCTTAAAAGGAGTATTTGAAAAATATGGTTTTTCCGAGCTGCAAACCCCCACTCTCGAATACGCTGAAGTCCTTACCGGAAAGTACGGCCAGGAAGCAGAGAAATTGATGTATCTGTTTAAAGATCCGGGAGGTCGCGATATAGGCCTCAAATATGATCTGACTGTGCCCCTGGCCAGAGTTATGGGCCAATATCCAAGCCTTCCCAAACCGTTCAAGCGCTACCAAATCCAACCCGCTTTCCGGGCCGAAAATACTCAAAAAGGCCGCTACCGCGAGTTTTATCAATGCGATGTAGATACAGTAGGATCTACATCTCCTCTGACCGACGCCGAAATTCTGGCCGTCATTTCCGACTCTCTCACAGCTCTCGGTTTTAAAGACTTTAAGATTCGCGTCAATTCCCGCCAGATATTGTTTAGTATCACCAAAGATTTATCAGTCTTGCAAACAATTGACAAACTGGACAAAAAATCAGTAGACGAAGTTAAACAAGAGTTATCCCAAAAAGGTATATCCGTAGATGAAATTCAAAACATTTTTACTGGTCTGGAGTCTACTCAACCAGACGAAAACTTGCAACAAGTTATTAACCTGGCCCAAAAACTGGGAGCCAAAAACGTTCAGTTCGATCCCCGCCTCGTCCGTGGCCTGGACTATTATACCGGCGCCATTTTCGAAACCATTGTCACTGAACCAAAAATCGGCTCTATCACCGGAGGTGGCCGCTATGACAATCTGATTAAATCTCTCGGCGGGCCGGACTTGCCAGCTGTCGGCACCACTTTAGGGCTAGACCGCATCTGTGACGTTATCGAGGAACTTAACCTCTGGTCAAATATTTCCCCCACTTCCACCCGCGTTTTAGTTACTATATTCTCTCCGGAGTTACTCGATAAATCAATAGAATTGAGTACAAAATTACGAAAGGCCGGGGGAGGGGTTGAACTATACCCCGATGACCGAACAAAACTCGAAAAGCAGTTAAAATATGCCAACGTAAAAGGGATCTCCTTTGTAGCGATTTTGGGACCGGAAGAAGCCGCAAAAGACACAATAAAACTTAAAGACATGAAGACGGGCGAACAGAAAGAATTGAAAATTGAAGAATTAATAAGTTATTTAGAAATTAAAAATTAGAAATTAGAAATTTTGCGCCATGTCTGCCAGAGTCCGAGCTTACATCCTTCTTCTCATAGCTGTTGCTATTTGGGGATTTGCTGGTCCGGTGATCAAATTTACTCTTGGTTACTTTGATCCCATCGTCTTCCTCACCTACCGCTTTTTCCTGACCTCCTTAGTTCTTATTCCTTTACTCTTCATTTTCGAGTCCCGCTTTTGGCTCAAATTATCCCACTTCAAACCTATCGATTGGTTTTATCTGGTTATCTGCGGACTTACCGGAACCAGTTTACAGTTACTGTTACTTTTCTGGGGCTTTAGCCTAACTACGTCTGTTGACGCCTCCCTTCTCTCATCGGTTTCTCCCATCCTCTCTACCCTGGCCGCTTGGTGGTTCCTCAAAGACCGCGTCACTCGTCGCGAAAAAATCGGCATCGCTATTGCCTTCGTTGGTTCCATTATTATTGTTTTTCAACCCCTTTCTGGCTCACTAACCGGGAATCTCCTGGTCGTAGCTGCCGACGTAGTTTGGGTCGCCTATCTTATTCTCTCCAAAAAACTTCTCCGGCACCAACTTTCACCCCTGCTTATTACTACCTCGAACTTCTTCATCGGTTTTCTCTCCATGTCCGTAATATTTTTCTTTTCTCGTTCTATGAACTATGAACCAATAACTAATAACTTATCAGCTCACCTCGGCGTCATTTACATGGCCGTCTTTTCTGGCGCTCTGGCTTATTTTCTTTTCCAGCGGGCCCAAAAATCCATCGAAACCTCCGAAGCTAACGTTTTTACCTATCTCCAGCCCCTATTTGCCACCCCCCTAGCCTACCTCTGGTTACACGAGCCCATTACTTTACCCTTTCTCGTCGGCACCGCCGTCATCGCTGCCGGAGTTGTCGTCAGCGAGATCAAATAAGTCCCCCTCAATTATTTTGTCCAACTTGTACCAGCTCTTTCCAATTCTATGATCCGTCACCCGGTTCTGGGGATAGTTGTATGTCCTAATTTTCTCCGACCGCATGCTCCGTCCTATCATTGAGCGCTGAGCGCTGAGCGCTGATCTCTTTTTTTCCTGCTCTACATCCCACAATTGCGACCGTAACAATGACAAAGCAATTTTCCTGTTTTGCTCCTGCGATCTCTCTTGCCTAGACTGCACCACTATTCCCGTCGGTTTGTGAGTCAGCCGCACCGCCGTGGCCACTTTATTTACATTTTGACCACCATGGCCTCCCCCGGTCGTGAATTCCCACAGCAATTCATCATCCCTGACTACAATTTGCGTTTCCGGAATTTCAGGCAGTACCACTACCGAAGCCGTAGATGTGTGTATCCTCCCGGCTTTTTCGGTCGCCGGGACCCTCTGCACCCGGTGCACCCCCGTTTCCCATTTCATCCGCCCATACGCCCCTTTCCCTTTAATCTTAACGACACCACTGTCCAACTGTTCAACTGTCCAACTGTTCAACTGTGCAAAGCGCTGATACATTCTAACGAGATCCTCAGCCCAAATCTTGGCCTCGTCCCCTCCCACTCCTGGCCGTACCTCCAAAATCACCGCATTAAAGCTCTGTTCTTCTGGGCTTTTGCTTTCCCGCAGTTTTTTCCACTCAAAATAGTCCATCACGCCCCTTATCTAAGCTTTCGCTTTCACCCTTTCCAGCATTTCTCGAATCGTCTTCGGCCGGGCCTCTTCCTCCGCATCTTCCTGTGCTTTCTTCAATAGCTTCTTTTGCTTTTTAGAAATCTGTTTACCGCCAACACCGTGAAGGGCCTGCTTCTGTTGGAACCTTTCCACCCGACCCAAAGTATCTACAAACCTCATCTCCCCCGTAAAGAACGGATGACACTTCGCACAAATTTCTACCCGGATCTCCGGCTTTGTTGAACCCGTAGTAAACGTGTTGCCGCACGCGCAAACCACCTTAGCTTCAGGATAATAAATGGGGTGCCCACTCGCTTTCATCAAGGTAAATTATACCCTACTTTGGCCTCTGGCTCAACTGCGCCTCAATCATCTGGCCAGCCTGTGGTAGAGCTTCATTGATAGCCCACACCAACGGGGCAGTCAACAAAAACACCCCTGCCGCTAAAGCTTCTCTATAATTAAGAAAAACCTCAACAATATTCACCAATCCACATTACGCTATTACAGCAACTCCATTGCTTTTTTCAGTTGTACAAAATCC
>CAYHNU010000024.1:0-10250 GCA_964358085.1 uncultured Gammaproteobacteria bacterium | reverse complement strand
CAGCCCTACTGGTTCCTGAACTGGAAGTCCAAATATGTTTTCCGTCTAATTCGACTTGTATTGGACACATCCCAGCATATTAACCTATAGTTTCAAAAAATTCAACAGCTAAATAGTGGGTCAGGTATCGTACGATGTCCGAACCTACCTTAATCGGATTAATTGACCGAATCTACGCTTATTTTAGTGATTCGAAATTCTCAAAGGAACATCTAATATTAAGACCATTATTACTTCCAAACTGGATTTAAGTATAAAAGTTAGAACCTGATAGAGTTAAGTTGTTTTTGCACTACAGGTTATAATGGCCTTCATGAGTAAAGAATTTGGAACAATACTAGTGCATCCACCAATAGCCTCACTATCCCCCAACAATCCTGCTGGAATCGATAGTTTACTTAGAGTTGTCCATGGAGGTCTAAAATACCTTGATTTGAATGAAGGTTTGTTGCTGGACTGGATGTTAAATAGAACAAACTTGCAAGAAGTAGTCTTAGATCACAAAGGGGACGATCGCTTTACTAAAAATTTACAAAAGCTAGGTTTGGATGAAGCACGTGTGGAAGAAGTGGTGGAAAGAGCCGATGAGGCAAGAATGGCATTTGCAAGGATTGAGACTTACGCAGATTTTCATCAATTTACTAAATACAAAAGTGTTTTGGATGATGCAGCAAAGATCGTGAGTGCCCCATTTATTTCAGATGAAAAGGCAGAATATTTGCGAATTCACCATAATACCTTTGGCTACTTTAACTCTCGATTCACAGATTCTAGAGCAAGTTTGGTTGCACTTGGTCAATCGTCAGGATTATTTAGGAGATTCATTCAAGATCAAGCTGTTCCCCAAATACTCAAAGAAGACCCCAAAATTTTAGGAATTTCCATTTCCCACCCTGATCAATACGTATTTGCATTTCAACTCGCACGCCAAATAAGACAAGTTAATCCTGGAATAATCACCTTATTTGGTGGTGGGACTATTTCAAGGAGGATGGAAACATGGACTCAGGATGACGAGGTTAACAGAACAATTTTCAGAACAGGAAGAAACGAGAGGTCAGGAGTAATCGATGGATTAGTTGTAAGCGAGGGTGAACTGGCGATGTCTCAGCTGACCGCAAAAATAGTAGAGAATCCTAACATCGATATTCAAGAGTTATTCGATAGTGTATATGGCACAGTTTTTAATAATGGAGGTAAGATCGTCTTTAACGCACTTCCTCGAACTTTTCACCCTGAGGGATTGTGGCGCAGATCCGATGTCTATCAGCATCTTAAGCGTGGTCTTATGCCCGAGGAACGGAAGATGCATTCATTAGTTGATGGTCGCGTTTGTACATATGAGTGTGCTACAGGTGGATGTGAGTTTTGTGCCATAAGTAAAGGTTACTTAGAGTTGGCGAGACAGTCGGTGAGAAGACTTGGAATTCTCCAAAGGCCCGTTCCACAGGCTTCGAGTGAGATAACCTTAAGTTTTTCGCCAGAGGCTGAAAATGGTGAAAGAGGCATTAAAATTATCAACCAAAGAAAATTGGGTGCGAAACGGATGGCCAGAGAAATTTATGACGGGCTTAAAAGTGGTTTCTCGGTTGTAGACATTACCGACGAACAATTTACAGTTGATCAAGCATTAGAACTTGGTAAGGCACTTGCCGGTTTGGGAATAAACGTCAATTGCCAAGATGTAGTTTACGCGTGCTACATGAGAATCGACGACGCGGGCGATAAGACAAATTACAAGCTTAAATATGGGAAATCACTGTCAGATCTACTAACTGATCCTGCCGTTGTAGCCCAGTTGTCACAAGGCGGTTTAAAGTTCGCCCAGTTTGGGCTCGAAACCACCTATCCGCCCAAAATGCAGGCAATGGTTAAGGGCACGTCGGAAGCGAAAGTTAGAAGGTTTGGATTAATTTTAAAAAATCTAACTGAAAACGGAATAATGAGTCACGTGTTTATTATTGTTGGAGCGCCTATGCGGGATTCTTATTGGAACAATATGGAGAAGTTTGCATTTGAACAATCAATTTTAGGTCGAGTTCCAGATGCTGACGATCTCGAAATAATGGAAACTATTTATAACTTAAAATTCCTCCATGACCACAGAGCTTATATTTTCACCTTTAAGCACGCACCTTATGAGCTGGCTTACGGTTCACCAATGGCAGAAAGACCGCAAGAATTTGGACTGATTGTAGATAGTCAACAATTCGGCACAACCGATCTAGCTTCCAGTATCCCTTTCGCCTATTCAGAAGGGAAAGGTCCAACTAAGCCTGTATTTGAGGATTTGATGGCTTTATACAGTCTTTGGAAACGTGAGGAAATGCCTTATCAATCCGTAGTTCAGGAATTCCAATATTCTCAACGAATCATGCAAGAGTTGGGTGCAGAAAAAATAAAATCAATCGCACAAGCTTTACTTTCTGAAGGAGAGATTAGAGTCGACGAAAAAGAGGTATCGAAGAAAAGAGAAATTTTAAGAAGGTTGTGGGGAATACTTACAAATAACGGTCAACTTTCCAATAAAGTGCAGACACTATTTCCTGAAGGATTCCAATCGTATGAGGATCTCTATACATTGGCCGATCAGTTGGAAGCGTTGAGAGTTTAAGACTTGTCCACCTTTTCCTTAGACAACTCGCTTTTTCCTTCTTTTTCGTGATCGTAATAAGTGGGAAATTTGTCTGACATCGGATACTTATAAACAGTTGGGTCTGCTATTCCGGCTTCTTTATAACAGCGCCTTCGGTCCCAACATGTAGGACAATCTCCACATTCGTGGGTAAAGCTTTTTACGCATGTTCTCGCGAGATGCAGAGGAATATCGTGTTCATACGCCCATTTAATATAGATGTCCTTATCAAAGTAATTTTTAAAGGCTGTCTCAATTGGAATCGATATAAATTGCCACGAATAATCATTTAATATTTGGCACATCAACAAGTTCATCAACCTAGTCCATGTTTGTGAGCAATGGAATGAACTATCCGAGCTTACATGTGAAGCAAAAATGGTATTTATCTTTGCCCCCGTAGCTTGTAATGAATAGCCGTATTCCATTCCCGTCAAAAAAATAATTGGATTTCTTGCTGGATAAGAAATATTGTGACGTAAAGGTATGGAGTCAACATGTTTCTTTGCTTCTCTCAATAGGTCTTTATACTCTGTCCCTGGCGTTGGCACCTTTATTTCTAAGTAATCATGATACAATTTGGGATATCTTTTTTTGTAAAATTTATTGAAGTATTCAGCCGAGGCTTTTTCGAATTTGTAATTTGATTGTCCTCGATTAATAAAGAATGGGTATACATTTAATTTGAATTCCTCAAGCAAAATACCGATATTTGCCACTGAATCTTGCCCACCCGATAGACACGCGACGACACTTTTTCCTGGTTTTGGCATCTTTACTACATAACCACGTTTCTTTTTGAAGTATCCGTCGAGCATGTCCAACATAACGACGTCTTCGTTTACTTTTGACTTGATATCGATTTTGCCTTGGTTATTCAATATTTTGGTCATAGTGTTTATACATCCCATATACCTTCTTGGCTTCCTCAAGGGTTTCTTTATAGATATGAGCATCTGTAACAAATCCATCGAGAGGACCAGTCCAAACGCGAACTTTCAGTTTCTCTTCAAGTCTTCGGCAAACCTCTTTTGAAACAAGAGCTATCGCTGCCAAATTCCCTCCTGCCCTCTGAAACGCATCAATAGATCTTGCGTTGAATATTGTGTTTAAGTGATATCCATTATCCTCATCAAACTTTAGTAGTCTGAACTGGATAGTTGTAATGCACGGCAAATAGTCGTCTCTAGGTCTTTCGAGAACCCTCTCATAATCTTCTTTTCTAATAAAACTCATTATTGCCTTTTTTGATTCTGGAATTTCTACTAGTCTAGCAACAACGAAGTCTAGCATTCCCCATTCTTTGATTCGGGCGAAATAGCTTTGGCTTCCTGGGCTAAACGAAGGCACCACGTCAAAATCATGCATAATTTCTTTATCAAAGGTTAAGCTAATTATTTCATCAATATTCTTTTTGTTCCCATATTTTTCCATCAGAGGATCTGGAAATACTTGAGACAGGGATTTTATACGAATATTTTGAAGACAAAGTCTTTCTCTACCCTCATCGCTGGTAATATGGCCATTTTTGAGAACCACACCCACCAAATTCATCCACGCGCTTCCAATTGTTTCTCCGTATAAATTATAGCCAAATGGCTCAAGATTTACCCACATACAGATCATTTTACAGCTTTTTCAGATATTCCGCCAACTCAATAGTGCTAAAATAGCTTCGATTATTAATATGGCAATAGAAAGATCATCAATTTCCATCTTTTTGGAAGGTTCTTCACGCTCCGGTAAAACTACTCTTTTGAAAGCATTGGAGTCTTCTGAAGTGGCCGTGATTTACAAGGATTGGCCAAACAATCTAGTAAATCCTCCAATAGAATTCTTTCTGGAAAGAGATGAGGATAAACTGGCTCGCGCTCGCAGAGCTCCTCAAGCTACGAAGCTTGTCGATAGAGGTTATTTATCAACTATGGTTTTTTATTCTGTGCTTGAAGAACAAAGAGGAATTTCATCATTGCCCGTATACAAGTGGTTTATTAATGAGATAGGCAAGAAGCTTTATCGACCCGATCATTATGTATTTATTGATGTTCCCACTGAAGTAACATTGGATAGGTATAGCAGAAACGGTGGCCTAGTTTACGACAACAACATGTGGATTAAATACCCAGAGAGGATCGAGTATTGGTATAGTAGACTGTTGGCCGCATTCGAACCCACAACTTCGATACACACAATTGATGGTAGCAGATCCCCAAAAGCTGTACTAGAAGATTTCAAGGATTTGATTGACACAATAAAGCGATAATTACTTAAAATGGTTTTTAGCTTTCAAAAGAATTTCCAAATGATCTTCAAGTCTGCTGTTATTACCTCCAATAGAGCCCACAGACAGATGGGTAACCAATGGACTTCTTAGCCAATCATCACCTTCTTGTTGCCAATTGTTTTCTTCAATCTCCCATCTGACATTAACCTTTCCCATAACCGGAAGCGAGATCGCATCTCGTTGATGCACTTCTAACGCATGCTGAAACTGAACTGACAGTGTGTCTTTAAACATTGCAGCTTTGCCACGAGGTATCCACCCGTCAGCAAGTCTGACAGTTCTATCTATGACTTTGACGTCCGTTCCGCCTATCCATACAGGAATTGGTTGCTGGACTGGTTTGGGGTTTATGCCTACCGCATTGAGTTGTTCATGTTGGCTGGTGAACGTAACTGAGTTTTGAGTCCAAAGCTGGCGCAAGAGAGTTATTTGTGCCTCGATTCTTTTACCTCGACACGAGAAAGTGTCACCTTCCCCAAGAGCTTCAAATTCATCTTTTGACCAGCCTACCCCAACACCAAGATGAAGCTTGCCATTACTAAGGATGTCCACATCCGCAGCCTGTCGGGCTACTAACGCCGTTGGTCTCTCAGGTAACACCATCACTCCGGTAAAAAGCTCTATATTTGTTGTCACGGCCGCAATCGCTGCTAGCAAAGTAAGTGGGTCTGTATATTGCTCGTCTAATGAGTATTTAAGCTTGTCCGTTCGAGAAGATTGGTCTGGAAGAACTACATGATCACATGCGACCAGATAGTCGTAACCCATCTTCTCGGTTTCTCTAGCTAAATATAGCAGGCTCCTGCCATTAGACAATTCGCGAGGCAAAATTACACCGAGCTTTCTTTCCATGTCCGAATCTTAACATAATGTCCTGTAGTTATTAAACTATTCACAAAACTATCAGTCTACTTGTATAATCTTTGGATATGACTGAAACAGAGTCTTGGGGGGTCTTAACAAAAGCTCAATTCGAAAAATTATTGAACGAATTTACAAAACGTTTTGGCACACCAGCCCATTCTAAGCGACTATCTTTTTCCTTCTGGGATCACAGTCGAGACAATATAGACACTAGGATTCGAATAACTAACGGAAAAGCCGAAATCATGCAAAAAGTAGGTGACACTGGTGAGAAGCAACAAAGAGTTAGATCTGAACAAAGGATTGGACTGCCGTCCGACCTAAATGAAATATTTAATTCATACCAAATACTTAGAGTGCTAATTCCCGGAGACGACTCTTGCTACATATATCAACACGACAATTATATTTTTAAACAACCAAACTTTGAAATCAAAATCACTCACCAAAGTGGCAAAAATGATAAATATAACTTCGAAGTAGAGGCAATTGGCGACGACACAGACCTAAATCAAGTTTTGATAGATCTGGGTCTGTTCGATTTAGTTACCAAAACAACTGTCGAATTTTGGAATAAATGGAACGAAGAATTAAACCTTAGAGACACCGATCTAAAACCAAAACAAATCCAAGAAATAATCAAGCAATATCTATCAGTTAAATAGGTGTGAACTTCATCCGATCTTGGGGTGGTGTACGGGAATCGAACCCGCTGATTCTGCCTTCACAGGGCAGCGCCTAAACCGTTCGGCACACACCACCATAAACCCAGGCTAATTATAACCCATTGACAAGGGTAAAACTTTAGGTCATATTAAATACATGGTCAACAAAGAAGCCCCTAAAGCCCAAGTCGTCAAAAAAGATAGCCATTCCAAATTAATCGGCGGGTCCATAGTCGCCACTCTTGGCCTGATTATTATTTTGAATAATTTTGGACTTCTTCCCTGGGGAATTTTAGACATCGTCTCTAAACTCTGGCCTCTAATTTTGGTCTTCTGGGGTCTGAAAATGCTTCTGAAATGAAGCTCCCCGACCTTACAGTCGGGGTATCTTCTCCCTGTTGCTTCGTCGGGAGCGGAATCCCTCCGAAGCAGAAATTTCTTCGCATTCATCCACGGGCTTACGCCCGAGGTTTTCTGCGAAGGGGGATAAGGGGATAGAGTATACTTCACCCATGCTTGTTGACGACCTAACCATTACCATCACTGCCGGCCATGGCGGCCCCGGAAGACTTACTATCAACAATCGATCCAGAATTAAACCCCACGGCGGCAAAGGCGGCCGGGGAGGAGACGTCTATGTTACGGTAACGTCTGACTTATTGGCTTTAAACAGGTATTCCGGTCTGAAAGAAATCAGGGCTGAAGACGGGCATCCCGGGGGAAGTAACAATCGGTCGGGAAAAGACGGCCAAGATACAGAGGTTCAATTCCCTATCGGCACCTCAATTATTAATCTCAAAACCAACCTTTCCACCGAGTTAACCCATCTTGATCAAAGAATTTTGCTTTGCAAAGGAGGTTTAGGCGGCCAGGGCGATTCTGAGCTCAAATCTTATGCTCAACCGGGTCTCTCCGGAAAATCGGTGCAAACCAGGCTGATCCTCAAATATTTAGCCAAATACGGCCTCATCGGCCTGCCCAACGCCGGGAAAAGCAGTTTACTAAATGAACTGACCAACGCCCATGCCGAAGTAGGTGCTTACCCTTTCACCACGCTTGAAGCAAATCTTGGGGTCATAAACGGCCAAGTCATTGCCGATATTCCGGGCCTGATCGAGGGAGCCTCCCGGGGGCGGGGATTAGGCATCAAATTTTTAAAACATATCGAAAAAGTCAGCTTGCTCCTTCACTGCATCGCTGCTGATTCACTCGATACGGTCGGAGATTATCACGCCGTCGCCGTAGAACTGGAAAAATTTGATCCTCTGCTCATCAAAAAACCCCAAATCATAATCCTAACCAAAACCGATCTTGTAGACAGCAAAACTCTCCTGGGACACATCAAAAATCTAAAGAAATTCAAACACCCAGTTACCCCTGTCTCAATCTACGATCTAGAAAGTCTGACCGAACTTAAAAAGTTATGCTCTTAAAAATTGCCAGTGCTCGTTTTTGGAAAAATTCGAACTTATTTCAAAGAAAATTGTTAGTTGTTTGCTCGCCTCGCTTCGCTCGGCTCGCTACTTCAGCGCGGCGCCCCCCACCCGCCGCGCTTCCGTTATTTTTTGCGCGCGCGATTTTTTCTCGGCAAAGCCGAGAAATTAAAATCTATTTTCCTCGTTCATGCTGAATAACCTGATTTAATCCCTCTACACAGCCTATTAAATCATGAAGGGCTCTACCTCTTTCTCTTGCTACAAAAGCAGGGACGTTGTTTTCTGGAATATTTGCAAAGCCTCTATCGTTTATATAGATATGCAAATCTGTCGGTAGGAATTCTGTCGCTTGTTCTTGAACTGCTCTCAAGATTTGGGATACATACGCCATTTCTTTAGGAGTATGTCCATCTTCTGTCCCGGGCGGTCGTATTCCTCTTTGAAATAATTTTTCAGCCTCACGTATATGCCTATCAATAGTTAATTCTATACCTAATTGTTTTGCAATACTTTCCAGTAATTCAAAATTTGGCTCAGCATATAATACAAATTTTTGTATTGTCATAAAATCCACCTCCTTACTGGCAGATGATTATTCATATTTTATCAGAATTTTATTGAAATTACCAATAAAGTTTGGTAGTATAAATTTATGCTCATAAATCTTGCGAATTTTTAATGCCCTCATTGGACATATTCGCAAGAATGTGAGCACACCAGTGAGGGCATTTGAGTTTTGTTCTTTAAAAATTTTCGCGTTTTTTCTTTAGCTGCTTATGCAGCCAATTCGAGCCGACAGTTTCGGAGGCGCGGCGGGTGGGGGGCGCCGCGCTGAAGTAGCGAGCCGAGCGAAGCGAGGCGAGCAAACAACTAACAATTTTCTTTGAAATAAGTTCGAATTTTTCCAAAAACGAGCACCATTTGGGAAATCGCGAAATCGTTGGGTGCGGCGCTCGCGTCGCCGCCGCCCGATGCGAGCGCCGCAAAGGGAAAATTCAAGTCCGCCGAAAGCCGCCGTAAAAAAGAATGAAGAAAAACGCAAAAATTGGGTTTCTTCTCAAGAAACCCTGTCCGCTCCGCGGACTTAAAGAACTTTTAGAAAAAACCCATGACTAAATACATTGCCTACTGCAGAAAATCTACAGACGAAAAGGACAAACAAGTTTTGTCTATTGAGGCACAAATTGCCGAACTCAAGGAGTTTGCTAAAAGAGAAAGCTTAACTGTTTCTGAATTTATCACTGAAGCCAAAACGGCTAAAGTGCCGGGGAGAGAACAGTTTGAAATTGTTTTGAAGAAAATCGAAAAAGGGGAAGCTAACGGAATACTTTCGTGGCACCCAGATCGTCTTGCTAGGAATTCTATTGATGGTGGAAAAGTGATTTATCTTCTCGATACCGGCAAAATCCTTGATCTAAAATTCCCCTCGTTTTGGTTTGAAAGCACACCGCAAGGGAAATTTATGCTTTCAATCGCTTTTGGCCAATCCAAGTATTACGTTGATAACCTTTCCGAAAATGTAAAGCGAGGTAACCGTCAAAAACTTCGTAATGGTGTTTGGCCAAGTAAAGCACCGTATGGTTATATCAATAACCCCAAAACGAGGGGAATAGATGTTGATGAAGAAAAATCAAGAATCGTCAAGAAAGCATTTCTGCTTTTTGCTGAAGGTGGAAAATCTTTTGTTGAAATCTCAAATTTTCTTCACAGATTTGGGATTAAGAAGATTGACGGGAAACCCGTCAAAGTGGACCAAGTCAAAAACATGCTCAAAAACAAATTTTATCTGGGCATAATGAATTATGCTGGAGAATATTACCAAGGTACACATAAAACTTTTATCAGCAAAAAGCTGTTTGACGAAGTCCAAAAACAAATTGAGAAAATCGAAAGGCCGAGGAATAAAGGACATGATTTTGCTTTTTCCGGTTTGGCAATTTGCGGAGAATGCGACGCCGCAATCACGGCGGAAACCCACACTAAAATTTATCCCACGACCAGAGGTGAAGTTGAATATATTTACTATCGTTGTACTAAAAAGTTAAAACCCTGCAATCAAAAATATGTCAACGAACCGGAACTTGAAGGACAATTAAGGCAAATTGTCCGTGATTGCGGCTTGCACGAAGATTGGGAACCATATTTTGAGAAATGGATTGTTGAAGCCGAGGAAAAAGACAAAATCGAAAGCGAAACAGAAACTCAAAGACTTAATTCAGAAATTCAAGAAACCGAAATAAAACTCAATAGGCTTCTTGACGGCTATCTCGACCAAGTTATCGAACCGGAAGTTTACAAACAAAAGAAAAACGAATTGTTTGACGAAAAACTAAAGTTGGAGGAGAAAAAAACGCAAATTACTAAAC
>CAYHNU010000023.1:0-10522 GCA_964358085.1 uncultured Gammaproteobacteria bacterium | reverse complement strand
AAGAATAATGAAGTATTTGCTTATCGCTGTAGTTCTAATTTCTAGTATCTATTTTTTAGTTTCCCGCAAACCGCAAGAATCTAAAAATTACGATGTGTTTGCACAGTGTTTAACCGAAAAGAAACTGACCATGTACGGGGCCTACTGGTGTTCCCACTGCCAAAACGAAAAGAAAGCCTTTGGTAGTTCATTTAAATATGTGCCCTACGTCGAATGCACCCAAGAAACCAAAAAATGCCTGGATGCCGGCGTTAATGGTTATCCTACCTGGATCGACGCCAACGGCACCAAATATGAAGGTGAACAAGGTTTACTTGGTTTATCAAAAATTTCCGGCTGCGAATTACCAAGTAACTAAGTAACTATGAACTATTGGCTAATTTTTTTAACGGGTTTGACTACGGGCGGTCTTTCCTGCTTGGCCGTCCAGGGAGGGTTGTTAACTGCCACTCTAGCTACCACGGCAGAAAAAAAAGGCAAACTTCATGACGCCATTCCCACAATGGTTTTTTTAATTAGCAAACTTCTTGCTTACACTCTCCTCGGAGCCCTTTTAGGCTATTTCGGTTCTCTTTTCCAGCTCACCACAACAATGCGTATCTGGTTTCAAGTTGTCGCCGCCGTTTTTATGTTGGGATTGGCTGGCAGCATGCTCGACATACATCCTATTTTCCGCTACTTCGTCATCCAGCCACCTAAATGGGTAGGTAAACTTTTACGGGGTCAAACCAAGAATCCGTCTGTTTTTGCTCCGGCGATTTTAGGTGTCTTCACCGTTCTTATTCCTTGTGGTGTCACCCAAGCCATGGAAGTTTTGGCTATTTCTACCGGCAATCCTTTGGCCGGCGCCATTACAATGTTTGCCTTTGTCCTGGGCACAGCGCCGTTATTTTTGGTTGTTGGCTGGCTGACCACAAAATTATCTGAAAGCTTTAGAGTCAGATTTTTTAAATCCGCCGCTCTTCTAGTCGTCTTCGTCGCCTTCATGTCCATTAATGGTGCCCTAGTCTTAACCGGCTCCAAATATTCATTTAACAATTGGGTCTGGGCTTTCAAAACTACGTTTTTGTCACCAGCCGTTGCTTCGGCCGCTACCAACGACGTTACCATTAACGTCTTCAACAATGGCTATTCTCCTCACAATTTTTCTGTCAAAATTAACCAGCCGGTTAATTTAAGTTTAGTCACCCAAGGTACTTATTCCTGCGCTTCTGTCTTTACGATTCCCACTCTTAATATCACCAAAGTTCTGCCTCCAACCGGTACTACCGGTGTTACTTTTACGCCTACCCAAACCGGCCTTCTTACCTTCGCCTGCGGCATGGGCATGTACACCGGCACCATAAACGTAATTAATTAATGACCAAACAAACTTTCAAAATTTCTGGGATGCATTGTGTAGCCTGCGCGCTTAATATCGACATGGACCTGGAAGAAGTGCCTGGTGTAAAAAATTCCCAAACCAACTACGCCAGGCAAGAAACCGCTGTAGAATTTGATAATTCAAAAATAAGTCCCGAAATTATAAAATCCACTATTGCCAAAACGGGATATAAAGTAGTAGATTGATCGCATGCAGCTGACTAAACCCATGATTTTCCTCATTGTGGGTACTGCCATGGCTATCGGCGTTATCCGTCTCACTTTCCTCTCTGTTTCCAAGGCCCAAAGTTTCGCCGGCTGTCCTGCCGATCTATCCAAAACCGGAATTGATCCCACCCAGACGATCGCCGTTTGGAATAACTTACCTATTACTCCTCTCACCTCATTAGCCGAAACTCTATCCGAGTCCCAGAAAAAAGTTCTGGGTACCTCCACCGACAAAAAGTGGATAGAGGTCGATCTGTCAGATCAGAAACTTATCGCCCACCAGGGCAACTCCATTTTTTTGGAAAGTTTAATTTCCTCCGGGTTGTGGGGCAAGACTCCGCCGGGAGAGTACGCCATCTGGTACAAAGTCCGAGCTACTAAAATGGAAGGCGGCAATCGGGCCACCAACACTTACTACTATTTACCCAACGTTCCCTACGCCATGTTTTTCAAAGGCGACTTTGGCATTCATGGCACCTATTGGCATCAGAATTTCGGTAAACCCATGAGCCACGGATGCGTCAACGCTCCTACCCCCATCGCCGAAAAGTTATTTTACTGGACCGATCCGCAAGTCCCCGAAGGTCAATGGGCCGTCCGGTCCACCGACTCCAACCCCGGCACTCGTGTCGTCGTCCATGAATAGTCTTATCATATTTTTCGCGGACTACGCTATTTTTTTTCTCTTTTCTCTGTTACCTGTTCTCTGGTTAAAGAAAAAGCGGGAGATGGTCCTTCATGCCGTCATTAGCGCCTTTGTGGCCTGGCTCATTAGCAAATTCCTCAAAGATTTTTTCGCTGTCCCCAGGCCGTTTGTAACCAATGGTAATGCCCCCTTGGCCGGTTATTCCTCCGACGGATCTTTTCCCAGCAATCACACTGCCGCCGCCTTTGCCATTTCCGTGTCCTTCTATCTGCACAAGTATAAATGGGGTATCCCCCTCATCATTTTCAGTTTAGCCATCGGAGTCAGCCGCATCTTGGGTGGAGTTCACTACCCATTAGATATTTTAGGGGGCATAGTTATCGGTTCCGTGGTCGCCTGGACCGCCCACCGCCTGCACGTCCACAAACTCCTTGACAGATTATCACTCTAAATGCTAGACTGCTAAGAAATGGATACTCTTCCTTCAAAAATCTACCCCGTTATCGCCCTCCGCGAAGGTGTTGTTTTTCCCCACACCGACGCCGTTCTCACTTTTGGCCGTCCCAGAAGCAGCGCCGGCATCCAAGCCGCTTTCGCCGCCGATAAACAGGCCGTTTTTGTGGCCCAGCGCCAACCGGTGGCCAATCCCGAACCCCAGGACCTCTACGAGGTGGGCACTTTGTGTGTTATCGAGCAGGTAGTTTCCTCCGGCAACGAATTATTTGCCGTAGTCCGCGGTATTAGTCGGGTCCGACTCGGGCCAGTCACCACCACCGATCCGTTTTTTGTAGCCACTGCCGAACCACTCCCCGAACCCCAAGTTCAATCCGACACCCAAATAGCCCTGGCCAAACAAATTGTCTCCGAATACAAAAAGGCTTTCGATCTGGGTAAATCCATGGATTTTCTGGTCTTTATGCGCCTCATGTCTGGGGTTTCCACCGCCGAGCTGGCCGATCAAGTTGCCAACTCTCTAGACCTTACTACCGCCATCAAGCAAGAACTTTTGCAGACTCTGTCTGTCAACGACCGCCTGGAAAAAGTTCTCCAGCACTTGGCCCACGAGGTTAAAGTTATGGACCTGGAACGTTCCATCGCTTCTAAAACCCAGGCCAAATTCGAGCGCAACATGCGCGAGCAGATTCTGCGCGAGCGTGGACGCACCATCAAGGACGAATTAAAGAAGTTGGGTTCCGATGAAAGCGAGGAAGATGAAGACAGCGATCTGGGGGACTTGAGACGCCGTATCAAAGCCGCCAAAATGCCGCTGGAAACCAAGCATAAAGCCGAGAAAGAACTTTCCCGCCTGTCCCACATGAACCCTAATAATCCGGAAAGCAATTACATCAGAACTTATTTAGATTGGCTGGCAGATATGCCCTGGGCCAAACTGTCGCCCAATCATGTTTCCATTTCATCCGCCGCCAAAGTCTTAGATGCCGATCATTATGGTTTGAAAAAAGTCAAAGAAAGGGTTGTAGAGTACCTGGCTGTCATGAAATTGCGCCAGAAGCAACCGTCTGCCGACGGCCAGCAATCTCCCACCATTCTTTGTTTTGTTGGTCCTCCGGGTGTAGGTAAAACTTCTATTGGTAAATCTATTGCCCGCGCCCTGGGCCGCAAATTTGTCCGTATTTCCCTGGGCGGTATCCGCGACGAAGCCGAAATCCGCGGCCACAGAAGAACTTACGTCGGGGCTATGCCGGGGCGCATCATCCAGGGCATCAAAAACGCCGGCACCCGAAATCCGGTCTTCATGCTGGACGAAATAGACAAATTAGGAAATGATTTCCGCGGTGATCCTTCCTCGGCTCTCCTGGAGGCCCTAGATCCGGAACAAAATAAAGAATTTTCCGACCATTATCTGGAAGTCCCCTTTGACCTGTCCCAGGTCATGTTTATCACTACCGCCAACATGCTGGATACTATCCCCCCGGCCCTGCGCGACCGCTTGGAAATTATCACTTTTCCCGGCTACACCCTGGACGAAAAACACCACATCGCCGCCGATTACCTGTGGTCCAAGCAGGTTGTCAATGGAGGACTCTCCAAAACCCTTAAAATCGAAACAGCGGCTATCAAGGAGATTACCCGCCGTTACACCCGGGAAGCGGGCGTCCGCGACCTAGAAAGAAACTTGGCCAAAATAGTCAGGAAACTTGCCCGCCAAGTAGCCGACCGCAAACGCATTTCACATACCATCTCCACCATAGACGTTCGCAAGTATCTGGGGGCTCATCGTTTCCCCGAGACACTGGCGGAGAAACAGGACGAAGTAGGTATGTCCACCGGTTTAGCTTACACCGAAGCCGGCGGAGATATCTTATTTATCGAAGTTGCTCTCATGCCCGGTAAAGGGGAGCTCAAACTCACCGGCCAGCTGGGGGATGTTATGAAAGAATCGGCCCAGGCCGCCTATTCCTATATCCGTTCCCGCTGGCAACGCTTAGGTCTTAAAGAAGATTTTTACAAAAAGACCGACGTCCACATCCACGTCCCTGAAGGGGCTACTCCTAAAGACGGGCCGTCGGCCGGCATCGCCCTGGCTACCGCCCTCATTTCCGCTTTCACTAAGATTCCCGTCCGCCGGGACACCGCCATGACCGGAGAAATCACTCTCCGCGGCCGGGTGCTGGAAATCGGCGGGGTCAAAGAAAAAGTCATCAGCGCACATCGCGCCGGCATCACCCGGGTCATTCTTCCCAAAGAGAACAAAAAAGATTTATTGGAGGACGTGCCAACCAGCGTTAGAAACGATATGGAGTTTTTCTTCGTTTCCCATCTTGACGACGTTCTCAAATTAGCCTTGCGCCTCTCTCCCACCAAATCCGCCCCCTCCACCCGCCCCTTTCTCACCGCCATCGCCTAACCTCCATCTATTTCCCCTCTTACGTCGGAGACGCGAGCCGCAAGCTCGAATTAAGAGGGGTGGTCCGATGTAACATCGGACCGGGGTGATACTTAATTATCTGCTAAAATTAGGTAGTCTGGCCCCGTCGTCTAGCTGGCCTAGGACGTCAGGTTCTCATCCTGAAAATCGTGGGTTCAAATCCCACCGGGGTCACTTATTGACAACCCTTTTTAGTAGGGGTATGATACCTCGGTACCTGTACTTTACACCTCGATTGCCGAGCTAAAACTCGGTTCTTTTTTTCTAGATATGAATAGCAAGATGCTTATCACTCAAGTTGGTTTAGATCAGCTCAAAGCTGAGCTGGATCAACTGGTCAGCACCCGCCGGCCGGCGTTGGTCGAGCGGCTGGCTTTAGCCCGGTCCATGGGAGATTTGTCGGAGAATTCCGATTACCAATCAGCCCGCGAGGACCTGACTTTTGTCGATGGACGCATTGCCGAGTTGGAAGATCTAATTAAATCCGCCCAAATCGCCCAGCCGGCCAATAACGACGCTATAGATATTGGCCACTCCGTCACCGTCAAGGTCAATTCTCGCGACGCGGTCTTTTATATTGTTGGTGAATGGGAGGCAGATCCCAAACAGAGCAAGATTTCCCACTCTTCTCCATTGGGACTAGCCCTGATGGGCAAAAAAGTCGGCGATAAAGTTGAAGTAGCCGCTCCGGCCGGTAAGTTGGTTTACACCGTGGTAGCGATCAGTTAAACTTGGGGTCATGCAGCGATTAGAAGAAATTCGCCAGATTCGTTTGACTAAATTAGCCAAACTTCGTAGTTTGGGAATTGATCCGTATCCCCCCAAAAGTTCTTTTGATCTTGTCTCTGTTGCCGCAGCCCGTGACTCCGAAGGCAAAACTCTTTCCGTTGCTGGCCGCATTTGGCGCTGGCGCGAGCACGGCAATGTAATTTTTGCCGATCTCAAAGATTCTTCCGGCCAGATTCAGCTTCTATTCCAATCCAAAAAACTAGAGCGAAAATTTGATTTATTAAAACTCTTTGATGTGGGCGATTTTCTGGCAGTTCAGGGCGAAGTTATCAAAACTTCCGCCGGCGAGATTACCATCGACGTGGCTGCCTTCGAACTTCTTTCTAAATCTCTGCGTCCCCTGCCTGACGACTGGAACGGACTCAAAGATATCGAGGACCGGTATCGCAAAAGATATCTGGACCTGTTGCTCGACCCTGAAATTCGTCGCAGATTTGATATACGCACAGTCGTTTTTAAGGAAACCAGAAATTATTTAGACAAACTTGGATTTCAAGAAGTAGAAACTCCCGTTTTTCACCCCCTTTATGGCGGCGCCAACGCCCGGCCTTTCGCTACTCACATGCAGGCTCTAGACACGGATTTTTATTTGCGTATTGCATTTGAACTGTACCTCAAACGCCTGGTGGTCGGCGGCTACGACAAAGTGTACGAGATAGGCCGGGATTTCAGAAACGAAGGCATTGACCATTCCCACAATCCGGAATTTACCATGATCGAGTGGTACGAAGCTTACGCCGATTATCACCGAGTCATGGATGTTACAGAAGGTTTGTTTAAGCACTTGGCAGCAAAGATTTTTGCCAAAACCCAAATTCAAGTCGGCGATAAACTTGTAGAAATCGGCCACGCTTGGCCCCGGGTCACCATGTCTGATCTTCTGGCTCAAAAACTGAATCTGGACGTGGAAAAACTTGACGCCAAAGCCCTGGCCGAATTTTGCCAGCAGCATAAATTAGAATTGGTTCGGGGAGAAACCAAAGGCCAGTTAATTTTTGAGATATTCGACAAATTAATATCCAAAGACCTAATTGACCCCACTTGGGTCATAGATTACCCAGCCGACGTTAGCCCTCTTTCCAAGCCTCATCGTACTCGCGAGGGCTGGACAGAAAGATTCGAAGGCTATATCGGCGGCCGGGAAATTTGTGACGGCTGGTCCGAGCTGACCGACCCCCAGGTCCAGAGAGAACGTTTTGAGATCGACACCAAAATTGCCCGCAAAGACAAATCGGAAGCCCAGCAAGTAGACGAAGATTTTCTGGAGGCCATGGAATACGGTATGCCCCCCATGGGCGGCATCGGCATCGGCATGGACCGTCTGGTCATGTTTTTCACCAACACCTGGTCGCTCAAAGAAGTTATTCTCTTTCCCACCCTTCGCCCGGAAAAATGATAACCAGAAATCAGGCTATAGAACTTCTGAATACTCATGTCCAGAACGAGAATTTGCGTCGGCATTGTATTTCTGTAGGGGCGGTGATGAAAGCTTTGGCTCAAAAGTTGGGCGGTGATCCGGAGACATGGGAAATATTGGGGATTATTCACGATTCAGACTGGGAAGAGACCAAAGACAATCCCACACAACATACAGTCGTTACACTCGGAAGAATAGATGACGAGCGGTTCACGCACGCTCTTCAATCACACAATACCAAGCATACTCATTTAGGTGAACTTCAGGGTCCAATGCAATGGTCCCTCTTTTGCTGTGACGAGCTCACCGGTCTCATCGTCGCTTCCGCTTTAGTTTTGCCATCCAAACACCTCTCTGACCTATCCGTCCAATCAGTCTTAAAAAAATTCCCCCAAAAAGCCTTCGCCGCCGGCGTCAAACGCGAAGATATCCAGCAATGCGAAGAACACCTGGGCATAAAACTCGAAGATTTTGTCTCTCTCGCCCTCTCCGCAATGCAGTCTATTGCGCCGGAAGTTGGACTCTAAAACATGATATACTTATTCGTATGGTCAAATATCTAAACAGAATACAGGTTGATCCTAAAATCATGATGGGTAAGCCAGTAATCGTCGGTACCCGCATACCGATTCACACAATCTTAGATCTATTAGCCCAAGAATATAATACCAAACGGATTTTGAAGGCCTACCCGGCCCTAAAACAGGAAGATATTGCGGCCGCCTTGGCATTTGCCGCCCGCAGGTTTGATCGGGAAGAGTTGCATATTCATGCCTAAGTTCTTACTAGATGCGAATTTGTCGCCGGAAACGGCAGAATACTTGAGAAGTTTGGGTTACAAGGCTGAAAGTATTCAGGAACAAGGGTTGGGAAACTTGACAGATGAACAAATAGTCCAAAAAGCGGTAAACGAAAACTCGGTCATAATAACTTTTGATCGCGATTTTTCACAAAGTTGGTATTTAAGCTATCAGGGAAAAATTTCGATCGTTTGGTTGAGATTAAAGATACGAGTTCTAAACCGAAGTGCAACAGTTGAGAGAATTGGTTAAATAACGGCTGATAGTTAAAATCACCTCTTGGATTGGAGGTGATTAATATCTACTGTCACATAACGGACAAAGAGCGAGACTTAATAGCCTTGTATCAGGGCCGGGGTTTGGGGGTCAATGAGATTGCCAAAAAGCTGAAAAGAAGAAGCTCCAGTATTAGTCGGGAGCTGAAACGGAACAATTTTCAGGGTAAATATTATGTGGCCATTTCAGCGCATAATAAAACCGTGGGGAGAATTTCCCAAGCCAACTCTCATCCTAAAATCAGTAGTCTTAGATGGCTAGAGAAACACCTGCGTCTAAAACTCCGAAAAGGCTGGTCTCCGGAAATAATTGCCGGCAGGTTAAGAAAACAAACCGGTCAAACCGTGGTCTGCCATGAAACTATTTACAGTTACATTTACCATCAAGATAACCGTCGGGAGAATCTGATGGAGTATTTGGTCAGGCATCATAAAAAACGGAAGAAATGGCTGGGCTGACGGGTGCATCGTGGCCAGATTGAACGTCGGGTCTCCATGCATAACCGTCCGGAAATGATATGCTCGCGCGGGGAATTTGGCCACTGGGAAGAGGATACAGTGGAGGGCAAGAAACATAAAGACGGGGTGCACTCCACCCTGGAAAGACTGTCCCGGTATTACGTAGTCAAAAAGATTAACCGGATTTCTTCCGAGGCCACCATTGTGGCTCAAAAACAGATTTTTTCTAAATATCCTTCTTTTGCCAGAAAGTCAGCCACCCATGACAACGGCCGGGAAAACCATCTGCATTACCAGTTGATTGACGAGTTGGGGATGGATACTTACTTTGCCGATCCCTACTCGTCTTTCCAAAGAGGCTCCAATGAAAACGCCAACGGCATACTGCGGCGTTACTTTCCCAAAGGCACCGATTTCTCTGTCATCCCGCAATCCGAAATTAACGCCGTAGTGAATGAAATTAATGACCGGCCCAAAAAATGTTTGGGGTATAATACCCCCAAAGAGGTGTTTAACTACCACTTGAAGTGTTGCGCTTCGCGCTAGAATTCAGGAGAAGCAAACAGTTAAACATGTCAATATAGTATTAGGAGATATTTTGGAACAAGTAACCGAAGAAGAATTCAAAGAGACACTAGTGGCAATATAAGTTCCTCTGGTCCATTCCCGATTCCATGGAGAAAGAGGACCGGATGCTCCGGCCTTACGTACCATCCTTTAGCCTCTTCTATCACAGAAGACACTCGTGTTCCTGATATTATTTCTATAGGCATAATGTGGGCAATAATAACACCATAACTTCCACGATCGTTGCTCCCAATGTAAAATAAGTTGTTGCAAATTGGACTTTGATCAACTAGAGAAGTGATCCTTTTGAATTCGCGCGGCGTATGTAAATGGATAAAAGTAATTGCGCCACAGCTGGTCCGACGAACCATAGTGATTTGGTCCTAAAAAGTACTCTACAAACACCTCCCGAAGCCGAGTAAGTTCGCGTAATCTTGACGGAGACTGTGGCATAGTCACAGTTAAATCTATAAGTTCCAAAGCTCTTTCAAACGCCATCTGAGAGTAGTTGGGATTGTTTTTAACTTTCCAATTTATTGACCGTTCTACCTCACTTCCAATGTTTGCCATCTGCTCCACAAAAGACAATTTTTTCCACTTTCCGGAAGCTAAATCAGGATGTTGATAACTCATCGCTTAATAAGTTTATTCACAATTATCACAATTTTATCTTTTATCTCTTGCTTGTTTACGCCTCTAGTCATATTACCCACCGAGGGCCGCAGATTGATCATTGAATCAAACTCGATCCAATCCGATCCTTCAATGTCCGGATACAAATTAATTCCCCATAGGCTATTTTGGTTACTACCCTGACCAAGAAGAACCGCCTCCTCATCTGAGTGCAGCTCTGCGTCTATAACCATTGTTTCCAAATCGACATCAACCACCGCTTTCACTAAGTTGCCGAATTTTAATTTGGCAATAGTTTTCAGCTCTTCTAGTTCAATTCTATTGTCAACAACTCTCATTACATGTATAATAACATCAAAGCGCTAGGAGATAGCTTCCAACTATCGAGCTTTTAGGAAACCCAAATTGAGCACTTAACTTCAGCTGGCACCTCTCAGGGCGGAAGTATACAATAAT
>CAYHNU010000022.1:0-11124 GCA_964358085.1 uncultured Gammaproteobacteria bacterium | reverse complement strand
TGGCCGATCGGAGGGGTGATTACCCAGAGATTTGTGTGGTATCACAAGGGACTAGATATTGCTACAGCTATGGGGACGCCGGTATTGGCAGCGGACGCGGGGAAGGTATTTGTGGCTGGGTGGCCGGATAATCAAGGCTACGGAAACCGGGTAATGATTGATCATGGCAACGGCTTTGTGACTCTGTACGGGCATATGTCCAAGATTTATGTGACAGCCGGGCAGACAGTTAAGCGAGGAGATCAAATTGGAGCGGAAGGGTCGACCGGGAGAAGCACGGGGCCGCACTTACATTTTGAAATCCGGCGGGGAGGAGTGGCTGTTAATCCTCTTGACTATTTGCGATAGTGATATAATGGGGGCAGTCCTAATTCTCGTAGACCCTCCTTTTCGGAGAAGTACGACTTATAGGAATCTCGGAGGAGGTGAACACTAAACAATAAAATGGCTAATTTACAAGACCAGACTTTGACGTGCAAAGATTGCGGAAAGCAGTTCACATGGACGGCAGGGGAGCAACAGTTTTACCAAGACAAAGGTTTTACCAACCCTCCAATGCGTTGTCCGGATTGCCGTCAAGCTAAAAAAGCAGCCTCTCAAGGACAAAGACAGGACTATCCTATTACCTGCAGCAAATGCGGTAAGCAAGATACTGTTCCTTTTGAACCCAGAGGTGACAAACCGGTGCTATGCCGGGATTGCTTTAAAGCTTCCAGAACCAATTAAAAAGGGTTTTGGACAAAAAAGAGGCGCCAAGATTGCTTGCGGCGCCTTTTTTGGTGGACCCGAGGGGAATATGAAATTCTTTCGAATTTCATATATCTTGCCGCGCTTTGTTGCTCAATGCTCACCCGCAGTGGCGGGTTCCGCTTTCGCAAGTCGCGGGGCGCGCTATTGAACAATTTCCCTCTACAAAAAATTCCAGATCTTTTGATCTGGAATTTGTTTGTGGACCCGAGGGGAATTGAACCCCTGACCTCACTATGCCATAGTGATGTGTTACCGCTATACCACGGGCCCGCGAAGTTGATTATAAATTAGATCAGCCAGCGATTCCAGATCGAGCTAGACGAGTCGTTTGTTTCTGAAAGCAAAACCGGATCCTTCTTTGAGATATCTTTCAAACTTGACCGCTTTCAACTTGGATTTAAAAGCTGAATAGAATACAAGTTCTAATGGGCCCTTATTTTTTGTTGTTTTAACCATTCCTCGGTTATGTTCCATAATGCGAGTCTTAAGATTTTCCGAGTAACCGACGTAATATGAATGATCTTTCAGTTGGAGGATATAAACGTAGAACACAAGATTAGTATAGCTCTACTACGCTAAAGCTTCGAAGAGCACTTCTTCGATTTTATTTTTAGTGAAGTGCTGCGCACTTCGAAGCTCAAAGAGCGAAGAAGTGGACCGTGGGGGAATCGAACCCCCGTATACCCGCTGCGAGCGGGTCGCACGACCACTATGCTAACGGCCCAGGTGAAGATATTTTAGCATTAGGGTTGGGCGGCGGGGGAGGCGGATTCGTCTAGTTTGAGAGGAGGATTAATTTTGAGAGTTGGTAATGGCTCTGGCCGGGTAAGTTGGGAAGCGGCCGGAGTGGCTGGAGTGGCGTTTAGATCGGCCAATTCTTGACTAGCCTTGGTGTAATCGGCAGATGATTTGTCCAAAAGAGTGAGAACGATTTCCATAGAGGAGATTGCTTTGGGATATTCGCCTTTTTCGCGATAGCTGGTGGCCAAATTATAATGAGCGTTTGCTAAGTCGGGTTTAAGGTCGACGGCCTGTTGGAAAAGGCGAATAGCTTCGTCCAAATTCTTTTGGGCAAAATAAACTCCGCCGAGAGTGATGCGCAGATTGGGGTTGACAGGATCGAGGACAATGGCTTGCTGATAGGAAGCGATGGCCCAGACATCCGCGCCTTGAGCAAAATTGAGGAGGTTTCTATAAACACCGGCTAAGTTTTCCAAATTGGAAACTTTGGTAGGGTTGAGGACCACGGCATTTTTGGCCTCGCGGATGGCTTGTTGTACCAGTTGAGTGACGGTGTTTCTATCGGCGTCGGTGAGATCTTTTTGGGAAGCTAAAGCATTGGCTAATAGAAGATTGGTTTGAGAATAAACTGTCCGGTAGGTGTCGCGGGAAGGGTTGGTGGAAATGACTTTGATAAGTGTGTCATAAGTGGTTTTGCCGTCGTTTTTGGCGGCAGCGGCCAAGGCTTTTTGAAACAAGGCTTCGGCTTGATATAAGCGGGCAAAGAAATAGCCTGCGGGAAAAACGACGGCAACGGCTAAAATCAGGGAAATAATGGGTAAAAACGATGATTTGGAGTTAGCGGCTACAATGTCGATGGTAGATTCTTGGACGAGAGAGGAACCGGAGAGTTTGAGGGAGGAGACGGCTAGAATGAGGAAAAGGAAAAGAAAGGCGATTTGGATAAAATAGGCGGGAAGAAAAAGTTGGGTGGCGAAAACGACCAGGATGGGGATAAGGTGAAAGTTGGAGGACTTTTTGAAAACCAGAACTACCCGATAGGTGAGCCAGAGGTACGCCAGGGTGCCTAAGATGCCAAGAGTGGCAAAAATATGCAGGAAATAGTTGCCGGCAGTGGTGAAACGGATGGACCAGTTGGGAGTAAGGTTATAGGTGATAGGGCGGAATTGGGTGAAATCGGCCGAGTATGATCCTGGGCCGGTACCTAAAAAAGGGGAAACTTTGAGGGCCTCTAAAGCAATAGCCCAGCTGAAACGGTGGGGGAGAAAAAGTGGGCGGGAAGAGACATCGGGGGAGAGGAAGAGACGGTAGGAGATGAGGCTGGAGGCGACGAGAATGAGAGCGAGGCTGACGGCCAAGAGAAACGATTTTAAATGGAGGGTTTTTTCGTGCAAAAGCTGAAAGATTAGAAAAGGGATAAAGGCAAAAAATAAAGATAAGGTAGCCAGAGGGGAACCGGTGGGAGACCAAAGTGGGGAATTAAGGAATAAGTAGTGAGTGGTGAGTAGTGGAGAAAGAAGTTTGGGGGCCAGGCCGGAGGTCCAGAGGATAGTGATGAGACCTAAGAGACCTGCAGAGAGAGTGAGGGATGTGGAAAAAATATCGAGCTGACTTCTGGTGCGAATAAAATTGATAGCACAGAAGAAGATAACAGTCAGCCCCAAGTAGGTACCGGTTTGAAGGGGATCAATGAGTGCGTCCAGACGATGAGGGGATTTTAAGACGGTGGAGAGAACCAGAGAGACAAGAATGGCTAAGATAGGCAGGCCGAAGGGGGAAAAAGTGAGAGTGACTTGGCGTTCTGCTACAAAAGAAGCGGTAAGAATAAGTAGGCTGGTTAGGGCCAAAAAGATAACTAGGGCCTGCTTGTTAAAATCGTAAAATTCTGAAGTGAGAGGAAGAAAAAAGAGGGGAAGAAGAAAAGCCCCGGCGGTGGTGAGGATGAAACCGATTTTGTGAAGAGACGTGGCCAGTTTCATATATTTATTAAAGGGTATTGACACGCTGGCGTCAAGAGGACACAATGATTGGGGTCCGACCCTAAGCGTATAGGGTCCGACTCTAAGCGATGCCTGCAAAAAATAGGATCAAGAAATACGTAGAGGGGGGGTACTACCACATATATAATCGGGGGATAGAGGGACGGGAGATTTTTGGCGATGAGCAGGATTATAAGACTTTTCTGTACACTTTAAAAAGATATCTGGAGCCGTATTCGGGGGAGGTGCGGAAGGGATTTAAGAAAGATCGGCCGTCAATTTTGACTCATAAGCAGCAGATGAGTTTGGACGGTGAGGTGATTCTTTTAGCATATTGCCTGATGCCAAATCACTTTCACTTGCTGGTGAAGCAGAAGAGTAGGGACGGAATAACCAAATTGATGCGGCGAGTGTGCACTAATTATTCGATGTATTTCAACCGGAAGTATGAGCGAAAAGGGGTGCTGTTTGAGGGAATTTACAAGGCGGTGGTGATAATTAGCGAAGAGCAGTTGATTAACTTGTCGCGGTATATTCATTTAAACCCCATGAATGTGGTTAAAAGAAAGTATGGTCTGGTAGAAACGGTGATGGGGTCGAAGCCGGAAGAGTATCCATATTCTAGCTTCCGCAAGTACCTGGGCTTGGAGGAGGTGCTTTGGGTGAAACCGGGGGAGATATTGGGGATGATGCGGGGCACGACCTACCGGGAGTTTGTGCAATCGTCAGGGAAAGACGTGGGAGACGCCGGGATCGACTAAACCGATAGGGGCTTTCGGAGTGAGTCTGCTGGCGATGAACCCGCCGATGATGGAGATAGATACAGTAAGTAGTATAAATAGAGCAAAAGGGTAGTTAAAGCCTACTTTTGCATGGGGAGGAGGGGAAAGGGGTAATGGCAATGAGGAACTGGTTGGTTGGTTGTTAGTTACTAGATTAGTCGGTAGAACCTTTCCGAGTTTTGTAAAGGAGATAAATTTGTTAAGAGAAGAAACTCGGCGTTTAACAGTGGAAGAGGGAAAATGAGCAATTAGATATTGGTGATAGGAAGAGATGGTAGGGTCGGAAAGTTGGTGGGGAAGTGTAAGCAGGGACACGGGCTGGTCGCGATTTTCCAGGAAGCGGAAGAATAAGCCGATGTCTGCTAAATAGTTTTTTATAGTACTATCTGACGCATTTTGGGACGTCAAGTGTTGGGTAAAATCCTGAAGGAGAATGTGGACAACCTCCATATGCGGTTAATATAATTAGCTTTAATTATATAAATTATACTATGAAATTTAGTTTGCACCAATGTCATTGTCAACAAGATGTTGACAGTTAACCCTGTAGTAAAAGTAAAAAATTTCGATTGGCAGTCGAGTCTCTTGATCAACAAAATCAAATATTTCATTTTTGGTCTATCTGTTGTGTAATTGGACATAATGACTGAAACGTGAGGAGTCTGAATTGCGTGGATGATAGTTATTGAAATTAAATTTATTTATCCGATAGACCGAGTGTGTAAACAGTGTATAATTTGGATATGGCAGAGGAGAAATATGATCACCAGAAGTCCGAGGGAAAATGGGCCAAAGAGTGGCAGAAAAAGGGTTTATATCAGGCGGTAGATGGCGATAAAAAAAAGAAGTTTTATTTGTTAGTGGAGTTTCCTTATCCGTCGGGAGCAGGCTTGCATGTGGGCCACGCTCGGTCGTGGGCGGCGATGGATGCCTACGCCCGCAAGAAACGGATGGAAGGCTACAATGTGCTGTACCCGATGGGCTGGGATGCTTTTGGCCTGCCGGCAGAAAATTATGCCCTGAAGATGGGCGTGCATCCTTCCCAAGTCGTGCCTAAAAATATTGCCACATTCAAAAGACAATGCCAGGCTTTGGGTTTGTCTTTTGACTGGGATCGGGAGATAGATACTACAGACCCGAAGTATTACAAGTGGACACAATGGATTTTTGTGCAGTTGTTTAAAAAGGGACTGGCGTACCAGGCAGAGGTGCCGGTAAACTGGTGCCCGACGTGCAAGACTAATTTAGCAGATGAAGAAGTATTGGCGAATGGAACGCATGAACGGTGTGGGAAGCCGACGGAACGGCGGCTACAGAAGCAGTGGCTTTTAAAAATTACGGCTTATGCGGATAAGTTGCTGGAAGGGCTGGGGACGGTTGATTACTCTGAAGACGTAAAGAGGCAGCAGATAAATTGGATTGGGAAGAAAGAGGGGATGAAGATCAAATTTGATGATATAGAAGTATTTACTACCCGGCCGGATACTTTGGCGGGGGCAACTTTCGTGGCAGTTGCCAGTAATGACAAGGAAGGATTTACTGGCCAGATGGTGGTGAATCCGGCTACTGGTGAGAAGATCCCGGTCTGGAAGGCCAATTATGTGTTGGATAGCTATGGTACCGGGGCGGTCATGGGAGTACCTGCCCATGATGAACGGGATAGAGAGTTTGCCCTGAAACACAAAATAAGGATTGTTGAAATGGAGCCGGATGAATCAATGAAGAAGCATGGAGTGCCTGCGGTGGTGTATCATTTGCGGGATTGGGTGTTTTCCCGGCAACATTATTGGGGCGAGCCGATCCCGATTGTACATTGTCCCAAATGCGGACCGGTGGCGGTGCCGGAAGGCCAGTTGCCGGTGGAGTTGCCATATCTGGAGAAATATGAGCCGGCGGGAACGGGCGAGTCCCCACTAGCCAAGGCAGAAAAGTGGGTGAAGGTAGCTTGCCCTGAGTGCGGTGGATCCGCGCGAAGGGAGACGGACACCATGCCAAATTGGGCCGGGTCGAATTGGTATTTCATCCGGTATCTGGATAATAAAAACGAGCGGGAATTAGCCTCAAAAGAGAGAATGAAATATTGGTTGCCGGTAGATATGTATCAAGGGGGAGCAGAGCATATAACTTTACATTTGCTGTACTCGCGGTTTGTTTACAGGTTTTTATATGAGATTGGAGTGGTGCCGACGGCGGAACCTTATATGAAGCGGCGGACTCATGGGATTGTATTAGGTGCTGATGGACGGAAGATGAGTAAGTCGTTTGGCAATGTGATTAACCCTGATGAGATCGTGGGTAAGTATGGAGCGGATACGTTGCGGATATATGAAATGTTTATGGGGCCTTTTGCCCAGATGGTGGCATGGAGCGATACTGCGGTAGAGGGAGTGTATCGGTTCTTGAAGCGGGCGTGGAATTTGGCTCAAAGCCTGCCTGCCGGCAGGCAGGCTCAAAGCTCTTTGGAGGCGAAACGACGGGTAGCCAGGTTGGTGACTAAAATCGGTGCGGATATTGAGGCTTTGAAGTTTAACACTGCAGTATCAGCAGCTATGGAGTACATAAATTGGTGGAAAGATCATCAGAAGGAAGTAGGCAAAGATGTGGTGGAAGAGTTTGTGTTGGGGTTGGCTCCTATAGCACCGTTTATTACCGAGGAGCTGTGGTTCAAACTAGGTCATAGAGAATCAGTGCATATCCAAGAGTGGCCGACCTTTGATCCGGAGTTAGCTGCGGATGAGAGGAGGCTGATAGTGGTTCAAGTGAATGGAAAGGTGAGGGATAGGATCGAAGATAGCCCGGATGTTCAGCAGAGAGCGGTGGAGAGTGATAAAGTCAGAAAATATATAGGCGGGGCGAAGTACCGCACTATTTTTGTACTGGGAAAGATAATTAACTTTGTGGTAAATGAGTGAAACCTGGATCAGGGAATGGGTAGAAGCCCATCGGTGGGCGGTGCTGTTGGCTCTGGTGGGGGCGATCTTGATAGGGGCAGGAGTGTTTTGGGGGAGGACGGGCCAAGAAAGCGAAGTCAGAATATTAAGTGGAGTCAGCGAATCCAGCACATCGGCAGAACTGATAGTAGACATCGGCGGGAAAGTGGCTAGGCCGGGGGTATATAAATTACCTATTGGTTCCAGAATAGAGGATGCCCTGCGAGCCGCCGGAGGCGAAGCCGAAGGGGCTGATACAAATTATATAGAAAAGTATCTAAATAAAGCAGCTAAGGTGAGTGATGGACAGAAAATTTATATTCCGCAGAAGTCAGAAGCTAGGAGTCAGGAATCAGTAACAGTAAATATAAATTCCGCAAGCCAAGGGGAGCTGGAGGCGCTGCCGGGGATTGGGCCGGTGATGGCAGGGAAGATTATGGCTGGTCGTCCCTATCAAAATATATCAGAACTAGTCGAGAGGAAAATAGTGGGGCAGAAGATATATGACCAAATAAAGGATCAGATTAGCGTATGGTAATTATCACTCTCTGGTTACAAGTGCTAAAGACGAGTTTACCGCCAGTCGGGGCTGAAAACTGGCGCAATTTTTTAGTGATGCGAGTGGAAAGATGGCTACCGGGTGACGAAGGGGTATTGGCGGCGGGAATGCTGTGGGGCGGGAGCGAGGATTTGAGTTGGCAAACCAAGGAGGCTTACCGGCGAGTGGGACTCTTACATATAGTAGCGGCATCGGGGTACAATGTGACTTTGGTGACAGGTTGGATACTGGGAGCTAGTTTGATATGGTTATCTAGGCGATGGGCGTTGGGGATAACCATTGGAGGGGTGGTAATTTATATGCTGATTGCCGGATGGCAACCGTCGATTATACGTGCGGGAATTATGGCTATCTTGGCAATGGTGGGATTGATTCTGGGACGGGAGAGAGATGCCAAATGGCTGTTGGTGGTCACGGGGATAGTGATGCTGGTTGGGAATCCGAAGTTGATTGGCGATATTGGGTTTCAGTTGTCGTTTGCGGCAACGTGGGGAATTTTGTGGTTAGCGCCAAAGGGAGATTTGGGCACGACTTTAGCAGCCCAGGCCATGACCACGCCTCTGATTTTGCATCACTTCGGAAATTTGAGCGTGATTTCACCCTTGGTAAATGCGGCCTTGTTGTGGACGGTGCCGCTGATTATGCAGATTACGGCGGTGGGACTGGTGATCGGGCCGATAAATTACTTGGCCTGGCCTTTGTTGAGATTTCAGACGTGGGTGGTGGGGAGTGTGGCCGCTTGGCCGGTTAGTAATTGGGAAATAGGGGAAATGTCATGGCAGTGGGTGGCAGTTTATTATTTGGTATTGGTAATATGTATAAAATTCTGGCCTTGGCGGCGGCGGCTATCTGGTTAGCGGTATTGGCGCTTCCTGATAACAAATTGCATGTGGTGGTATGCGATGTGGGCCAGGGAGATGCCATACTGGTGACTTATAAAACGACACAAATGCTGGTGGACGGGGGACCTAATTCTTCAGTGTTGAAATGCTTGGGAGAGCATATGCCGTTTTACGATCACAGAATCGAAGTAGTGATTTTGACTCACCCACAAGCGGATCACATGAATGGGTTAATTGATGTGCTTAAAAGATATACAGTGTTACAGTTCGTTAAAGAGCCGGTGGCCAACGATACTGATGGGTATCGACAGCTGATGAAGTTGCTGGAAAAAATCCCAGTGCGGGCGGTGTATGCCGGTGACACTATAAAATTTGCGAATTTCCAATTCGACGTGATATGGCCGAACAGGGTGGAACCTTGTCCGGATACGAACGGACGAGGTTCCACCCTATGCGGTGACCTGAATGAAACGGCTATCGTGGGCAAGTTGAGTTTTGGGGATTTTGACGCTTTATTGACAAGCGATGCGGGGAAGATTGCGCCTCCTGTTTCGGCTGACGTACTCAAAGTTCCGCATCATGGGAGTAAATACAATATGACCCGCGAGTGGCTGGAGGCAGTTCGTCCGAAGCTGGCAATAATTTCAGTAGGGAAGAATAGCTATGGGCATCCCACAGAAGAAGCCCTAAAGTTATTAAGAGATGAAGAAATTAAAATACTAAGAACGGATCAGGACGGAGACGTGGAAGTGGTGAGCGATGGGAAGAGGTGGTGGTTAAGGTGAGCCGGTGGCCGGGCCGAAGCGGACGGCGCCTTCGTTCATGAGAGATTTAATTTGGGGGGCGGTGAGAGCGTTGTTGTAGACGCGCAGGTCGTCCAGCTGGCCAGTCACGCGTTGGGCATTGCTGCTGTTTTGACCCATGTACAAAATGGAGCTGGCGGCGGTGATGTTATTCGTATTCGCCGTGGTACCTACTAATACCCCATTGAGATAGGTTTTGATATTGGCGCCGTCGTAGGTACACATGACGTGATTCCAAGCAGATAATGTGAGCACCGTACTGCCAGCTGTGGCGTCGTTGAAAGCGGCACTGTAGTAAATACTGCAAACGGGTTTACTGCTGGAATCAGTGGTCAGACGGAATTCCGTGGCTTTTTCCATCAGAGTAAGCGAAGCGGCCGAGGACGTGGGATAAAACCAGCCGCCCCACGAGGCTTTGGTGGTGGTGACTGCGGCTGTCGCAAGCGGCGAAAAAGCCGATGTGGAGACGTAATCGTCATTGCCATCTAAATTTATAGAGGCGTTGCGTTTGCCCGTGGTGCCGTTGTTCCATGCCTCTGTGGTGGTCGAAGTACCGCAGGTGCCGGTGGAAGTTTGAGAGCCGCTGGCTCCGACGGTGATAGTTCCGTTATTGCCGTTGCCGGAGGCGTCGTAAGCTGTTGCTCCTGTACACTCGTCAAATTTATATTGGGCCACCGGCCCACCGCGGTTGTAATCATAGGAGATTTGAGCCGGCGACCGGGCGTAGCCCCAAACCCGCAGCATATCAATGCCTCCGGAAAAAACAGTGGCAGGAGAAACACCCGAAAGGTTGCCCCCAATACCCACCCCGTTATCACCGGTTTGAACAGTGCCGGAGGCGGCCGAGGTTTTGTCCAGTTTGCCGTTGATATAAAAACGGATATTGGAGCCATCGTAAGTGACGGTGAGATAGGTCCATACGCTATCGGAAATGGCAGTCGTGGTTTCTACATAAGCCCCGGTGATGCCGCCCATGTAAAAATTCATTTTTCCGGAATTTTGCAAATTAAACCACCAAATATCTTTGGATGCAGTGGCGCCATTGATACTGCCGACTGCTCCTGCGCGCTGAATAATATCGCGGCGGGCAGAAAGGCTGCCGGCGGCGGGTTTGACCCACGTAGAAATAGTCATGGCGGTGGTGATGCCGTTAAACAAAGCGTCCTGATCGGTAGTGGTGACGTAGGAATTACTGCCGTTAAAATTGAGGGCTTTGCCTTGTTTTCCGGCGATCCAGGCAGGACTATTGACGAGTGTGCCCTTCACTCCGTTGCCGGTGCTATCAAAAGCGGTTGTCCCGGTTCCCTCATCAAATTTCCATTCTGCCAAGGGTGTGACGCAGGAGGTGGTGTCGCCGGGGACGCAGTATTCTTGATTGGCGGCTTGTTTTTGATAACTGCTATTATCTCCAAGCGATCCCATCACCAACGCCGAGCCGCGGTTGTAATCCAGCTTAATTTCGTCGGCGGTGAGGGCGTAATGGTAGAGTTTGACTTCATCGATAGTACCGGTAAAATAGTTCGCCGGAGTGGTACTGTTTCCAATGTTCGTCGGATTGACGGGGTTTATTGAAGTGGTAAGTTTGCCGGTGGCGGTGTTATCAAGGACCCCGTCAACATAGGTGTAAAGCGTGGAACCATCTCTTATTCCCGCAACGTGATGCCATGCTCCGTCATCGATAAGTTTACCGGTTCCGAGAATTGATTGGGTGGCTCCACCTTGGGTGACTTTGTACAAT
>CAYHNU010000021.1:281-11368 GCA_964358085.1 uncultured Gammaproteobacteria bacterium | reverse complement strand
CATATCTGCCCGCCCACAACTTACCCATTATTTTGGTCGAACAGACCATCATGTCTCGAATTTTTGGTCACCAAGCCAATACTGATAAACGGCTGTGGTTCAGGCCCTTCATGTGGATTGATGTAGTCAAAATGCGTTTTTGGGAACAATATTTTTGGAGAAGAGTCAGCCGGGTAGTCACGGTTTCAGTCGAAGACGCCCGCGTCATTCAAAAAATAATTCCCGGTCTGAAAGTTGACGTTGTTCCCAACGGGGTAGGGGAGGACGTCAGCAACTTACCCAAAACACCCCACTATAACCACCGTATTTTGTATATGGGTAATTACAAATGGATCCAAAATTGGGAAGCGGCAGAACTTTTGGCCAAGAAAGTTTTTCCCCTGATACAGAAGGTCATCCCCACAGCCAAGCTGATTATCGCAGGCCAATTTCCTACGTCTGAAGTCAAAGCTCTCAAAACATCGGGCGTAGAGATTTTAGAGCTTAAAGACTCCGACACCCAGGGAGTAGTTAATGCTTATCTTGAATCAGGTTTATTCGTAGCTCCCATGTACGCTCCCGGCGGCACCAGATTAAAAATTTTAGCAGCTATGGCTACCATGATTCCGGTTGTCACCACTCCCGTCGGAGCCGAGGGGTATGGGGCGGTCGACGGTGAATCAATTATCATCGGTACCACCCCGGAAGATATCGCCAATAAATCCATCCAGGTATTACAAAACAAAAAGATGTACACCCAAATCGCCAACAACGCCAGACGGTTAGTAGACACCAAGTTTTCCTGGGAACCTATCGCCCAAAAACTGGAGAGCATATATGAAGACCTTGTCCATCATCATTCTTAGCTACAACGTCAAGAAAAAGCTTCTTGATTGTCTAGCATCAATCCCAAAACATTCAGGTTGGGAGGTCATTGTTGTGGACAATGCTTCGACCGACGGCAGCGCCCAGATCGCCACCATAAAAAACAAAACCAACCTTGGCTTTGCGGTCGGTAACAATGTGGGTATCCGCAAAAGTCTCGGGGAATACGTGCTATTGCTCAATCCGGATACCATCGTCTACCCCAAAACCATCGAAACAGTCCTCAAATACATGCAATCTCATCCAGAAGTTGGCGTGGCCACTTGCCGGGTGGAATTACCGGACGGCTCTCTGGATTACTCCTGCCATCGCAACTTCCCCGATCCGGTAGGTTCTTTTTTGCATTTCGTTGGCTTGCGTCGACTTTCCAAGTATTCCTCGACTCGTGTTCCCAATACCATTCACGAAATCGACTCGCTTACGGGAGCCTTTGCCATGATTCACCGCATCGCCGGTGATGAGGTAAGCTGGTTGGACGAAGATTATTTCTGGAACGCGGAAGATATAGACTTTTGTTACAAATTAAAAGAAAAAGGCTGGAAAGTCATGTATATTCCCGATGTTAAAATCACCCATTTTAAAGGCTCTTCAGTTCGGGCAACCGCCTCCGGCCGCAGCCGCTGGGCCATCGACTCTACAGCTGCCATGTCCACCTTTTATCGCAAACATTTAGCATCTAAATACCCTTTCCTAGTTAACAGCTTAGTATATTTTGGAATTAAATTGTTAAAATATTTCAGATCCATAAAATCGTTTTTATGAGCAATCTTACTGACCAAGAACTAATTAAACTATTAACCATTTCAAAAACAGACCGAGTGTTGGATGTTGGAGGGAGTTCAAAACAACATAATCAGATAAAAGTTGATACTTTAGTTGATATCATTCCTCCCGAAAATGATCCCTATCGACCGTCTAAGAATAAAGCTAAAAAGTTTGTGGCGTTAGACATTACTCGGAAAACCCTCCCTTTCAAAGATAAAGAATTTGATGTTTGCTTATGCACACATACTCTGGAAGATATATACAATCCCTTTTTAGTAATCGATGAGATGTCCAGAGTTGCAAAAAGGGGTTACATTTCAACGCCATCCAGAGGAAAAGATATGGAATTTTCTCACCTAAATTTAACAGACTGGCTGACAGGATTTCGCAGACAACCAGGATTTTCCCACCACCACTGGTTTTTCGAAAAGAGAAGAGACACGATGCATATTGTAGAGAAAAATTATCCCCTCCTTTATACAAGTAAATTTCAAATCACGAAGTGGACAGGGGAGGATGAATTTAGATTTCTCTGGAAGGGAAATATTAAATATTCTGTATTTGAATCCACTAGTTTCCACGAATTAATAAAAGAATACAAGGATTTTATGAGCAGAAATTCTCAGTTCATTAAAAAAGGTCTTACAGTAATTTATTTGGATAATCCTTATTACTACATTAAGGAAACGATCAAATTTTTATTAAAGCGAGGAAACGGTTTTAAATTGTTATCAAAATGAAGATTTGTATAGATGCCCGGATGTGGGGAATCAAGCACACCGGTATCGGTCGTTATATAGAAAATTTGATCGATAATTTGCCGGGCGATGTAATCTTAATCGTCCCGCCAGATCTAAAAAATGAACCCAAACTAGCCAAGTTCAAAAAATATTACGCCCGTTTTCACCCCTACTCTTTCTTAGCCCAGCTGGAAATGCTCTGGATCTTGTCTTTCATTCGGCCAAATTTATTGCACGTGCCCCACTTTACCATTCCCGTCCTTTGGCTGGGCAAAATGATCGTCACCATTCACGATCTGATCAAGCACTTATCGCGCGGCCGCGATACCACCACCCGCCACCCCTTTTTATACAGAGTAAAGTATTTGGGTTATTTAATAATCGTCTGGCTGGCTGTACACCGTGCCATCCACATCATTGTCCCGGCAAAATATTGGAAAAGTATTTTGGAGAAAAAATATCGCCTCAACCCAGCCAAAATTTCTGTTACCTACGAAGGAGTCTCCCCAGCCTTTTTATGAAAATTCCATACGTTGTTTACACTGGAAATTTGTACCCTCACAAAAACATCCCTGTTCTCATCAGGGCGGTGGAATTGGCCAAAATAGATCTGGCCATAGTCTGCGCTAGGTCGATTTTTGAAAAACGTCTGCCCATCTCTTCCCGCGTGCAATACTTAGGTCGACTCACAGATGAGCAATTGGTTGACCTATATCATGGAGCCCTCGCCTTTGTTTTTCCCTCATTAATAGAAGGTTTTGGCCTTCCCGGGCTAGAAGCTATGGCAGCAGGTTTGCCGGTCATTGCCGCCCGGGCCTCCTGTCTGCCGGAGGTGTATGGAGACGCAGCTCTCTTTTTTGATCCTCACGATCCGGTAGATTTAGCGGATAAAATAAAAGCCTTGCTTATAGATTCCAAGCTCCGGCAAAAAATGATCAACCTAGGCAAATCCCAAGTTAAAAAATATTCCTGGGCCACCATGGCCGCCCAAACATGGCAGATTTACCAAGCCGCGTTGCTTTAATTTACGACAGGGTTAATAAATGGGGCGGGGCGGAGAGAGTACTGTTGGCTTTGCATGAAATGTTTCCAGACGCCCCGCTGTACACATCAGTGTATAACCCCGCCACTGCGGGGTGGGCCAAAGTTTTTCCGGCCGTTATCCCCACTTTCTTGCAAAAATTCCCCCTGGCAAAATCCAATCATGAGCTCTACCCTTGGCTCACTCCCATGGCTTTTGAAACCTTAAAATTTGACGACTACGACATTGTAATTTCCGTTACTTCTGCCGACGCTAAAGGAATTATCACTAAACCGGGAACCTTTCACCTCTGCTACTGTCTCACTCCTACACGGTATCTCTGGAGCCACGAAGAATTTTACAAATCACAAACATCTCCACTGTTTCACCCCCTGTTTAATTATTTGAAGTCCTGGGATCTCATCGCCTCCCGCCGCCCCGACGCTTACATGGCAATTTCCCAAACCGTTCAAAATCGCATCTCAAAATTTTACGGTTTACCGTCCGAGGTAATCTATCCGCCGATAGATTTTGACATCTATTCCCAACCCTCACCCGCCCCGTCTCTCAAAGATTTTTTTCTCTACGTCGGCCGTCTGGTGGCCTACAAACAAGCCCAGCTTTTGGTGGAAATATTTAATGACCTGAAACTTCCTCTGGCCATAATAGGCACAGGTTCTCTAGAATCAAAACTAAAGGCCATGGCCGCTCCCAATATATATTTCCTCGGCCATCTCTCTGAAATCGATCTGGTCGCCCATTATCAACATGCCCGGGCGGTCTTATATATTCACGAAGAGGACTTTGGTTTAGTTCCCCTAGAAGCCCACGCCGCCGGAACTCCAGTCATAGGCTTAAATAAAGGCGGAGTCACCGAAACCGTCATCCACGGCCAAACAGGACTGCTCTTAGATAGCGTTGCAGACTTAAAAAATGCTATTCTTAACTTTGACCCCGCTCAATTCGACCGGGAATTCATTAAATCCCATGCCCAAAAGTTTGCCAAAGACCGATTCAAAAGAGAATTTAAGCAAACACTTGTACGTTCTTATTCTGGCTGGCGGCGGCGGCACCCGTCTCTGGCCCCTCTCCCGCGAAAACTCTCCTAAACAGTTCTTAAAAATCTTTGACGGTAAATCTCTTTTTGAATTGACTTTAGCTAGGGCAGGAAAGCTCGCCCCCTCCAGCCACATTTTTATCTCTACCTCGGCCAAATACGCTTCGCTTATCCGTAAAGAAGCTCCAGAAATCCCATCGGAAAATATTATTTCCGAACCTATGCGGCGTGACACTGCTCTAGCTATGGGGTTTGCTGCCACAATTATTTACAAACAAGATCCCTTGGCTGTAATTCTTAATTGTCCGTCTGACCATCTAATTAAACCGGAAAGCATTTATATTTCAGAAATAAAAAAGGCGGCTACAATTGCCTACGAAAAACAAAAATATGTGGTAGTCGGTAAAAAACCCGAATACGCCCACCCCGGTTATGGCCACATAAAAGTTAAAGGAGAAAAAAGATCAGACGGAAGTTTTTTAGGAGATAAATATATCGAAAAACCTCTTCTCGATAAAGCCCAGGAATACGCCCAGAACCGTAATTATTTTTGGAATGTCGGCCAATATATCTGGCCAGCTAAACTTCTGTTAGACCTTCTTAAAAAGCACGCTCCCAAAACTTATTCTCAACTGCCCAAAGTGTTAGCCTCTCTCGGAACCGACGGGGAGCGGCAAGCAATTCAACTTTCGTTTCAAATGGCGCCCACAGTTTCTATCGATTATGCGGTTTCAGAAAAACTTAAGGATTTTATATTGTTCCCCATATCTTTCGAATGGTCAGATATTGGCGACTGGAGTGAAATCAAAGACCACTTACCTCACGATAGCCTTGGAAACGTTATATACGGAAACAAGAATGGGGGAGAGTATATAGGCGTGAACTCCAAAAACAATCTCCTAGTTCTGGACAAACAACTCGTGGCTACTGTAGGAATAGAAAACTTGCTCATAGTCGACACTCCCGAAGCTATCCTGATCTGCAACGTACTAGACGATCAGGCCGTCAAGCAGGTCCATCAAATTCTCAAGGAGCAAAAACTGCTAAAATACTTATAGCCTTATGAATTACGAGCAATTAAAGCGCGTCATGGACATTTTTTTTGCCCTCTTCCTGGGAACCCTATTTTTCCCCATAAGTCTCCTGGTCGCTCTGGCCATCAAACTTGAGTCTCCAGAAGGTCCGGTTTTTGCTGACATTCCTAATCGTGTTGGTAAAAATGGAGAACTTTTTAAACTGCACAAGTTTCGCTCCATGATTCCCAATGCACACGACCGTCTCCGCACTGATCCAAATTTAAAAAAACTGTACGAAGAATACAAAAAAAGCAGCTATAAACTTAGTGCTGATCCTCGAGTCACCAAAGTTGGTAGATTTATACGTAAATTTTCTTTAGACGAAGTCCCCCAGCTAGCCAATGTTTTAAAGGGGGATATGAGCCTTATTGGCCCTAGACCATATTTTGCTGACGAATTAGAAGAGCAACAACAAAAATATCCCTACACCAAAGACTTAGTCAAAAAAGCCCTTTCCGTCCGTCCCGGCATCACAGGCCAATGGCAGGTATCTGGTCGAAGCGACATCAATTTTGATAAACGGATAGAAATGGATTCGCATTATGCCGAGAACATGAATCTATGGTATGATTTAAAAATCTTATTTAAAACTCCCTTTGTTATGTTATCCGGCAGAGGGGCCGTATAAAACCTGCCGTGCCTGAAACCTTAGTTCACACTTTCGAAGGTCAACCTTTGGAAACATCGCCCCGCAAATTTCCCCCGTTTCTCAAACTAATTTTAATTATCTTGGTAGTTCTGGTAGGGTTAGCAGCTGTCCTGGCCGCCATTCTTTTTCCCTCAGTTAAGAAATTAACCGCCTCTGTTAACCGTCTCAAAGCTTCCGGGGCCGCAGTTGCGGCCGCTGCCAAATCCCAAGATCTGAAGGCCGTCAATCAACAATTAGATGTAGTAGAAAAAGATCTGGCCCAGCTTAGTCAGGATTACTCCAAAATAGCCTGGCTCAAAATTGTTCCCGTCGCCAATTTATATTATGCTGACGGATTGCATGGCCTGAAGGCCGGCACTGAACTACTAAGCGCCGCCAAAATAACGGTTGAAGCTATCGCTCCCTACGCCGATTTAGTGGGTCTCAAGGGCCTGGCTACTTCCGGCGACGGCATGAAAACCGCCCAGGACCGTGTTAATTTTGTAGTGGAAACTTTGGATAAAGTCCGTCCACAGTTATCGCAAATTGGGGAGAAACTTAATCTCGCCCGGTCCGAAGTAGACAAGATCAAGCCTTCCCGCTACCCCAAATACCAATCTCAACTCACTTCGGCAATCGCCGTAATCGATCAAGCCTCCAGCCTGGTTAACGACGCCAAGCCTCTTTTGGAATCGGCTCCGTATATTCTGGGCAAGGATAAACCCCGCAGATACTTAGTGCTTTTTCAAAACGATGCCGAGCTGCGCCCCACCGGTGGATTCATGACCGCCTACGCCGTTATCGAGGTTTCCAAAGGCAAAATCAACATCATCCAGTCTAATGACATTTACACTCTGGATGACAAATTTCCCAAAAAGATAGCCGCACCCGAACCCATTAAGAAATATTTGCCCAATGTCCCATATTGGTATCTGCGCGACCAAAATTTGTCACCTGATTTTAAAGTTTCCATGGAAACTTTTTACCCTAACTATCTGCTGACCAAGTCTCCGGCCGTAGACGGCATTATTGCCGTGGACACACAACTTTTAGTTGATCTACTCAAAGTCACGGGGCCCATTGGCGTTTCCGGTTTTGGCAATTACAACGCCGAAATAGACAAACGCTGCAACTGTCCCCAAGTCTTTTATGAACTGGAAAAGTTTGCCGATCAAGAAGGCCCGGTTGTCTGGGACTCCGTCTCCGGCAAAATAGTTTTTGCCCCCAGAAATTACGGCGACCGCAAATCCTTCATCGGCCCCATGATGCATTCGGTCATGACCAATGTTTTCGCCCAGCCCAAAAAGAAGATGTCCGAGCTTTTTAATACCGCCATTTCGGCTATCAACAGCAAACACGTTCAATTGTATTTCCTCGACCCCAAGATTCAGAGCGCCATCGAAAGCTTCAATTTAGCCGGACGGGTTCGCGAGACTGACGGGGATTATCTAATGGTAGTGGACACCAATTTTGCCGGAGCCAAAACCAACGCCTGGGTGACTTACGCCGCCGATCAAAAAATAGAGGTCGGAAGTGACGGCACGGTAACCAAAACCCTGACTCTGACTTACAAAAATCCCCAACAATATTTCGTGGAAAAGGGGACCAGTCTCAAACTTAACGGTGTTTTCCGCGATTGGCTACGGGTTTACGTTCCCAAAGGCAGTGAACTTATAGAAGCCAAAGGTTTTGAAACGGGCCAGAAAACCTCCGAAGATCTGGGCAAAACCGTGTTTGAGGGCTTCTTCTCCGTCACTCCGCTGAATGTCCGCACCATTACTCTCAGATACAAATCACCCCTAAAAATTAAATCTCCCTACAAACTCCTCATTCAAAAACAGGGAGGATCCAAAAATTTCAACTACACTTTCAAATTCAACGGTCAATCCATACCGGAACACCTCCTGTCCGCCGATCATGAATTCGTATTCTGATGTTGGCATTGTCCTCAAAAGGTTAAACTTAGGCGAAGCAGACAAACTAATAACTTTCTACACCCGGCACCACGGCAAAGTTACAGCCATCGCCCGGGGATTACGTAAACCTACTTCAAAGCGTGCCGGATCTCTAGAACTCTTCAATCTAGTCAAGTCGTCGTTTATCAAAGGCAAGGGTGAGCTGGACACTTTGGCCGAAGTGCAGATTCTGAACAGCCATTCCGGCTGGCGAAAACACCTGGGCCGGGTTAACCTGGCTTATCAACTGGCAGAAGTAGTGGACAAGCTCACCCCAGACCACCAACCCCACCCCGAAATTTTCGCGATTTTGAAAGATTCTTTGTCTCAAATCTCCAGTCTTGGTTCTGACTGGCCATTAAAAATTAAAAACATAAAATTAAAAATATTGGTGGAGTTGGGCTACTGGCCCCAAGCCAAGGAATTCATTGGGGAAGTAGATGAATTTATAGAAAACTTGATTAACCGCCCTCTCAATTCCCCAAAAATTCTTGACAAGCTCCGTTAAGAATCTATAATGAAATTACTGTTGCAGACGCGTAGAAGCTAATGGCATAGCTGAGCGGAAGCAAAAGTAAAGAGAAGCAATTAGGGTGGAACCACGAGATACACTCGTCCCTTACTAAAATTTATTAGTAGGACGAGTTTTTTTGTTGTAAACTAAAAATATGGATCTCATGGAAAAAATTGTCAGCCTGTGCAAAAGAAGGGGATTTGTATTCCCCGGATCGGAGATTTATGGCGGAATCACCGGATTTTGGGATTACGGTCCGCTGGGAGTTGAGCTGAAAAATAATATTAAGAGAGAGTGGTGGAAGTCAATGGTCTATAATCGCGATGACGTAGTCGGTTTGGATGCGGCCATCGTTATGAATCCGGTGGTTTGGGAAGCCTCTGGCCACACCAAAGCTTTTACTGATCCGCTGGTAGAATGTAAAAAGTGCCACCACCGATTCCGAGCAGATCAGGTGAGTGATAAATGCCCAGATTGTAAAGGCGAACTCACAGATCCCAAAACTTTCAATCTTCTTACCGAAGTATATCTTGGAGTCACAGAGCCGAAACAAAAAGCATATTTGCGCGGAGAAATTACCCAGGGAGTATTTGTAAATTTTAAAAACGTTGTTGATTCTACTCGGATCGAAATTCCCTTTGGCATCGCCCAAATCGGCAAGGCTTTTCGAAACGAAATCACCCCCGGTAATTTTACTTTCAGAAGCCGCGAATTTGAACAAATGGAACTCGAATTTTTCATTGAGCCCAAAGACTTAGAAGGGGAAAAATGGTTTGAATACTGGAAAAAACAACGTTTGGCTTGGTACACGAGTCTCGGCATAAAAAAAGAAAACCTAAGGTTTAGAGAACACGCTCCTGACGAGCGGGCCCATTACGCCAGAAAAGCCGAAGATATAGAGTATAATTCTCCATTTGGCTGGAAAGAATTTGAGGGCATTCATCACCGGGGAGATTGGGATTTATCCCGCCACAAACTCACCCATAATGGATATACGCCTTGGGTCATCGAAACTTCTGGTGGTGTGGACAGAGCGACATTGTTCCTTTTGTTAGACGCGTACTTTGAAGATGAAAAAAGAGTGATTCTCAAGCTTCATCCTAAACTTGCTCCTTATAAAGTCGCCGTATTCCCCCTTGTGGCAAACAAAGAGGACATCGTCAAAAAAGCCAGAGATATTTATCTTGGACTTAAACTTAAACTGAATACTGTTTGGGACGACCGGGGTAACATTGGTAAGCGCTATTATGCCCAAGATGAAATTGGTACTCCTTGGTGCGTAACAATAGATTACGAGCCAGATTCAGTAACCGTGAGAGACAGAGATACCACCAAACAAGAAAGAGTAAATATTTCTCGACTTGACAGTTATTTCTCCGACAGGCTAAAGTAAACCTGTGAACAAGTGGCTGCCCATTATAGGAGCGGTTGTAGCTCTAGGACTTAGTGTAGGGATAATTTTGTATTTCAAAGGTAAGCCCAATTCTTCTCTTCCCACCCCGACCCCTATTCCTGAAGCGGCTGTCCAGCTTGCAACGGACAAACAACCCCGGGTTGAGCTCAAATTCACTTCTGACGGCCATTATGTCACCGTCTCCCTGTCTAACCTAGACGCAGATCAATTAGAATATAATCTTATCTACGACGCCGTGGTTAAAAGCAGCAAGCTTCAAACCGGGGTTAACTCCGCCGCCAATATTTCCGGCAAATCCACTTTTTCCCAAAAGCAATTATTGGGTTCTGAATCGTCCGGCAAATTCACCTATCACGAAAAAATTACCAACGCCGTCATGGAACTGACTCTGCGCGACGCCTCCGGCCGTTCCATCTTTACTGCCACCTACCCCTTCACCGTCAAACCCGGCTCCTTCTCCACCCTCACCCCTTCAGAATAATTTTTGCTATCGTGATATACTCTTAATCATGAAAGCCACGATTCTTCAATACCGCGTAATTATCAGGAAAGAAGGCAAAAATTACATCGCTGATGTTCCTACGCTGGGAATTTCTGATTTCGGGAAAACTTTAGAGGCAGCCAAAAAAAACGCCCAAAAGGCTATAGCATGCCACATTGAAGGTCTGGCCAAAACTAATTCAGAAGTACCAGCACCGGACACTTCGGACTACTATATAAGCACCGCCCAAGTCAGCTTTCCCAAACTCCCCAAACTCGCCTTTTAACATGCCCAGACTTGTCCCTTTGAAGCCTCGTGATATTGAGACAATTCTTCTCAAAAATGGGTTTACACTAAATGTAAGCAAGAGTAGTCACAAACAATTCTTCAACTCTAAGAGTGGTGCACACACCACTGTTTCCTATCATTCCAAAGAAATTCCAGTCGGCACTCTAAGAAGCATAGTCCGCCAATCCCAACTTCCCATAGACTTCTTCCGCAAATAGTTTGCACTCTCCATCTCTTCGTATTTTATTAGTCTTGACACGGCGTGAAAATCGGTTCATAGTGGT
>CAYHNU010000021.1:0-271 GCA_964358085.1 uncultured Gammaproteobacteria bacterium | reverse complement strand
CCAATCCCAGCTCCCCATAGATCTCTTTCGTAAATAAGTGCCCCCCGGCTCCTCCGCCACCCTCATCCCCGGCGAATAGGGTTCAACCCTCTCCGCTCCAGCCTTCGTCTTTTATTAGTCTTGACATGCCGTGAAAAATGGATGATAGTGGTACAAAGTGGTAAGGAATGGTAAATTACAAATATGTTCATAGGTCAACATGAGCACCATCTGGAAGAAAAAGGCAGACTGTCTATCCCCAAAAAATTTCGTTCCCAACTGGCCGACGGAT
>CAYHNU010000020.1:0-12312 GCA_964358085.1 uncultured Gammaproteobacteria bacterium | reverse complement strand
CCCAGGCCAAAATTACTGGCCAAATATGGCCACAAAATCAACTCCCCGCTGCCCAGCCCCACCCCCAAAATAATAAAGCTCGGTCCGATAAGCTTCAGAAGTTTCGGCGCCTCCGGCATCTCCCTCATTCTAAATCCCATCCCTCTCCTCCGTCTCTTCCATCGTCACCTTCCCGATCTGCTCAAACTCGTGATACTTCGACTTGGCCTGTTCCCCCCTGGCCCAATCCCACACCTCTTGTTTGCCAATACTCGCCACCCCAATCACCGTATCCGCCCCCCCGTAATATACCCAGTATTTATCTGTATCTTCCATCGCCCCGCAGGTGAATACCACATTCTTCACCCGCCCTTCTTTTTCGTAGCTTTCAGCCGGCTCCAGCACCGGCTCCGCCGTCCGGGCTACCACTAAACTGGGATCGTGCACGTCCAGCAAAGCAATCCCCAGTCGATACACTCTTTCCCGGTCTGCTCCGTGATAGAACAGCACCCATCCGTATGGACACTTCATAGGCGGCGCCCCCACTCCCACCCACCCCTCATCCCACATGCCCTCCCGCGGCCCAAACACCGGCCCCCGCTCTTTATAGTTTCTCCCATCCGGCGCAACCGCAATCCGCACCTGCGGCATCACCCGGTGCAACAGACAAAAATTATTCTCAATCTTCTCCGGAAACAATGCCGCATCTTTACTATCAATGTGGCTGATTACCATCCCGTACCGCGACCAGCTTTCAAAATCAGCTGTCTTGGCTAAACTCACCCGCACCCGCCACTCTGCATCCCGGGGATGCACCGGCACCTTTGTCAAAGTTGGATATTTTGACGCCGCCATATACATCATGTAATAACTCTTGCCGATCTTAGAAATTCGCGGGTCCTCCACTCCCATCACCTCATACTCACTGTCGGGATCCGGCCCAAAAATCGGTTCAGGTTTTCTTTCTGCAACTTCAGCCGGACTAGCCAGCCGCGCCATGCCCAAGCGCGACACATCATCTTCTCCTTGCGCCCGATATATCAAATACCACTCACTACGAAACAACACCACGGCTGGATTAAATACCGCCTTGTTCTCCCACACTGCGTCTTGAGGAATCAGTATTGGGTTTTTATCACTTCTAGTCAACTTCATAACTTCTCCAAAAATTGTTGGGCTATAATTCGAGGACTGAAATTCGCCCGGCAATGCTCTAAGCCTTGCCGCCCCATCGTCTCCCGCAATTCTTTATCTCCAATCAACTTCTTCATTTTATCAGCTAAGTCGTTTATGTCTGCCCTGACTTCTCCGCCCACCTTTCGCGGTTTCACCAAAAACCCGGTTTTCCCGGGTACCACAATTTCCTTAATAGATAGCGCATCTATGGATATTACCGGTTTGCCGCACATCCCTGCTTGCACAAATGGTAGTCCAAAACCCTCTCCTCGTGAAGGGGCTACATATACATCGCACATATTGATTAATTCTCCCATAAATTCCTTAGAAAATTCTCCCATTATGTAATGAACCCGTTCCCTTAAATTTAGCTTGGTAATAATTTTAAATTCCTCTAATCCCCGCCTAAACGTATGCTCTTGCGGCCAAGTCTTAATAATATATATCCACGGCACATCCGGGTCTAATTTTCCTAAACCCCTCAACACTTCTTGCGCACCCTTGCTGGTAGCGTCACCCCCGATGGTCAGTAATACTGGCGTGTCTCGCGAAATTCCCAACATACTAGCCGCTCTGTCAATTTCAGCTTGATCCATCGGCCGCCAAAATTCATCATCCACTGCTTCAGGAATTACACTTAGTTTTTCTATTTTTATCCCCGACTCTGCAAATCTTTTCCGACAGAACTCACTCGGAGTAAACCATCCTTTTAAACCATTCAACAGCTCAACTACCTCCGGCTTATTTACCCCACCATTGGATACCAACCACGGTACAACCCGCAACCCATAATGCATTGGTCTTTGCACCAAATACTCCCATCCATACCAAGATCCAACTCCCAGTACTGCCCGCCACGCTTCTTCCTTAAAAACCCCCTCATCCGCTTTAGCTTCCTTTATGGTCACTGTTCGGCACTCCACTCCCAACTGTCTCAATCCTTTTACCAAGGCCTCGGCTTGAACATAAAAGCTAATCCAATCCTCCACGATTACCAGCACTTTCATAAATTCATGATAGCTTAGACAGGCTGATTCCTGCAAGAACAAAGCTCAATACCGCTTCTGCCCCTTCATTCAAACTGCATCCTTGGGGACCAAAGCCGTCTCTTATACCCCCTGTCTCCTCATCTATCATTCGTTCATTAAGGATATTCCGTCCGTCATACCATTCCCAGGCCTTATTGGCCCACTCCAGATACCTTTTGTCTTTGGTAACCGCGTATGCCGCCGCACAAGCCTCTACCATACTTCCGGCCTCCACTGGTTGCTGATCGAACTCCGCTCTAACTTCACCTTTTCTCCTCCAACCCACATTTCCCGCAAAACTAAAGCAGTCCTTTTTTTCATCCCATGTTTCCCTGATCAAAAAATCCAAAGTTTCTTTTCCTATCTGCGGGTAAACTGTAAACATCGCCAGCGGCAATCTGCCGTTATCGTAATAAAGCCCCTGTTCAAACCACGTCCAGTCCTTGCTCCTGTTCTCTTCCAATGCCAAGACCAGTTTATCTGCCAACTCGCTATAACCGGCTATGACTAAGTGAGCCATAGTCCGCGGACTATCTGCACGACCTATCGCCGACTTCGCCAAATCCCAAATTTCCCCACATATTCCCTTTTCTTCCGAACTTCCCGTTTTTATCCCATCTGCCACTGCAGCCATCGCCCTCCCATACCACTCTCCTATTCCGGGCGCATCCACCCACCTGCCCCGGGCATCCATATCGTTATGAAACCCTTCTTTAGCCACCGCTCTCTGCAAAAACCCCAAATATATTTTTCGTTGGGAAACCAGCTCCGCTCCTGTCCTCAAGGCCACCTGGAAGGCCCGGGCATTATCATCTGTAGTATAACCCTCATTTTTACTCGGCTTACCAAACTTAGCGTGCTCTACCATCCCCTTCTCGTCGGTCATCTTTCGCACGTAGGCCAACGCCAATCCGAATTTATGAGAGAGCATAGTGGAACAAATGATAATACAAATGTCCCACATTATGCCAGGTCATCGTCCGTCCCAGCTGATAGGCCTTCTCCTCACACTCCACCCGGCCCTGTTTATCCCCCCACAATTCCAGGACTGCCCTCGCGATTGCCGAGCTATCCCTAAACGGCACCATCTTCCCGCAACCCAAAGTAAACATCTCCTGCGCATACAAGTACGGTGTAGACACACAGGCCTTGCCCGCCCCAATCGCATATGCCAGAGATCCCGACGACGCTTGCTGCGGGTCTAAATACGGCGTTATATAAATATCACTTGCCCCCACATAGGTCACCAATTTTGCCAGCGGCAAATATTTATTCACAAACTTCACCGACTTTCCCAAATCCAAGTCCTTCACCAATCTTTCCAACTTCCTCCGGTATTTCTCCCCTTCTGTTAGCTTCACTACCGGGTGCGTTTCCCCCACCACTAAATACATCAGGTTTGGCACTTGTTTAATTATTTCCGGCAGGGCTCCAATCACATACTCAATTCCTTTCGCCTCACTTATCAAATTGATGCTCGACATTACTACTTTGCCGGCCATTCCAAATTTTTTCCTCCCTTCGCCCATCCGGGGGAAATCCGGCACCCCATGTGGGATCACTATTATCTTTCGCTTCTCCACCCCATACACCGAGGCCAACATCTCACGCGAGGCCTCCAGCATCACTACCACATATCGCGATTTTTCTCCAATCTTTCTCACAATCTTTCTCATTCTCACCGTCGGTTTAGACAACACCGTGTGTAATGTCGTTATCATTGGTTTCTCTATCTTGTCCAGAAATTCCATCACCATCTCCCCGTCCCGCCCCCCAAAAATACCAAACTCATGCTGGATCACCATCAGGTCTACTTCCCCCGACTTGTTTACATAGTCTACCACTTGGTCGTAATCTCCCCGCACTCCCTGCCTAATTCTATATTTCACTTCGTGAGGATAACTAAGACCCTCGCTGATTTTATTATCCATAGCCACAATCTGAGCTAACTCCCGAGGATTAAGGAGATTAATAGCATTAGTCAAATCCTTGGTGAAAGTAGCAATCCCGCACTTCCGGGGAATATATGTGGACACATACAACACCCTCACCGGCCGCGTCAAATCTCTCAGTTTGCCATTCATGTTTATTTATTCTCTTTCTGAATCGTTTTCCAATGATACAGATACAGAGGCATTCCCACGGCAATCATAGCCAACGACCCCGATAGTTCCCTCTGTCTTTGCCTTACAGTCTCTCTCTCCTGCCTAGCTTGGTCCAAAACCGGATCACCCTTCTCCCTCTCCATCTTCGGAGCCGAATAATCAAAAGTATCCGCTCCCTTAAACACTACCACTTTCAATCCCAACTCCAAAAGTCTGACACTCCCAATTACTACCACCAGCAGCCCCACAAACGAAAACAAATACAAATATATCAGCCTGATATTAACTTTCATAAGCCATCTTCATTATATCAAATCATCCCGCAGTCAGCCAAAACCGTCACCACTCGTTTATTCCACTCAATCTGCCTAGCCACAGCTTGACCATACACTCCCACCGCTTCCAAAAATACTTGCTGATTCTCGACCGTCCTCACCCCCACCAATCCACTCTCCTGCGCTTGTTCCAAATCCCCAGTCAATTGTCGCCATAATTTTCTGGTATTCCCATCAGTAATAAATCCTGTTGGTAATCCATCTCTCCCCGGCCCTACCGGCAAATGAAGGTGTACCTTAAAACCATGCCTAGCCGCCCCATTCAACACCTCACCCACTTGAGCTCTCACTTCCCCCCCATCGCTTTTCCCAGTCATTCCCATAATGATTTACCGCATCGCCACAATGAAACAAATCGAACGTCAGACTCACTCCTTCTACTCCCGCCCTCTTCAAAACCAAGGCCACTTCTAACGCTGTTCCGGACGCTCCAATATGCATATGATTTTCCACCGACAAATCCTTCACCACCCTCGAGTTATCAGCCAAATATCTTATCAATCCACTGTTCCTAAACTCCGGAGCGTGCAACAAAATCCGCGGCACTCTCCTTCCAAAATTCTTAATCAGGCTCACACTATCAGGCATAATCTCATTCAAAGTCATCAAAATCATCCTATCTGCCCACGAATAGGCATCATGTATTCCTCCCGTCCGCCCATGGATAGCCGCCATTGGAATCTTCAACTCTCCTGCCTGCTTCAATATTGCCTCCGTCCCCTTCAGCCACCCCCACGGAAACATCTCAAACCCCACAAATCCTTCTCTATGCAAATCTATCGCCTCACCCCACAGCTTCTGCCACATTTTTGGCGTTCCGGTCAGTAGTCCACTCGAGTCCGCCGACACTGCCCATCCCACTTTTTCCGTCATAATGCTGCGGATTTTACCACAAGCTATAGACCTCTTGTAAAATCCGTCCATTTGATATATACTCCTTGACACGGAGTCGGCAGACTTCGGTTTTTGTATGAATCCTGTCAAATACCTGCAGGAAACCATTGACGAACTCAAGCATGTGTCTTGGCCTACCCGCCAGGAGACGACTAAACTGACCGTCATCGTCATTGCCATTTCTATCATCGTCGCCTTCTACGTCGGCGGCCTGGATTTCACCTTTACCAACCTACTTAAACTTATCATCAAATAACCATCGTATGACCATGAATGACAACAGTATGACCACGAATGACCAGTCCGTAACGGAGAAGGGCTTGGGTGGTAAGACCATCCCCGGCCACATGATCATCAATCCTTCGGCAAGCTCAGGACAAGCTGCTAAATGGTACGTGGTCCACACCTATTCCGGCCACGAGGCCCGGGTCGCCGAAACCCTGCGCCAACGGGCCACCACCCTAGGCCAAACCGACAAAATTTTTGAGCTGTTAATCCCCACCCAAGACAAAATCCAGATTAAACACGGCGCCAAATCCACCATCAAAGAAAAGATATTCCCCGGCTACCTGCTGGTCAAAATGGTGGTTGACGACGACTCCTGGCTGGTAGTCAGAACCACTCAAGGTATCACTGGATTTGTAGGCACAGGCAACAAACCCACCCCCCTGTCCCCAGCCGAAGTGGAAGCCATTATGCAGTTTGCCCAAATGGGAGCTCCCAAATACAAGGCCAATTTTAGTCTCGGCGAAGCCGTCAAGATTACCGACGGGCCATTCGCCGATTTTCTCGGCTCCATCGAATCCATTGACGAAGACCACGGCAAACTCCGAGTGCTCGTATCTATTTTTGGAAGAGAAACTCCAGTCGAGCTGGATTTCTTGCAAGTAAAAAAAATCTGATATGGCAGTTAAAAAAGTCAAAGTTGTTCTCAAATTAAATTTACCGGCTGGCGAAGCCACCCCTGCCCCCCCAGTCGGCCCGGCTCTGGGTCAGCACGGCGTCCCCATCATGGATTTTGTCAAACAGTACAACGACAAAACCAAAGATCAAAAGGGCAATATTATCCCCGCCGTCATCACCGTCTACGAAGACCGCTCATTCACTTTCATTACCAAGCTTCCTCCCGTTTCGGCCATGCTTCTCAAAGCCCTGAGCTTGCCGAAGGGATCAAAAACTCCCGGCCGCGAGGTGGCCGGCACTTTAACCGCCGACCAAGTCCAACACATTGCCGAAGCCAAACTCAAAGATCTGAATACCGACTCCCTGGACGCCGCCATCAAAACGGTTTCAGGAACCGCCCGCTCCATGGGTATCAAAGTCGCCTAAATCATCTATCTACTTTCCGTTTCTTTACCAACTCATACTCCCAGCCCGCCCGGTCCAGTAGCCCTGCCGGTCCCACCAACTGCCTGGCCACCTCTGCTCCCTCCCGTTCCCACTGTTTTCCCCGGCACTCGATTTCAAATCGGATCATTTTCGTCTGATTCCACTCTCTTTTGCTAACTAAATCTCTAAAACACTTCTCCGCTCCTCCCGCCGCCAACTTCCCCAGTACATTCGGCATCTCATCAAAAGGTATTCCCCCGTCCGGATGATGCATCCACACCTCCTGAACCGCCACCACAATATATGGTCCCATACCCCATATCCCTAAGCTCTCCGTCGCGTCTTCCGCAAATTTTCCCTGCTCTAGCACCGCTCTGCGATGATCCCACATACTGACTCGCCCAAAGTTTCCTTTAACCACCCTCTTGTACACCACCACCGCTATCCCACTTTTCTCTTCCGGTTTGGCCATCCTCTTCGTCAGCACCTGAATCTTCCCTTCCCCCAGGTCCTGACCGGAGGCCATATCCTCTCTGACCACGTACACTCCATCACTACGCGCCGCCACCGCAAACCCGTCACAACGCCATTCCTTTTGCGGCCGCCGCTCTACGTCGGCCACAATTATCCGCACCGACCTCACCCCACCTCCCGCCAGGTAACAACGCATTCTCCGAGTTATTCCATAATCCAAGCCTAACTGATAAAAATCAACAGTTTCCCCCTCCGGCTCCATTTCTATGTCGGTTCCATTAGTCAGTTTCAAACCTCTGCCTATCTCTACCGCTTTCCCCAAAGGAACCCCGGCACTCATCACGCTCACCACCAGCTCCTGATGAGTGTTTATTATTACCGGCTCCGGCAACGTCGGCAAATACCCGGCTGATCTCAACAGTCCACACTTGCGCGCCGCCCACTTCGGTATTTGGGCCGGTTCAACCCCGGACTCCTTCACCCTTACCCGGAATCCTTCCGACTTGAGCTCAAAATCATCGTCGCTCTTCTTCCTGGCCACAGCACACATACCGCTCAATATACCAAATAAGCATCGGAATTAAAATCCAGTGACATTTTCATAGTGCTTCACAGAAACCAGTTCATTTTGAGAATTTAAAACCACTGCCACCATGTCTATCCGGCACGGAACCTCTTGCCCTTGTAAGTAAACACTGGCCATACGTTTCACCCTCTCATATTTCCCCCGGGTAAACATTTCCTCCGGACTGCCCCATTTCAGACCTTTTTTTGCCTTCACCTCCACAAATACCAATATACTTTTGTCGCGCATTATCAGATCTATTTCCCCAAATCGGGTAGAAAAATTACGCAAAACCAACTGTAAACCCTTCTTAAGTAAATGTTGCAAAGCAACTTCTTCACCAATCAGACCTGTTTTCCTGTTTTCAAATTTCATATCTGCTGTCTATATTGCAACGCTTCTGCCATATGCGCCACAGCAATATCAGCTGATTCAGCTAAATCAGCAATTGTCCGGGCCACCTTTATCAGCCGGAAATACGCCCGGGCAGACAAATCATGTTTCTCCACTGCCAACCGCAGTAATCTTTCCGTTTCCCCATCCAATTTGCAATACTTTTTTACCTGCTTATTTCGCATCTGGGAATTGGTATAAATATTTTCCCCCACAAATCTCTTCGTCTGAACTTTTCTGGCATTAATTACTTGCTCCCTTAAATTTTTTGAGCTTTGCGCATTGAGCGATGAGGATTGAGCGCTAAGTTTATCTGTCTCTACCGCTGGCACCCGAACGTGAAGATCTATGCGATCTAAAATCGGCCCGGAGATCCGTCCCCGGTATTTACGGATCATTTTTTCCGTGCATTTGCATTCCCGCCGGGGATGTCCCAAGTACCCACACGGGCAGGGATTAATTGCCGCCAGCAGCGTAAAACTAGCCGGATAGCTAACGTGTCCCGCCACCCGGACAATATTCACCACCCCATCTTCCATCGGCTGACGCAAACTTTCCAAGACTGACCGGGGAAACTCCGCCATTTCGTCCAGAAACAACACTCCCAAATGCGCCAAGCTGACCTCGCCCGGCAAAGGATTCGTCCCACCCCCGATAATTCCCGCTGCCGAAATCCCATGGTGCGGTGACCTAAACGGCCGCCGCCGCAGCAGCGACTCCCCGGGATCTAAAAGCCCCACCACCGAATAAATCCTTGTTACTTCCAGCGCTTCCTGCGCCGACAATGGAGGCAAAATCCCCGGCATGGCCCGGGCCAGCATAGTTTTCCCCGCCCCCGGTGGCCCGCTCATGAGTAGATTATGTCCGCCCGCCGCAGCGATTAGTAATGCCCTCTTGGCCTGTTCCTGTCCCGCCACCTCCGCCAAGTCAAAATCCACCGCCGCTTCGTCTACCAACTCCTTAATCTCTAAGTGGCTTAATTCCTTAATCTCTTTTACGCCATTTAAATGGTCCACCATCTCCTGTAAATTCCTCACCGGATACACTGTCACCCCTTCCACCACCGCCGCCTCATTCGCACTTTCTATCGGTACATAAATACTTCCACCCCGGGCAAACAAGCCCACCAGTAGTACCCCTTTTGTGGCCCGCAAACTCCCGTCTAAAGACAATTCTCCGTAGAACAAGCCATCCGTGTGTGGTGCTTGCTCACTCGCCGTCAATATCCCCACAGCAATCGGTAAATCATAAGCCCCCCCGTCTTTTGGCATATCTGCCGGAGCCAGATTCACCGTGATTTTTTTAGGGGGAAAAGCCAATCCCGAATTATTAATCGCCGTCTTTACCCGCTCTCGCGCTTCCTCCACTGCCTTGCCCGCCAGTCCCACTATATTAAACCCCGGAAACCCCTGTTCTGCCACATCCACTTCCACTTCTATTGCCACACTCACCAATCCCACATGCGCCACGCTCTTAATCCTAGCAAGCATCTTAATCCGATAATATCACATTCTACAATTTACAATATTCAAACGACCGTTAGAAAAAATAAATATTAGTTTATCTCAAAAATCTCTTTTAGATCACTCTCGTTTTCAATCCAGCCCAATTCCGCCAATTTCACCCCATGTGGCACATCAAGTATCTCCCGTAAGTATTTCACTTGATCAAATACGTTGTATGGGCTCACCCATACACTTTCTTGCATTTGCTCCATCCCCAGCTGACGCAGGTAAATCCGCAGCCTGTCTCTCTTCCCCCTCTCCAACTCCGCTATGTCAAAAAACACCATTCTCCACTTTCCGTCCCACTTCCCCTCCGGTCGCCCCATTTGCTCAAGTTTATATTTCAACATCTGCACCCTTCCTTTATCCGTAATTTTCACCACTATTCCCTCAGGTGTCGTCTTCTTTTCCACACATCCCCGCCTTTGCAACTTGTCCGCCACTTGCTTTGCCACCGATGGGAAATAATCATCTATTGCGGGCAAAGTTTTATGCAATACGGTACCCAAGCTCTCCCGTTTCATTGGAAAAAACACTTCTACCACATCGCTAGCAAATTCCAACATCTTTCCGGCCGTAATTCTTCTTTTCGCCATACTCAATATTTACCATATTCACACGACCGTTACAATAAATAAATTTACTTGCTTGACAACCACAACCAGGTAAGAATACAATCCGCATCAAATGTCTGTAGAAATTAAGATCATAAAGTTAACAACTAACGTTCTCAAAAAATACTCACCAAAAAATTGTCCTGTCAGGTTGAGCCACATTAATGTTGGGGTAAGCGTAACAATGTTCAAGACAGCCGTCGATCAAGGCCATCTCGCCTTTACCTGCCAAGGTATACAAAGCAGTATAGTCTGTCCAGACTGCCCACTTTATAGAGAGGCGACTCTTTAACAACTAAGTGCGAAAAAATTTCCCCTCTCTCTCCTCCACTTCCCCACTTAGAGACAATAAAGACAGCTGTGCCCCTACTTCTGAAATTGGCTGGCCTAATTTTCTGGCTATCTCATCCGCCTCCAGTCCTTCGTCTTTTATTAACTCTAAAATCGGATTACTAGCTCCTAACTCCTGACTTCTAACTTCTGATCCTTGCCACATCTTCGCCATTCCCTTGGCTATCAGCATATTTGTGCCCGCGGACACCGAACTTGTCACCGGTCCCGGCACCGCCCACACCGGTTTCTTTCTTTTAATCATCATTCCGGCTGTCAAAAGTGCCCCTGACTTAGCCGCCGCTTCCACTACTATTAATTCATGACAGATATCTGCCACCACCTGATTCCTCGCAGGGAACGTCCAATTCGTCCCCATCTGGTCCTTCCATAACGACACCAGTAATCCTCCGCTCTCTACAATCTTTCTTTGCAAATCTTGCTCCCTGTCTCCAGCGTTATACTCTATCCCCCACCCAAGTACACCAATAGTCTTTCCTCCACAATCCAGACAAACTTCATGTGCCGCCTGATCCACTCCATACATCATACCCGAGACTATCGTCCACCCGCCGGCGACCAATTGCGGCACAATTTTCTCTACCACTCTTCTGCCGTAACTGGTCATTCTCCTCGACCCCACCACCCCCATACACTTGGCAAATATTTCGTCGCTCCACTCCCCCTGATAATACAGCTTATTCTTTCCTACCTGTTTTACATTGACCACCCTTCTAGTATAATCAGTGCGCTGTGGGAAAAAAAGCTGTAGCCATCATCGGCTCCGAAAATGAAGAGGAGCTCAAAAAAAAGCAGTCTGAAAAGCTGCACCAGAAAAAACTGCGCGAGAGCGGAAAAACCGCTAAAGCTCCCGGTTTGGCCGGCGGACAACGGGTGGTAGACACTACTGCCGAATCACTAGCCGAACTGGAAATCGTAGAAAAAAGGCAACAGGAAACTGTCGAGGCCAAAAAAATTAAACAGGCCCGCATCCGCTCCAAGCCATATCAAGCGGCCAAATCCAAAGTTACCGCTGACCATCTTTACCCCATATCAGATGCCATCAAACTATTAAGAGAGATATCATTAGCTAAATTTGATAGCACAGTTGAACTTCACCTTGTCCTCAAAGAAAAAGGCGTTTCTAAAGAAATTGAACTCCCCCACTCCACTGGTAAAACCCGCAAAATCGGTATAGCCGATGATGAATTCATCAAAAAACTTGAATCGGGCACTGTCAACTTAGACTTAGACTCTCTTTACGCCTCTCCCGATCAAATGGGCAAACTTGTCAAATTCGCCAAAATCTTAGGGCCAAAAGGCCTCATGCCCAACCCCAAAAATGGCACCGTCGTGGCCAACCCTGCCACCGCCATCAAAAAGCTCTCCGACAAATCCATAAGTTTAAAAACCGAAAAAGACGCCCCTCTAATTCATACCATCGTCGGCAAGCTATCGGCCAAAGACTTGGAGCTATCAGCCAATATCAAGGCCATTCTCAACGCTTTCGAAGACAAACTCGTCAAAGCAGTCCTCAAATCCACCATGTCCCCCGCCATTAAAATAAGTGTGATATAATACCTTC
>CAYHNU010000019.1:0-13080 GCA_964358085.1 uncultured Gammaproteobacteria bacterium | reverse complement strand
ATGGGAGTTCATCACGCCTGGGGCAGGACATATAAGGATCTGTGGCAAAAATATCACACCATGAAGGGCGACGCCGGCCGTTACCAAAACGGTTTTGATTGCCAGGGATTGTGGATAGAGGTTGAGGTAGAAAAAGAATTGGGTTTTAAATCTAAAAAGGACATCGAGACATATGGAGTCGCCAATTTTGTGAACAAATGTAAAGATCGGGTGATGAAATACTCTGCAATGCAGACAGAGCAAACCAAACGTTTGGGTAATTTCATGGACTGGGATAATTCCTATTACACTATGTCTGACCAGAATAATTATGCTATCTGGAATTTTTTGAAGGTTTGTTGGGGAAAAGGATTTATTTATAAGGGCCACGATTCGATTCCCTGGTGTCCCAGGTGTGAAACAGCAATTTCGCAGCATGAGATTCTTACTGAAAATTATAAGGAAGTAGTTCATGAGTCGGTATACCTAAAGTTGCCTATTGTGGGCAAAGATGACGAGTTCTTATTGATTTGGACCACCACCCCCTGGACTATTCCTGCCAATATCGCGGTAGCGGTTGATAAAAAGCTGGAATACGCTCTGATAGACAGAATGTGGGTAGCCAAAGACGCGAGTTCCAGACTTTTTCCTGCTTCGAAAATCACCAGAATGTGTCTGGGCAAAGATTTGGTTGATCTAAAATATACCGGTCCTTTTGATGATTTACCTGCAGCTACTGCTGTAGCATCTGATCCTAAATTTCACACAGTCGTCGCTACCGATTCTTTGATAATGCCGATTACAACCGTAGAGGGAACAGGTTTAGTGCACACGGCCGTGTCAGCAGGCGAAGAGGATTTTAAACTCGGGAAAAAACTGGGGTTGCCTATGATCCCGGTTATCGCCGATAATGCAGATTATCTCGATACCATGGGTTTTTTGTCAGGCAAGAATGCCAAAAAACACCCAGAGTTGATTATTGATTATCTAAAAACCGAAAACTGGATACTGAAAACCGAACATTATAAACATCGCTATCCCGGGTGTTGGCGCTGTGGAGCAGAACTTGTTTGGAAAGTAGCCGATGAGTGGTACATCGCAATGGATAAGGTGGACGAAACAGGTATTTCCTTGCGTAAACAAATGATAGAAGTTACTAAAAAAATAAAATGGCTACCAACTTTTGGTTTGGAAAGAGAATTAGACTGGCTGGAAAATATGCACGATTGGTTGATATCAAAAAAGAATCGTTATTGGGGACTGGCTTTGCCTATTTATGAATGCCAGAGTTGTGGAAGTTTTGAAGTGATCGGCGATAAGAATGAATTGAAATCCAGAGCGGTCGAGGGGTGGGACAAATTTGAAGGCAATACCCCCCATAAGCCTTGGATTGACGAAGTAAAAATTGAGTGCAAAAAGTGTAAAAGCGTAGTAAATAGGATAAACGATGTGGGCAATGTCTGGTTGGATGCCGGTATAGTGCCACTTTCTACCTTGCCCCGAGAGTGGTTTCCGGCCGATTTTATTACTGAGTCTTTTCCCGGACAGTTTAAAAACTGGTTTTATTCAATGATTGTCATGAGTACGGTTCTCAAAAAAACCAACCCGTTTAATACAGTTCTTGGATACAATACGCTTTTGGACGAAACAGGGCGTCCCATGCACAAGTCTTGGGGCAATGCCATTGAATTTGGAGAAGCGGCAGATAAAATAGGCGCCGATGTCATGCGCTGGACATACGTTACCCATCAACCTTATGAAAATTTACTTTTTGGATACAAGATTACAGACGACGTCAGGCGGCATTTCCATTTGATGTTATGGAATGTTTACAATTTCTTCATCACCTACGCCAATTTAGACAAGTTTTTACCCGTCACCAAGCACCAAGCACTTAGCACTCTAGATCAGTGGATTTTGGCTCGATTAAATCAAACGATTTCTCTAGTCACAAGTTCTTTGGACAAATATGATCCCTACGCCTCCAGTCACGCTCTTGAAGATTTATTATCTGATATCTCACTCTGGTATGTTCGGCGCAGTCGTGGCCGCACCAGCTGCTTACCAACCTTACATACTCTTCTTGTCACCTTTGTCCAGCTTCTGGCTCCGTTTAATCCGTATATTTCAGACAGCATTTATAAAAATCTAACAGGAGAAGAATCGGTTCATCTGGCAGATTGGCCCAAAGCCGCAAAATTGAGCAAATTCGATACTCAATTGATCGAAGATATGAAACTTGTGCGCAAAATAGTAGAAATGGGGCTATCTCAACGCAAGACTGCCGGGATAAAAGTCCGTCAGCCACTCAAGACGCTTCGCGTCAATGCTCAATGCACAATACTCAATGATCAATTGCTCCAATTAATTAAAGACGAACTAAATATTAAAAATGTGGTGTGGAAAAAGGGCAATGAATTATCTGTCGTCTTAGACTTAAACTTAGACCCTGAACTGATAGCTGAAGGTCGGCTCCGTGACCTCATCCGTCAGGTCCAGGAGAAACGTAAAGAACTGGGTGCCCGTCTGGATCAAAAAATTAAGATAATAGTGCCCCGGCCAGAGGCCGGTCCGGCTTTGACGGATGAATTGCTTGAGAATTTAAAGCGCCAGACTTTAGCAACTACAGTCAAGCAAGGCCGGGAGTTAAAAATAGAGTTAATATGAGACCAAAAATTGATTGGTGGTTGATTTTACCCGCGATTTTGCTGGTTATTTTAGGCCTAACTATTATCCGCAGCGTTTTTCCGTCTTTGGCACCATTTCAACTAGCCTTCGTTGCGGCAGCCGCGGTCGCCTTTACATTGGCTGCATTAGTCGATTATCGAATATTTCAAGCTCTGCACTTACCAATTTACATTGCCTCGTTAGTTTTTTTGATTACTCCTCTTATTTTTGGTTCGCACACTCGGGGAGCCCTGCGCTGGCTGCAATTTGGCCAGATTTCTATCCAGCCATCCGAATTGGTTAAACCGTTTCTTCTTTTAAGTTTTGTCATGCTGCCTACGAGATGGCGAATTATCGCGTTTATCATCCCCGCCCTTATCATTTTTTTTCAACCCGACCTGGGTACAACTCTAGTTCTTACTATTGGTTGGCTGACAGTATTTTTGTCAAATTTTTCATTTCGCCGCATCGCCTTGTTTGGATTAACTATATTCGTCTTGGCCGCTCCGATTTTTTGGTTTGTCCTCAAGCCCTATCAAAAAGACAGGCTTACAACCTTTTTAAATCCTTATGCCGATCCCTTAAATCGGGGATATCAGGTGATACAGTCGGTTATCACTGTCGGATCCGGTCAATTCTGGGGCCGGGGCCTGGGTCAGGGAACTCAATCTCAACTGCGCTTTCTTCCGGAAAGGCACACCGATTTTATTTTTGCCTCCCTTAGTGAAGAATTGGGATTCGTCGGAGCCGGTTTCGCTCTAATTCTTTTTCTCGTCGTCATGTGGCGAATTTACCTGCTTTCTCAATCAGCGACCAATCTCGCGGTCACTCTCTACGCCCTGGGGACTTTGGCTATGCTTTCTTTTCAAATTTGGGTCAACGTCGGTATGAACCTCGGACTGGCCCCCATTACCGGAATCACACTGCCCTTTGTTTCATACGGAGGATCATCCCTGGTTTCTTTAGGATTAACTTTGGGAATCCTTACCTCTATGAACAGGCATTCATCGCCTTCCTCCTTTCAAATCAAATAGTTTTTAGGTATAATTTCCCATATGCAGGCCATAATCAAAATTGGTTCCTCACAATATATAGTTGAGCCTGGACAGGAGCTTTTGGTTGATCGTGGCCAAATTGACACAGTTCTTTACCCAGATGGAGCCAAAGTTGCCATTAAGGATTTGGGGGAAATTAAAGGCCGAAAGATTCGGGTGGCTAAATACAAAGCCAAAAGCCGTTATCGTAAAGTTCGGGGATTTAAACCTGTCTATCACAAGATAAAAATCGAGAAGATTACGGTTGACAGTCGTGAAAAAAGAGTATAGGATAACACCGTGGCGCACACAAAAGCCGGAGGTTCTACCAGACAAAAAGGAAATCGCAGAGGAAAACGCTTGGGCGTTAAAATCTTTGGTGGCCAAAAGGTTTCAGCAGGAAACATTTTAGTTCGCCAAAATGGTACGCGTTTTCACCCAGGTGACGGAGTTCAAGTTGGTCGGGACTTCACATTGACAGCTCTAAAAACAGGCATCTTGCGTTTCTATAAGAAACTTAGCAAGCAGTATATTTCAGTACAATAATGAATCAACAAGTAATAGATCTAGACATTGATTCGCTACAAGCCAACCCTTTGCAACCAAGAGGCATAATCACTCCGGAGTCTCTAGTAGATTTAGTTGATTCTGTTCGGGAGCACGGTATTTTAGAGCCTTTAGTTGTGGCTAAAACTCCAGCTGGATATCAAATAATTGCCGGAGAACGCAGATGGCGAGCCTCTAAATTAGCCGGCATGAAAACAGTCCCAGTTATCATTAAGGAAACTACCCCTCAAGGTATGTTGGAAATGGCCATTGTCGAGAATGTCCAACGCACCGACCTGAATGCTATTGACCGAGCTAAAGCTTTCGAAAGATTAATTAGTGAATTTGGGTTAAGCAATAGTGAAATAGCTCAACGGATAAGTAAAAGTCCATCCTATGTTAGTAATTCACTGCGCCTTCTCACTCTCCCCGACGCTTTAAAAGACGGCCTTTTGACCGGTCTGATATCCGAAGGTCATGCACGGGCTTTAGCAGCTATCGATGATAGCCGATTGATAGTTGAAGCTTATAAGATAATTCTTCGCGAATCCGGTTCGGTTCGCCGGGCAGAGGAACTGGCCCGGAAAATGCGGGTTCAAGCTGGTAATAAACCCAGCGGAAAAACTCCCAAAGCCCCCCATGAGATGAGTGAAGATATTGATCGTCTGCGCGACGAAATTCAGGAAGTGCTCGGAGAAAAATCGACCAACATCGTTCGCCTCTCTCGTTCCCGGGCCGAAACCCGCCTCACCATCGTTCTCAAGGGTACGTTGCCAGAAACTGAAGAGCGTCTGCAGAAAATCTACAAAGGTATCAGGGGTTAAAAAAAGATATATCTTTCGTGAGGAACCGGCCCTATTCTATCCGTCGGCCAATATCTCACCCAAGCTTTCCCTACAATTGCATTCTTTGAGATAGGTCCAAACTCCCGTGAGTCCGAGCTGTAATTTCGATTATCTCCAAACATCATGTAATATCCTACAGGAATCTGATATGGGACACCTTCACGCAGAAACGATTTTTCTAGTGTTGAATACGTAGATGGCAAATATATTTCCGGCAGTCGCTGCTCATTGATAAAAACATTTCCATTCTTAACCATAATCGTTTCTCCGGGAAGACCAACAACTCTCTTGATGTAGTCACTATTAGCTGGCGGGGGAGCGTGAAATACCACCACGTCGCCCCTTTGTGGATTGCCTTTCCTGTAACTAATTTTGTCGGTCAAAATGTATTCCTTATCATGAAAGTTTGGATACATCGAGTTTCCGTCCACCTTATGCGGCTGAAACAAAAACAAATAAATCATCATGAAAACCGCAAATGCCATGACTATCGGCTGCAAAGCGTCGAGTATCCTCTTCATAGATTCATTATGAGGTCCGTGCTAAAATTTGTCTACGGGGACGATTTTGGCCAGAGGCCAATCAGCCTTTGGCTGAAGCAAGAGCGATGCATTACGTATATTTTTTAAAAAGTATAAAAAATAACAAAGTTTACGTCGGGTTTACTTCAAAAAATCCAACAGCCAGATTGGAAGAACATAATGCGGGTTCAAATATTTGGACTAAAGCTAATGGGCCATTTAAATTGATTTATCACGAAGAATATCTTTGTGAAGCTGACGCACGAAAAAGAGAAAGTTTTTATAAGATGGGTTTTGGAAAGAAAATAAAACAGGCTATAATTAGCACGCTGGACGATTAGCTCAGTTGGTTAGAGCGCGGCATTGACATTGCCGAGGTCGCAGGTCCGAGCCCTGCATCGTCCACTAAAAATCTACAGCCCCGAACTTAGGTAGAAGATTGTTGAACTTATACTCATTATATAAAATATCACCATTGTCTTTTACTCGTATTACAATCAGTTCGCTCTTGAATTTTTTAGGGGTCAAGACATATTTGTACTTCCCCATTGTGGGATTAATCACTGAAACCACTCCATTGGAATCAGATCTAACTTTTCCCTTGGGATCAATAAGCATCAGTCTCGCGTTATTTCCTATCACAACTAATGCGGACTTAGGCTCCTGCCACGCAACTTGATTCGTCGACGCCGTAATCCCTAATAAATCTAAGATCTGGTTTATCCCTTCCGCAGAACTTACTATTCCCAAATGTGTGCCATTAACAAGCCTATTTTCTGACTCTGGTAAAGAGCCATTTGAGGCTAAAACCACTCCATCTCCCTGACTTGTCTTCTCCTTCCCCGCCGGTTTTCCATCTTCCCAATTTCCTAAAACTGCGTCTTTCTGAGACCTGTCCTTAACAGGTATCTTTTGTAGTGTATCAGTACCTATTCCTGACAATGTTCCCACACGAACTCCAAAGCTCTGAAAACTGGTTGGTTGCCAGTTATTCTTCGCTGTCATAGAATCAATCGGTTTCATATTTCCGTTAGTTTTGTCCCTCAAATAATCATCTATTGGAAGTAAGTTATGAACAGATGGCCAAAAAGTCTGAATTACTTGTCTGTCAGTTTTGTTGGATGAACCGCACCTCTTTAAAAGCAAAGTCGCGGCTATTTTGGTCAACAGGTCGTTACTCCAAATTTCACCTGCTGACCATGCCGGATAAGCCAGCGCTGAACCTCGATGTGGTGATCCAACAGTGACCAAATCTGTAAGTTTATTATCATTTCCGGAGCTTTCCAAATATGCTCTTCCTAAAAGTCCTCCCATACTATGTCCAACCAGTGGAAGCTTTTCGCCAAGCCCGTCAATAAAGCTCAGCAAACTTGGTTGGTTATCTGAAATTTCTTTTCTCCAGTCATAATTAAACACGCTCACATTAATTCCTGCCCCATTTAGGGCCGAAACCAGGGGTTCATAAATGCCAGCGGCAAAACTAGACATTGACCATCCGCCAGCATACCCATCAGATTTGCAATTAAGTAGAGCGTCGGCGTTCCAGCTCGCCCCCATCCCCGGAATTAAAATAACGGGAGTTAAAGGAGTGGGAGTTGGAGTGGGAGAAGAGGCAATTCCCACCTGGCTCATATATACCGTGTTCAAATAGTTTCCGTTAAATCCACCGCTCAAATATGCAAATCCGTTGATCATCGATAACGCCCCGCAGCAGAGAGGTTGCGGCAAACGGTTAGCGCTTAAACTCCAAGGCCCGACACTTCCATCGGAATTTAAGTCAGCATAATAGATTTTATCCAGCAAGCCCCCCGGCCCGCCTCCACCTACAGACATTACGGTCGTGTCTACTACTAATGTTCCGGAAGGGTTCAATGGTTCCGGAAGCGGACTGGTTTCCACCCAACCTCCGATTCTCCCGTCAGTCTCAATCGGAGCGGTAAACACTTTACTAATATACCCACTGACCTGTCCATATCCGCCTATCACAATGAGATGGCCATTATGTTCAATCATCCCAAATCCTGTATTTGGTTCCGGCAACACTCCCGCGATTTGCCACGCCCCAATCGTTCCATCGGCATTAATATCAGCAAAATATACATTTCCATTCCATGTTCCCTCAGGGTATGTATTTCCTCCTGCGAAATAAAGTCGATTCCCTACTACAATTGCTATTCCCAACTGCACACGCACGGGTAAAGAATTTAACTGTGTCCACGATTCTATAAAACCTAAATCGTTTATAGTTCCCAGAAAGACTTTATTTACACTCGTGATAGGAGGCGAATTTTCCTCTTTTCCCCCCAATACATAAACAAATCTGTCTTTTTGTGCTCCAGAATGATAAATGAGAGCAGTGGGCACGGGCGAAGAAGAAAAATCCCAAGCTCCCAACAATCCCCCAAGACTAGAGATAGAGGAAATAACCTGGGTGTGACTTTGTCCGGTTACTGCAGAGCCACCGGCGATGTACAGTTTGCTATTCCTAGAAAATGAAACATGGAGAGCTAAATTGTAGGGAAGGGGAGTGTTTGCAGACCAAGCACTAGTTGGATCAGGTGCAATTGCAGCCACCGAGGTCCCTAATCGAAGGAAACCAACTATTAGTACTAATAAGCATAACCCAAAATTCTTAAACACTTCAACCTCTATTCTCACTATATCTTATGTAGAAGATAAGTTGTCAATAAGATAAAATGGAGAAATGAACTTAAGCAGTTTTTACAACCAATTTCATAAAGGGGCACAATTACAAAAACGGATAATTTCAGAAGATAATTTCACCTACATAATTATTATAAAAGCCTTAAAAAAAATTATCAAAAAGAGAAATAAACTAAGTGTTCTAGATTATGGATGCGGTGTTGGGACACTTGGACTTTATTTAGCTAACCAAGGGAATAAGGTTATTGGGTTAGATATTTCACCCCTAGCTGTAAAAACGGCAAATGAAAATTCTAAGCTTATGTCGTTAAATAAATTAGCTAAATTTTATACAATTGGTTCTGAAAAAAAGATAATTTCTTCGAAAAAGTTTGACTTAATAATCTGCACAGAAGTTCTTGAACATATAAAAGAAGATCTAAACTTATTACATAGTCTGAACAAAAAACTCAAAAGAAATGGGAAAGCATTAATAACCGTTCCAAGTAAAAATTCTCCTCTTTTTAAATTAGGGTTAGCGAGAAGTTTTGATAAAAAGGTGGGACACATAAGGAGGTACAACATAGAAACAATAAGCAACCTTGTTATAAGTTCTGGATTGGAAATAAGTGAAATCAATAAAACTGAAGGTATAATCAGAAATTCACTTTTCTTATTTCACCCTCTCGGTATCTTAATAAAGCTTATAAAGGGACCAATTACTAAAATAGTATCCTTTATTGACGATATTACAATTCCAATTTTAGGTGAATCAGATATTTTGATAATTGCCAGAAAAAAATGAACGTTTTATTTATGTGTAGATTATATTGGCCCCATGTGGGGGGAGTGGAGAAGCATGTGGAAAAAATCACCGAAATACTATCCAAAAAACATCAAATAACAATTGTTTGCGAAAAACATGATCCTAAACTCCCGGATTATGAGAAGAATAGGGGAGTCACAATTTACAGAATTGGGGGATCTGGTAAATGGACCATTTGGAAATGGTGGCTAGGCCATCTTCAATTAATTAAACAAGCAGATGTCATTCACATTCACGACGTCTTCTTCTGGTTTTTTCCTTTCCGACTCCCCTATTGGTTCAAAAAAGTTTTCGTCACCTTCCACGGTTGGGAAGGCATATACCCGGTACCATGGAAAAATATAGTTATCCGCAAAGTGAGCGAATGGATGGTCAACGGTAATATATGCGTGGGCGAATTTATCAAAAAATACTATGGCACCAAACCCGATTACGTGATTTACGGCGCCGCAGAGAAGACCAAATATCCAAATGTAAAAAGGCAAGGAGCAATTTTCGTGGGCCGCCCGGACGCGGACCAAGGACTGGATTATTACAAGGATCTGGCCCGTAAAATGAAAGTAAAATTGGACATATATACAAACGATCCCCACGCCGGTAATTATTTCTATAAATACAAATACGCCTTCGTATCCGGATATCTGACCATTCTTGAAGCCATGGCCCAAAATACGCCGGTCTTTACCTATTACGCCAATCCCCTGAAATACGATTACCTAAACATGACGCCATTTAAAGACAAAAATTTTAAAATCCCTACCTGGTCGGAGGTGGTCGATATTTACGAAAAACTATGGCAAAAATGAAACGAAGTGAAACCCTTCCGAAGCTTCAGCGTAGGAGGGTAGCCGTTGTCGTGACAGTGTTGAATGAAATTAAAGATATAAAATCTTTAGTTAACTCTTTAATTAAACAAACTAAAGAAATAATAATTGTTGACGGTGGATCTACAGACGGAACCTGGAAATATTTACAAAATCAAAGAGGGGTTAGGGTCTTTCAAAAAATTGGTAATAGGTCCGTTGGCCGGAATTTTGGTGTATCCAAAACAAAGGCTGATATTATTTGTTTTACCGACGCCGGCTGTATCCCCGATCCCAACTGGCTAACCGAACTAACCAAACCCTTTTCCACCCCTGGGGTGGAAGTGGTCAGCGGCTATTATCGCGGTCTGCCCCGAAATATTTTTCAGAAATGCCTTGTCCCTTACGTATTAGTTATGCCGAATCAAATTAAAGGTGAGTTTTTTCCTTCCACCCGCTCCATGGCCATGCGTAAAGGAATGGGATTCTTTGATGAAAAATTGAGCCATAACGAAGATTATGCCTTTGCAGTCGCGCTGAAGAAAAAAGGTCTGGGGTTTTATTTCGCCCCCAAAGCGGTTGTAAGCTGGATACCGCGCAAAAATTTACGTCAGGCCGCCTGGATGTTTTTGCGTTTTGCCATTGGCGATGTCCAAGCCGGAATTTTGCGCCCCAAAGTCAAACTGTTATTTTTACGCTATTATCTCTTTTTCTTCCTATTTTTTCTTAATCACTGGATTTTCTTAATCTCTGTTCCTTATCTCATTTGGGCCATTGTCAAAAATTACCGCTACGTCAAAGATCCGCGGGCGTGTTTTTGGCTGCCCGTTCTCCAGCTGACTGCAGATATATGCGTCATTTTTGGTACTATTATGGGAGTCTTATCTAAATCCAAATGAATTACTTTAAAAAAACTCTCCATGGAGTATCCTGGATGGCAGCATTTCGAATTACAACTCGTGGTATCACCTTTTTGCGCCTCTTTATTCTCGCTCGCCTGCTCGACCCATACATGTTTGGGCTCTTTGGGATTGCCGCCCTGGTCCTGGCCTTTCTCGAAACAATCACCGAGACGGGGATTAATGTCTTCTTAATCCAGCATGACGAACCGTTAGAAAAATACGTTGACACCGCCTGGGTAGTCTCTATCATCAGGGGAACTCTGATTTCGGGACTTATCTTGATTTCAGCCCGATTTGTCAGTGATTTCTTCAAATCTCCGGCGGCGTTTTCCTTGATTACTTTAATGGCTCTGATTCCGTTCATCAGGGGTTTTATTAATCCCTCTTCAGTAAGATTTCAAAAAAATTTAGAGTTTAACAAAGAATTTCTGTACCGTTTAACTATTTTTCTGGTAGATTCTTCCGTGGCTGTCCTACTCGCTTTTTACATCAGATCCGCAACCAGCTTAGTCTGGGGTCTGATTGTCGGTGCAACTGCCGAAGTCCTTCTCTCACACCTGTTTATTCAACCTCGTCCGCGCCTTGCCTTCGAAATTAGTAAGATCAAAAAAGTCGTAGACAGGGGCAAATGGCTTACTTTGGCCGGAGTCATGCAGTACCTTTTCCAAAACGGTGACAATATCGTAGTCGGTAAATTGCTTGGGGTGGGTCAGCTGGGATTCTATGATATGGCCTACAAAATATCGATTTTACCCATCACTGAAGTTTCGGATGTTTTTGGCAAGGTCACATTTCCGGCCTATACCCAGATTCAATCTGACCGGCCCCGGCTAAAAATCGCCTTTTTAAAGACAGTTTTGGGTATTTCAATCCTGGTTATTCCTATTGGTTTATTATTATTTACGTTCTCCCAGCAAGTTGTTTTACTACTTCTCGGGGAAAACTGGACGAGTATTGTTGATGTTCTCAAGCTACTTTCTATTTTCGCTATCATTAGAGCCATTTACGGATCCACAGGAGCTTTATTTTTAGCAGTAAAGAAACAGGAATATCTTACAGTAATGACTTTAGTGAATATTCTGGGTCTGGCAATCTCCATAGTCCCATTAGTGCATAAATATGGCATAATCGGGGCGGCCATGGCGGCCCTGATCGGCCAAATTGCCGCCATTCCATTGGCGATTTACTATTTAAATAAAGTTTTTAAGCCATCTCATGAAGCAATTGATTGACCGGTATTGGTTTTCTCCCCAAGATATTATCTTTAGATCGATAGAAGCAAAAGTCTGGGCGGATCAAAAATTTAAGCGGCCCGTTCTGGACATTGGTTGCGGAGATGGAGGCATCAGCGAGATTGTTTTTTCCCACCAGATTCCTTTAGACGTAGGTGTAGATAACAACCCACTTGTTATTGCCAGAGCCAAATCCCGAAAAATCTATCACCAGGTCTTATTGGCCGATGCCATCAAACTTCCCTTTAAGGCAAACACTTTTAGTACCGTTGTGAGTAATAGCACCTTTGAACATATCCCTTGCGACCTTAAGGCCGTAGCCGAAGTTTCCCGCGTGCTTCGCAAAAGCGGAAATTTTATTTTTACAGTCCCCCTTCCCCAATTCGGGAAGATGGTCCCCAAATCCGTTAATGATCGCTTGAGCCACTTTCATTACCGAAGTTTGCGGGAATGGAAAAAACTTCTTGCCGCCCGTAATATGTTTGTAGTCGAAAGTAAATATTATTTTCCCAAGTTAGCCATGAATAAATGGTATCGGCTCTTCAGTATTTTTACATACCGGCTTTTTAATAAAAGAGAGTTGTGGTCCTATTTAAGCGATCCTCGATTTGAACCATTTCTTCCAAAACAGATAATTAAATCGTTCTGGCATTATTATCTACGCACAAATAACATATATGCCAATCCCCGAGACGCTTGTTGGTTGTTTATTGCCGCCCGGAAGAATTAGATGAAAATAGCCGTTTTTCATAATCTCCCACCAGGCGGAGCCAAACGGACAGTTTACGAGCAAGTTAAATATTTAAGCCGCCGGCACGAGATCCATCTTTACGAACTTACCGGAACAGACGAAAAGTTCTTGTCACTGCGTCCCCTCGTTAAGTCAGTTCACGTTTATCCGTTCCGGCTTTCATCAAACCGTTTAGTCTCGGACTACCAAAAGTTTTTTATCCTGCCCAAAATTCACAAAAAAATGGCCAAAGACATAAACGCAGACGCGGCCCTAATCCATGCAGATCTATACACCCAGGCTCCGCATATTCTGTGTTACCTAAAAATCCCCAGTTTGTATTTTTGTCAGG
>CAYHNU010000018.1:0-13570 GCA_964358085.1 uncultured Gammaproteobacteria bacterium | reverse complement strand
TTTCTCTGCCCAAATAGTTTTGCTGTTTCTTGGTGAAAAATGGATAAGTATTATTGAGGTTCTTAAGCTTCTTTCAATCTTTGCTATCATCAGAGCTATTTACGGAAGCCTTGGGGCTCTGTTTTTAGCTGTTAAAAAACAAGAGTATCTTACTATGCTGACTCTGATAAATATCCTAGGGTTAGCGATTCCCATAGTCCCATTAGTGCATAAATATGGCATAATCGGGGCGGCAATAGCAGCTATGATCGGTCAGATTGCCGCCATACCATTAGCTATTTATTATCTAAATAAAGTTTTTAAACCTTCCCATGAAATCACTCATTGACAGGTTTTGGTTTTCTCCCCAAGATATTATTTTTAGATCGATAGAAGCGAAAATCTGGGCTGATCAACAGTTTAAACGACCGGTTTTGGATATTGGTTGCGGAGACGGTGGAATCAGCGAGATTGTTTTTTCTCACCAGGTTCCTTTAGATGTGGGCATAGATAACAATCAACTTGTAATTGCCCAAGCCAAATCCCGTAAAATTTATAAGCGGGTATTATTGGCCGATGCCACCCAACTTCCTTTTAAAGCCAACACTTTTACTACCGTTATCAGTAATAGCACTTTTGAACATATCCAACACGACACTAAAGCTGTGGCCGAAGTTTCCCGCGTACTTAGTAAAGGCGGAAAATTTATTTTTACTGTCCCTCTTCCTCAATTCGAGAAGATGATTCTAAAACTCAGTACCAAAAGCAGGCTCCGGTCCATTAATAGTCGCCTCAGCCATTTTCATTACCGAAATCTACGAGAATGGAAGAAACTTCTTGCTGCTCGTAAAATGTCTGTAGTTGAGCATAAATATTATTTTCCAAGTGTTGTCATAGGTAAATGGAATAGGCTCTTTAGTATTTTCACATACCGGCTCTTTAATAAAAGAGAGTTGTGGTCCTATCTAAGCGATCCCCGGTTTGAACCATTTTTCCCCAAAACAGTACTTAAATCGCTATGGCATTACTACCTACATGTAGGCGATGTATATGCCCATCCCCAAGACGCTTGTTGGTTGTTTATTGTCGCCCGGAAGAATTAGATGAAAATAGCTGTTTTCCATAACTTGCCCCCTGGCGGGGCCAAGCGCACCGTTTACGAACAAGTCAAATATTTGAGCCGCCGGCACGAGATTTATCTTTTTCAGCTCTCGGCAACAGACGAAAAGTTTTTGTCCTTACATCCGTTCGTCAAGTCGGTTCATATCTATCCATTCCGACTTTCGTCAAACCGTTTAGTTTCGGACTACCAGAAATTTTTTGTCCTGCCCCAAATTCACAAAAAAATGGCCCAAGACATAAACGCGGCCGTGGCCTTAATCCATGCCGATCTATACACTCAGGCTCCGCATATTCTGTGTTACCTAAAAATCCCCAGTTTGTATTTTTGTCAGGAAATGCTTCGCATCGCTTACGAACCGGAATTGGCTTTTACAGACCTTGTTCCGTTTCATAAAAAATATTACGAGATTTTAACCCGTCAAATCCGTAAATCAACAGACAAATCAAATGCCCAGGCAGCTTCGTTTATTCTCACCAATTCTGATTTCACCGGGGCCAAAGTCCGAAAGGAATTTGGTAAACCCACTCAAACCTGCCATCTGGGCGTTGATCCCCGGGTTTTTTATCCATCAGATCAGCCCAAAAAAAACCAGGTACTCTTTATCGACCAAAAAGATAAAGTTTCCGGTTACAATTTCGTTCTCCAGGCTCTCAGTTTAATCCCTCTAAAAAATCGACCCAAATTAAAAGTCCTAAGTTTTTCCAATAACTCGCCCGCCGTCTCTCCCCAAAATATCGCCTCACATTACTCCGAGTCGCTGGCCACTCTCTGTACCAGCTACAACGAACCATTTGGTCTGGCCTCCATCGAGTCTATGGCTTGCGGTACCCCGGTCCTGGCCATCGATAGCGGCGGATACCGGGAGACGGTATTAGACGGTCTTACCGGTTGGTTGCTTCCTCGCGATCCTCGCGCCTTCGCCGCCAAAATTCTTTATCTCCAAACCCACCCCCAAATAGCCAAGAAGATGGGAATTGCCGGCCGGGCCCACGTCGTTAAAAACTTTACCTGGACCAAACATGATCGTCTTGTAGAAAACTCACTATGTCACCTCGCGTCTCAATAATCATCGTCAAATATCAGGCGGAAAAAGAGCTGGCTGCTTGCCTGGCCAGCTTGAAAAATTATCACGTCATCGTCGTAGACAACAATAAAATAAACCGCGGCTATGCTGTCGGCAATAATTTAGGCGCCAAACAGGCCAAAAGTGAATATCTGCTCATTCTCAATCCGGATACCGTCGTTTCTCCCGGCGCCATCGAGTCCCTGACCTCCTTTTTAGATAGCCACCCCAAAGCCGGTATTGTCGCCCCCCTTCTTCTCGATCCGTCCGGCCGGCCCTATCCTTTGCAGGGCACCCGGGAACTTACCCCCCTGACCGGCCTGTTCGCACTTTCTTTTTTAAACCGCCTGCCCAATCCCATTTCCCGGCGTTACTGGTTGGCTGATTGGGATAAAAAAGACCCCTGCCAAGTAGACGTCGTTCCCGGCACGGCATTTCTCATCCGCCGCAATTTGTTTAATCGAATCGGCAGATTCGACGAAAAATTCTTCCTCTATTTTGAGGAATCCGACCTTTGCCGCCGCGTCCGTCTTAAGGGTTGGGAAATTTACATGTATCCTCCCGCCAAAATAATGCATCACTGGGGTGCCAGCACCCCTAAATCCCCTCGAATCCAAGCAATTTTTAGTGCCTCACGTTTTTACTACTTCCGCAAACATTTCGGTCTGTTTTGGGCCGTCGTAGTTCATCTGGTGTGCTCCTTTTCTCTTCTTTGGACAGCCATTATTCTGGGAACTTTCTTGCGTTTTTACCGACTTCCCAGCCTAATGCCCTTTATCGGTGACCAGGCCTGGTTTTACCTATCCGCCCGGGACGCGCTTCTCGGTCGGGGATTGCCGCTTCTGGGCATTACCGCCAGCATCACCTGGCTGCATCAAGGGCCGTTGTGGACCTACTTCCTAGTTCCCCTGATTGCTCATCCCGTCTTACCGGCTGTTTTTACTTCCGTCCTGGGTGTCGTCTCTGTCTATCTGATTTATTTCCTGGGCGGTTGGTCGGCATCCTTGCTCTTGGCTACTCTGCCTTTAGCCGTTCTTCAATCCCGCATGCCCTATCACACTTCACTAATTCCCCTAATTTCTATTATCTATTTTCTATTATTACGTCGTCGCCGCGACTTCCTAGCCGGTTTATTCCTGGGATTTCTTTATCAACTGCATCTCCTGACTTTCATCTTCTGGCCCCTGTTATTTCTTAGACTTAGACCTAGACAGATTGCTGGGTTTCTACTCGGAATATTACCATTTCTAATTGTGGGCCCAGTTCAGACCTTCGGCATCTTTGCCTGGATTGCCAAACACGCTCTCACCGGCTTCGGCGGCTCCACCATCTCCACCGCCTACCTGGTCGTTCTCCTCGTCCCCGCCATTCTTATCGCCTCCTGGTTTCTCAATCGCCTCCCTAAATTATTTAGAATTTTGTTAATTATGATTTATTTGGGATTTAGTATTTGGAATTTAGAATTTACTTTGGGTCCTTCTTTTTCCAGCCGTTTATCTTTATCAAAAGCTATTTTCTCTCAAAGCCGCACTACCGATCCGGAACTTGTTATGGACGGTCCCGGCTCCAAATTCCGTTCCTACTCCATGCCCTACGAATACCTCGTCTGGCGGCTTTCTCGCTCCACACCTCCTTCAGGCACCCACTCCCGCTTCCTCATCCACGAATCCTCCCAAACCTTCGAAGTGTTAAAATAATCAAATGGCTCGTAACATCTGGAAATATTATCTGTTTTCTTTTCTCACTTCGCTGGCCTTTTTTAGCGGGGTCTTGATCCCGTTCTTTACCCAGTGGGCCGGGCTCAATCAATTTCAGATTCAAATTCTCCAGGCCTGGTTCATGTTTTGGCTCTTTGCCCTGGAAATTCCCACCGGAGCCATAGCTGATTATTTCGGCCGGAAATGGTCAATTGCCTTGGGCGCATTAATTGTTACTTTCGCAGCCCTACTCTATGGCAGCATCCCGGATTTTAGGATCTTTCTCTTGGGAGAATTTCTTTTCGCCGCCGCCGTTGCTCTTCAGTCCGGTGCGGATGAAGCTCTAATTTACGATTCACTTAAAGAAATTGGCCAGTCAGACCTGGCCAAGAAAATTATCGGCCGGGCCAGGTCGTTTGAACTAATAGCTATGGGCATATCAGCTCCATTAGGCAGTTTCATCGCCGCAAAACTGGGCATGAATTTCCCCATGCTTTTTTCCGCCATCCCATTTCTTCTGGCCGCCCTGGTGGCTCTGACTTTCAAAGAGGCTAAAACTACAGGTGTTTCTGAATCAAAAAGATATCTGGTGATCATCCGCGACGGGCTCAAATATCTGAAAAATCATCCCACCCTGAAAATTCTGGCTCTGGACGCCATCGCCGTCGCTTCCTCGGCTTACTTTGTCATCTGGCTGTATCAGCGCCTGCTTCAGTTAATCGGAGTGGCTGTTATTTGGTTTGGTTTCTTCCACCTGGCCTTAACTTTAGTTCAGATCATGATCAACAACTCTTTCCACTTTATGGAAAAAATAGCCGGATCCATCAAAAACTATCTTAGATTCTCCGCTCTACTGGTATGCGTCGGGTTTGTGGCGGCCGGCATTTGGCCAAACGCGTTTACTTTGGGATTATTGATCATCCTATCTGGAGGCTTTGGTCTGACTCGCCTAACGCATATTTCTTCGCATCTTAATAAATTGATCCCTTCGGACCAGAGAGCTACGATTCTGTCCTCCATTTCCATGTTCCGCCGGTTTGCTCTAGTTATTCTTAATCCGATCGTAGGATTTTTCGTGGATAAATCCTTCAACTGGACCCTAATAGGACTAGGTGTCGTTCCCGCCCTCGTTTTTCTATTTTCTCCCATCAAAGACTCCATGCTCTCCGAGCCAGAGAAAGATAGGGTAAAATAAGAGCTACGCCAACTGAAATGAAGATATATCTCATAACATCAAACACAAATATTTCAGGAGCAATGGAAAAAGAGTTGAAGAAACTAGGAAATTTAGTTGTGATCAACGCTCAGAAAATGACAACCGAAGAAGTTTTGGCAAAGGCCGGTGATGCTGAAATTATGATAGCCGGTCCATCGGGTATCCAGAAAATCTCAAGAGAACTGCTGCATAAATTAAAACGTCTTAAAATGATTGCGACTCTGACGGTCGGAGTCGCTTGGGTAGACGTTGAGGCTGCGAGCGAGCTGGGGATTAAAGTTTGTAATATTAAGGGAGCCAATGCGGAATCGGTTGCAGAGCATGCCTGGGGCATGATTTTGGACTTGGCTAAGCGAATTACGGAATTTGACAGGGATTCGCGCAATCAAGGCGCATTCAAATTCATCGAATATACAGGTAAGGAGGTCTACGGAAAGACAATTGGGATTATTGGCCTGGGGGACATTGGTTCAAAAGTTGCTCGGATCGCTCAAGCATTTAACATGAGGATTCTCGGTTTTAATAAAAGCGGTAAGCCGATTAAGGGGATCAATCTAGTGGATAAAAAGACTTTATTGAAAGAGAGTGATGTAATTGTTACGTGTGTTCCTCTAGCAGATGACACCATCAACATGATTTCCGACAAAGAGATAGCTCAAATGAAAGATGGGGTCATCCTTGTAAATCCAGCCATGGAAACCATCACCGATAAAGAAGCAGTATTACGGGGACTTGAGAATGGGAAGATTTTTGGATTTGGAATTGAAACTGAAATTATGAAACCAGTCCCTTCGGACAGTGTATATTTCAAACATCCAAGAATAATAGTAACGCCCCACAACGCTTTCAACACCGAAGACGCAAATACTAAATCATACGAACTAGCGATTTCGAATGTCAAAGCCTACATTAACGGAAAACCCCAAAATGCCGTTAACTAGTAGAGTAAAATGACCATATGTTGACCGGGATCGTCCTGACTCATAACGAAGAAAAGAATATTATCCGGTGTTTAGAAGCCTTGAAGTTTTGCGACACTTTACTGGTCGTAGATGACAATTCTACCGATAAGACAACCAAATTAGCCAAAAAAGCTGGAGCCACAGTTCTGGCTCATACTCTTAACTCCAATTACTCCTCCCAGCGTAACTGGGCTCTTTCCCAGGCCAAAACCCCCTGGGTATTATTTATAGATGCCGACGAAGTGGTCTCCGTTAAGCTGGGAGAAGAAATCACATCCGCCATCAAAAAAATTGAGTTTAAGGGCTTTTTAATTCCCCGGATAGACTATATGTGGGGTAAAAAGCTCGCTCACGGAGACGTCGGGGGAGTCAGGCTCCTGCGATTGGCTCGCCACGGAGCAGGGGAGTGGCACGGTGCTGTTCATGAAGCCTGGGCCATAGAAGGCAACATAGGCACTCTCTCGCACCCCATTTTTCACTACCCCCACCCCACTCTTGTCGAATTCTTGCAGGAGATCAACGCCTATTCCGGCATTCGGGCCCGGGAACTCCACTCAGCCGGCCAACGCGCCAACTTATTGCAAATCATTTTTTATCCCATCATCAAATTCAAGTATCTGTATTTTTTAAAACTTGGCCTTCTGGACGGAACAGCTGGCTTTATTCACGCCATGACCATGGCCTTTTATTCGTTTCTCGTCAGAGGTAAATTATGGCTGCTTTGGCGCTCGCGATAGCTTTTGCCTTCGGCAATCTCTACAAGTTTTCATTCTTTTCACCCGAGGTTCGTATTTCTGCCCTGGATATCGCCGTTTTCTCCCTCACCATCTTAGCTCTGCCCCTAAATCTCAAAAAATACCGGAGCTTGGCAGTCCCCATTGCCGCTTTTTTCACAGTCAGTTTAATCAGCCTGGTTTTAGCTCTTCCCACCTATGGTTGGCCAGCCATTTTCGTCGGGTCCATGTATTTGGTCCGCTGGGTGGTCTTCAGCCTGTTTTTCGCCTCAATAATTCAATTAATCAAACCGGTCAAAATTGCGTATATAATTTACTCATTAGGACTCTTAACCGTGGTTATATCTCTCGGCCAATATCTCATCTTTCCTGATATCAGAAGTTTAGTTGTATCTGAATGGGATCCTCATTACTATCGGGCCGTAGGCCAATTTCTGGACCCGGGTTTCACAGGCATTTTACTAGTTTTCACACTAATTTTCTTAACCTTAAATCCTTTCAAAAATCACTTAATCAACTTAATCACTTGGTCTGCTTCGTATCTTGCTTTCGCCCTAACCTACTCCCGCAGCAGCTACGCCGCTTTTCTGGTCTCCATGGCCTACATTGCCTGGAAAATTAAAGGTTGGAAGTTCTTTATGGGTATTCTGTTACTGTTTGGGGTCACCTTAGCCATACTTCCCCGGGCCCCCGACGGTGAGGGAGTCAAGCTGGAGCGGACCAGTTCCATCCAAGCCCGTATTGACAGCTGGACTACTGCCTGGCGCATTTTCACCCAACATCCCATATTGGGGGTAGGTTTTAACGTCTACCGTTATGCCCAAGGAGCCAGCCTCAAATCCCATGCCGGCGCCGGCGCCGACTCCTCCCTGCTCTTCGTAGCCGCCACCACCGGCCTCGTCGGCCTCCTGGTCTACCTTTGGTATCTTCGTCGTCTCTATCTACTATCAACCATGAACCATGAACTACGAACAACTTTGGTGGGCCTCCTCGTCCACAGCCTATTTCTCAATTCGTTATTTTATCCCGCAGTTATGGTCTGGATAGCTCTACTTCTTTCCGTGTCTGGTTCCCTGCCCGGTCCGTTACCACCAGCACCAATATCTTCTCGTCGGGATTCAAATTAATAGTCGTGGCAAATTTTCCCCCTTGTCCAATAATTATCAATCGGTCATTGGCCGTGAGCCGTTCACCATTGGTCGTTCCCTTTATCTCCACTTTATTATCCGCCACCATCGACGTTTCCACCGCCAGTTCCGGAGGCTTATTAGAGTAATATACGTCCACCTCGGCTGAAGCATTCCCCTTGTTTCCCGCTTGATCAATGGCTATGGCTACCAAGACATTGTCCCCATTTTTCAAAGTTAAATCCCCCAACGTAAATGTCCCATCGTCCTTGGCCACCACATTTCCTACACTTTCCCCATTCAAAGTCAGATACACCGTCGACCCGGCTTCAGAGCCACCGGAAATAGTTTGGTTGGCGCTGTTGGTGGCATCGTATGGCAAAGAAAAACTGGGCGGGGGCGGGGGAATCAGATCGGTTCTATCCACCGGCATTTTGGACGACTTCAGGTCTCCCAAAAACACCGCCATTTTTACCAGAACCGGAATTCCCAAAAAAACCGCCATTGCCAAAAGAATTATCGTTCCCAAAATCAGTAACACCGCCTTCCGCGAATTCCGCCTCTCTTCCAGTCTGGTCAATCTGCTCATGTTAAAATTGATTCTACCACAAAAACGTGCCTCCTTAGCTTAGTGGTAAAGCGGCGGTATCGTAAACCGCGGACGCTAGTCCGATTCTAGCAGGAGGCTCATTTATTGAGACATTGGTCATTGACAATATTAAATTTACTACTACAATTAATAGCATATGTACACAGTGTCTATTACAGATTTACGCCAAAATGCCTCAAATATTTTGGACCAAGTCGTGTCTACCAAAGAGCCGGCATACATCATCCAGAATTCAGAAGTCAAGGCTGTGGTCTTGGATATCCAAGATTACAATTTTTTTCAGGAAGCGCTGGAAGATTTAACCGACGGCCTGGATTCACAAGAGGCAGTAAAACAAGGACCATCTGTATCAATCGATGATTACATAGCCACCAGATGGGGAGAAAAAAAGCATGCAGGTTCGTCTGGCTTCACCAGCCCAAAAAGACCTCGACAGGCTACCAGATAAAATCGCCTTCCGGGTTGCAGTGTTAATAAAGGCGTTAGAAGCCAATCCTTTCCCACCTAGCTCAAAAAAACTCCAGAGTTGGCAAAAAACGTATCGGGCCAGATTGGGGAATTATCGAGTCGTGTATGAAGTTGACGGTCTAAACAAAATTATTATTGTCACCCGCATCAAGCATCGCAAAGACGTGTACAGATAATCTTTAGACTACATAATCGAATTCAAGTAGAAAAGTTTAACCTCAAAAGCCTAGAAATCACACTCGGCGGCATCTTAAAAGATTTCTCAAAGTTCTTTTGAGTCTCTTTGAATATTGCCATATAGTTTACCCCTTCTTTCACCAATTAACAATTCGCCCTCTGATATAACCTCTAAATTCACCCCCCCCGGAACCTCTCCTGTTTTTACTCCTTCTGCTTGTAATTTCGAAAGCACTTTTTGTCGTATTAATTCAGCTACCCCAGTTTTAGTAGAATCTGGCACAACGATACATAAATCAACATCAGATGTCAGACCGCTTTCGCCCCTTGCCGCTGATCCAAACAATAAAACCTTTCTGATTCGTTGATCAACCTCTTTAATCAACCCACCCAATTTTAATACATCTCTATCAGCCTCCATAGAGCGGGATACGGGAATTGAACCCGCTTCTTCTCCTTGGGAAGGAGATATACTACCGGTGTACTAATCCCGCACTTCGCATAAGCTCAGTGTAAACTGGGATTATTTTACCTTAATCACAGAAAATCTTCAGTGTTTGGCCCACGAATAGCAGGTTAGGATTGGCCAGTTTGTTTTCATTGGCCGTTTTCACCCAGGTATAGCCGCTGCCGCAAGTTTTCACCGAGATATTCCACAGGTTGTCGCCCGCCGCTACCGTGTAGCTGACTGGCTGTTTGACTTCGACTTTAGGCAAAGCCAGCTTGGTACCGACGTATAGCAAATCCGGATGGGCGTCTAATTCGGTTTTATTGGCCGCAAAAATATCTACCCAATTGTAGCCGGATCCATAAGCTTTCTCGGAAATAGTCCACAGACTGTCACCAGCTACAACAGTGTATTCGTTCCCGGCGACAGCCACCCCTTCTTCGGTTTTCACCGTCGAGGTGGATGTGACCTCACCCTTTTTGTTTACTGATTTAAAGTAGTTGTACAGCAGTCCCACGACCAATAGTACCACTATCAATCCCAGCGCCATGCTGATATTTTGCTCGTTTAATTTGATTCTTTTTAGTAAATCTTTCATTCGTTCCTCCTTTCCGGGCAGAAGTTAAAGGCGAATATACGTTGATTTCGCTCGAATTTCAAGTCCCTATTAGTCCACACCCAAGCCATGACGGAAATAAAAGGAGATCGACATGGGTGTAGGAATTAAATTAGCCAGCTCAAAATCTATCGTACTTCCCCATATTTTAGGTCTGAAAACAGCTTTTTCTACGTACCCTTCACTATTCAGTCTAGCCAAAAGGTCCTGCTTAGATAAATTCCCCCACCTGGTCACGATCACCACTTCCGGTAGCTTTCCGTCAATCACCCGGAATTTATATGACCCGTTCATCACCGCATCGGGTAAGTACTGATAAATGGGGATATTTTCCACACCCACTATCGTTTCTTTGGGTAAATTGGTTAACATCCACCTACTGGCCACCTGCCGCACGTCGGGAGCGAATTTAACCGCTAGAATGTTTGCACTTTGCCAAATTTGCGCCGTTAATACCATGGCCAGCAACCACGCCGGCCACCGGCGGGCCTTTATAATCACCAGGACCATAAACGGCAGCAGCACCAGCGCTCGGTTGCTCCCGGCCCCCAGCCCCAGCGGCACCAGACTTAATCCAAACACCACCAATCCTCCCAAAATCAAAATTTCCTCACGGTTTTTTCCCCGCTTTAACAACAAAATTACCAGTGAAACCCAAAACAAGCCATACAGAAAATAGCCGAAAATATATCCAAATTGATGGCCGATTAAATATTGGGCCACTGGCATCCCCAATTTAATATTTCCGTCTTGGCTGGTGCTGGTCACCAGGTTTGCCTTTAACTCAACCAAATATCTTTCGCTCTTCCAAAAAATGTCTGGAATGCCCGTTAGCAAAAAAGCGGCCAGCATGATCACCACCCCAATCACCAAGCGCCGCTTGAACAGTATCCCCGAACCAACATATATGGCCGCCAAGGGCAGCAGGGAAATTTTGATGCCCATGGCCAGTCCGGTAATCACGCCCGCCAGTTTCCATCTTTTTCCCAGGCAAAAGTACAGGGTGGTTAAGGTAGCCGCCGCCACAGCAATGTCGTGCTTAAACAGCCCGCTTAACGCCAGCCAAATGGGAGTAAAGGCAAACAAGGCTACCGCCTTCCAGTCCCGGGTCAGTTTATACAGCATGATAAGGGCTAATATCCCCCAGGCCAATGTATTCAGGCGCAATACTTCAAACAATTTAAACTGCATCGGTAAATTGTCTATCACTGATTTTATGGCTGGGGGATTGATAAATCCGGCCAACCAAAAAGGGATCAACCAAACACCAGCCAGGACGTAAAATAAGACTGTTACATAACCCGTCCCCTCAATATTCACCGACCGGTAATTAAACAAATACCTGATCGACTGCAAACTGTGCCACTCGTCCATCTGGTAGGTGAACGGATGCTCCGGTCCCGGAATGCCCCAGTGTATCTGTGCCACTACCACCATTGCATACACAACTATCACTCCCCACATCTTCCAATTTCTCATCGGCGGGGCCGACGGGATTCGAACCCGCGACCTTTTCCTTGACAGGGAAACGCGCTAACCAGCTGCGCTACGGCCCCAAACTCGCATAATTTTACCAGAAATTATCATCAGCTGCCCACAGATGTATAATCAGCCTCAAATGCAAATGGTTCTCTCTTTTGTTCGCCATATTCCCGGATTCAGAAGTTCAGGTCATCCCATTCGCAAAATAGCTGCTACCATTTTTTATGGCTTTGTTCTTTTAGTAATTTTGGCTAGTTTTTCCGGTAATTATTCAGATAAAAAGGACAATCTAGTCTCACCGTCTCTATCCCCACAAGTAGAAAGTGTAGCTGTACAAATAATTGAGACAACACCACCAACATCAACCCCTTCAAGCTCTCTATTCATTGACGCTATAGTTACCAACGTCATCGACGGCGACACATTTACTATCGAAGGAGGCAAGGTAGTTCGTATGATTGGCATTGACACCCCGGAGACAGTTCATCCTAGTAAGCCTGTACAGTGTTATGGTAAGGAAGCATCAGCTAAAACGACAGAACTTATAGAAGGCCAGAAGATCAGATTAGAAAAAGATGTATCAGAGACTGATAAATATAATCGGCTGCTTAGATATATCTGGAAAGGAGAGGTGCTTATAAATGAGCTACTGGTTAAAGAAGGATACGCCCAATCCTCATCATACCCGCCAGATATCAAGTACCAAGATAGGTTTGTAGCCCCGCCCAGCAAGAGGCCAGAGACAGCCAGAAGGGTCTGTGGAGTTCAGCTTGTGCCACTCCTACATCAACCCCGATAGCTTCACCAAAGTCAGTTACCGCTCCACCTACCCAGAATACAGAGGGATCATATACTTGTGACTGCTCCAAAACATGTGGCCAGATGAGTTCTTGTGCAGAAGCCCAATACCAGTTGAACGTCTGCGGTTGTTCCAGAAGAGACGCAGATGGTGATGGAATCGCCTGCGACTCCCAATGCCAATGATCAACATAGGAGAAGATCCCACCTGAAAGGTGGGATAGGTTATAGGTTATATCAAAAAGGCCACGCCTTTCAAAAATTTATTCATCCCCCAACATATCTTCTAACGTTTCAGATGTACCATACATATCCAACATTGACTGCAGCAAGGTTCCTACTGATCGCAAAGCCAAATCATGATAAGGTCGCATCAGCTTATTCGCGTCAATTTCGATTATTGCCAACCCACAATTGCCTGTCCAAGATCTAGCGATTTTCTCAGGCAGCGATTTAAAAGACTTTGCTAACAAATCCAAGTAGTCTTCCTTAACACTACTGCCTCTAAAAATTGACTTTTGGGGATCAACATGAAATATTACAACTGCGTCCATAGCCGCCGCAGCCAATAGCTGTAAACACAAATTAAAAGACACAAGGTTTGTTTCTGGAGTAATTTCCGGCTGTCTTTCTTCGTAAACAACATGGCCAATCCTTTTTCGGGCTAATTCGTAAGCTATATACTTTCCAAACAAGCCCTTGCCGGCTTTTGGACCACCAGTAAGTTCACAATGGAATTGGTTTGATAAAAATGGCAATCTCCCAGAAAGTTTCTGCGCGTCTGCAAATGGTATTAATCCACCACCGTGAGCAATGTGGATATGGGAAGTATCTGCGCCGCGAGCCAGTTTAGGAAGGCGTTTAATAAGACTAGGCCAAGGCTCTGCGCTTTCAGCAATTCTCCGGTCTCTAAATTCTCTACCAGTATAGAAATCAGCCAAGTTAAATTCAGATGGCATTTGAACAAGAATATATCACATATATACAAGTTAGGACAAAAGTGCTACAATACCTCTACAGGTTTGAGCAAACAGATCTGTTTAAATCTGATTTGTATTTAAAGCAGGTAA
>CAYHNU010000017.1:0-13817 GCA_964358085.1 uncultured Gammaproteobacteria bacterium | reverse complement strand
TTCGGTCTTCGTTCTTTTCTACTATGAACCATGAACTATGAACTCTTAACTAGGTTCGGCGGAACCCTCCCAGCCAAACCTTCAACCAAATTTTTTACCGCCGCTTCCCCCATCGCCCGTCTGGCCTCAAAAGTGGCCGAAGCGATATGCGGAGTCAGAATCACATTTTCCATTTCCAGCAGTTCCGGCCTGGGATCAGGTTCATTTTCCCACACATCCAAGGCCGCCCCCGCGATTTTTCCGGTTTTCAACGCATACACCAGCGCCACCTCATCCACAATTTTCCCCCGGGCCGTGTTAACTAAATACGATCCTTGTTTCATTTGCCTAAAAGTTGTTTCATTCATCAGGTGTGTCGTTTCCGGGGTCAACGGTACATGCAAACTTACATAGTCAGACTGCCCCAGCACGTCTTCCAATTTTGTCCCCGAGCTACGGCTATACATCAACACATTCATTTGAAAGGCCACGCCTTTCGAGGCTACCAGACTGCCAATACGTCCAGCCCCAATTATCCCCAAGGTTTTTCCTTTCAATAGTTGCCCCAAAAATACGTCCGGCCGCCAGCCCTTATATGCGGCGTTTTTCGCAAAATCAGCCGCTGGCAACAATTGATTGGACAGAGCCAGAATTAATGTCCACGTAAATTCTGCCACACTCTCATTCACCTCGTCGCAGGGAGTATTTGTCACCATAATATTTCTAGCTTTTGCCGCTTCCACATTCACATTGTCAAAACCCACCGCATAATTAGCAATTATTTTCAATCTTTTGTTTTTGTCCGCCGCCAGCACTTCTTCGTCGATCTTGTTCGTCAGCAAACACAATAATCCGTCATATCCTTTCTCCAGCTCCTGTTTCAAATCCCCCTCCATCGTCAATTCATGTCCCGCTTCCACCAGCGGCTTCTTCAGTTCTTCCCAAAACGGAATTTTTTTTGTCACAAAAATCCTGGCCATGCTTTAAATCTATCACGGTTGACAAAAGGGGTGCAAGTTATATAATCAACGCATACCTGAAAAAAGTTCGATTTTTGCTCGTACAGCATCAGTTATTAAAGCAGATCGAGAGGCTGCGTTAATAGCCGCCAGACGTAGAACCTACGACCCCCCGTTTGCACCCCAACTACCAGTAACAGCATGTCTCGAATCATCGCTTAGAAGAGTTGATGCAACAAAGAGCCTTGAGTTCAGGAGATGGAGAATATTTTAGACTAAAATTCTTTTGGAGCCACCTCTGTACTTTTCCTCAGCCATTCCTGCATTTTGTCAGCAGTCAAAAGTCCTGGAATAGCTTCGACGCTTTTATTTTCCCAGCCCTTCACACCACTCTTTTACTTCCAACAATTTCGGATCCGTAGTTACCAACTTACACTCCATTTTTTGAGCCACAAACAAATACAGCGCGTCGTAAGATGTCAGACCGTACTTGTGAACTAACTTATTAATCTCCTCCACCTTCCCGCTACCGATCGCCACAAACCTAATCCCAGAGTCTCTCGTTCTCTTTATCAGTTCCCCCGACTCTCTCTCGTCCCTCTTATATCTCCATTTCAAGACATTAGTCAGCTCCACCAGCAAAAATTCAGGCGCAAAAAGAATTTCTTCCCCTCTCCTCATCTTTTGAAAAAACCTACCTGCCGGCCTACACAATTCCGGACTCTGCAGCTCCATCCATGCTAAAACCACGTTCACATCAATTGTAAATTTAGGCATTATCTCGATCCCTTTCCTCTCTGATTATTTTAGTCGCATTCCAATTCTTCACGCCCTTTTTAATCTTTCTGCCCACCGATCTAAAATAAGCCAGGTCTTTCTCGATTTGTCTATCCAAGTCACCTTCAGACAATCTTGGCTGCGACACCAAAGCCAACTCGTCAATAATATCTCCAATGGTCCTTCTTTCCCGAATCGCCCTTAGCATTAAATATTCATGAGTCTGGTCGGCAATTCCCACGGTAGTTCTTACTTTCAACATAGGTTTATATTAGCATCAAAATGCTTTGATGTCAAGATGTTTGCTCTTTTCTAGCCACTCTTGCATTTTGTCAGCAGTCAAAAGTCCTGCTTGTGGGCCGATGTAGCCCAAAACCGAGGCCGAGTTGACCGTGCCCCACTTCAGGCATTCATCCAGAGACTTACCCTGCACATATGCCCCCAAAAAACCCGACCCGAAAGCGTCTCCCGCTCCCGTTCTTTCTACCACCGGCGCCTCCACAATCGGCATCAGCCAGAATTTTGTGCCATCATAAGCATACGTCCCCGCCGGCCCGTCTGTAATCACCACCACTTTCGGTCCCAATTTTTGTAACCCTACGAGCAATGCTTTAATATCCGTCACTTCCAATCCCAAAAGTTTGGCAGCTTCTTCCCGATTCACAAACAACACTTGAGTATTTTTATATGCAAACATCAGCTTCTCCACTCCCATTTTTATCTGCCTGGATCCAGGATTAAAAGCAATTTTTGTTCCGTGACTTACTGCCCAATCTACCGCCTCCTTATAAAATCCCTCAAAATCTTCCCCCGCCGTTGTTAGATACATCCAATCTGATCTCACATCGTCTCCTACCCGGAATCCGTCCGCCGCTACCGGATAATAAGACAAAATCGTCCGCTCTTCCTGATAATTAATTACCACCCCGAATCCACTTTTACCCGGCACAATCTTTATAAACTGCGTATCTATCCCCTCTTTTTGCAATTCTTTAATGGCCCGTTCGTCAGTCCAGCTATCTCCCATGCTCCCCACCATAGCGGCCTTTAGTCCCAATCTCGTCAGCCCCACTGCGTTATTTCCGGTGTTCCCTCCGATAGCAAACTCTATTCCCCGCACCCCGATTTTCTCCCCAAACCCCAGTTCAATCACACATCTTTTCCGATCAATACTGCATACCTCCTCCACATCCACATCCGGAAGTTTTACAAACACATCCATCCGTGCCGGACCCAATGATAGAATATCGTACTTCATATTGTTGAAATCAATTCATCAATAATATTTGGCAACTGATCCACATATATACCATCTCCATCAATTTTTCCGTTTCCAGATCTTGACCAGTCGATCTTAGGTAAATCACTACCTATTCTAAAGCTATCAATGTCAGAAAAATCTTTTTGGTCTATCTCAAATTCCAGTGACTTCAAATTTTCTTCTAAGTGGTCTAAATTATCCGTTTTGACCAACGGCAAAAAACCTTTTCTAATTATCCAATTTAATATTATCTGATTTTGTGCTTTGTTGTATTTTTTAGCCAAATTAACCAGCAATGGCCAATTTTGCAGCGCGGTCCTATTTCTTCTTAACGGCTGATAGACAACATTTAAGATACCCCATTTCTTGGCAAAATCCGTAATTCCCATATCTTCATTAAGCCTAATTTCGAAATTAAAACAAACTTCATGGGCAATCAGTCTGTCCTCAAATACCTTCTTATATTTTTCGATCGTTTCAAGATTGCCGTTAGTAAAACTGGTAAAACGTGCCTTACCGCTTTGAAGAATCTTTTTGACAAAACCATTGGTTTTATCTTCTCCAAATTTTGAGTAGGTGCTCATAGATGATTGAAATGAATCCACATAGTCTGAGTTCAGCAATTTCAGAAATTTGTCCAGTAATGATTCTAGTTCGAAAATCGTGCCTACGTTGTACGGATATCCCACAAATACAATAAACAGGTCGTCTCTGGAGACTCCAGATCCCTTGATTGCTTCAGACAATATCCATGCCCCATGGCCCTCCGCTGCCCACATATTTGTTTCAATATAATTCAGGCCTCTTTGAATAGCCGTTTTAAGAGCTTTTATTTGACCGCCGTCGTCATTGTTAGGGTTCTTAGTTGCAAATCCCCCCATACCCCAAGTCCCGATTCCTATTTTGGATAAATCTTTCTTGTTTATCATTTAGTATTTAGGATTTAAAGATCACATTGGCCAATTTCTTTGAAAGGCCAATGGGATCGCTAGATTGCCAAATATTGCGGCCTACCGCCATCCCCATTGCTCCCGCCCACATGATTTCAGCCGCTTCTTTGAGAAACTCTGCTTCTTCTTTTTTAGCCCCCCCTTGTGCCAACACTCCGGTTTTCCCGGCCGATTTTACTACCCAAGCAAAACTTTCCACACTCCCCGTATATGGCAGCTTTACAATATCCGCTCCTAATTCCAATCCAATTCTGGCTCCATATGCCACCACATCTTTATCAGTTTCTTTTCCTTCCACATGTTTTCCCCGCGGATACATCCAGGCCACTACCGGCAAATTTTTGGCATGCGCTTCCCCTGCAATTTGGGACAATTCCTTCATCATCTCTTCTTCGTGTTCGCTTCCCACATACACCGTATATCCTACCGCGGCCGCTCCCAACTCAATCGCTCTGTCCACACTAGTCAATTGCAAACTTACCGGCTCTTCCCCTTTATGAAATCCGGTTTTCCCATTTAACTTTAAAACCAATGGTGGTAAATCCGGCGTATAATACTTCTCTGCTACTCCCGCCCCAAACACTATTCCCGTAAACACTTTCGCCTCGCGGGCTATCTTGCAAATATATTCCGGGTCCACATTTTCATCATTAAAATCCGTCGGCCCATGCTCCATCCCCTGGTCATACGCCAGCAGCATTATTTTCCCATTTCGGGAAATTTTACTTACGTCCATCATAAATTCATTATAACTCACCTCCTCGATCCCCCTCTCTTAATTTAAGAGAGGGGGAAGGCGAAAGAGGGTGAGTTATTTATTCATTCCCCAATAAAAAATACAATGCTAGAACTACCGACAATATCCCTACCGCCATTTGTACAGACACTCCGTACAAAGACCAACCCAAAAGCGGAGCCATTTGAGTAGGAAGCATGTGAGCCAAGCCTCCGACTAATAATAGTCCCCACCCGGCCGTTGCCCACTTGCCACTGCACGTACAACCACAAATATCACATTGCTTACCAGACATTATTTTTGTTGTTTTTTTAACCGCCATCTAAATCACCTTCTTTCAAACTATTTAGAAACAATTAATAAACTTATTTTATGCGCCAATTTAAAGATTAATCTTATTAGTAATAAATAAAAACAATTGGCCCCAAAAGCAAGGCCACCACATAACCCCCCATTCCCACAACAGTACTAACTAACATAATATTTGTTACCAGCAAAATCGCCCCCACTACCACTTCCACAAATCTAGACAAACCGTTTTTTTGATTCCAATAGCTCAAAAACACAACCAACAGACCCTGAACAATAAACATAATCCCCAATCCCACAAACTTAAACATACCCACCAAAATCCCAGCCCACATTAACCATAAAAATCCGGGGGTAACAAGCAGCATTTCTAAGACAACCATCATATTTTTCTTCTTATAATTTTTTTAACAGCTTCTTTTATTTTAACCACACTCATCCCATATTTTTCCAGTAGTTCTTCCGGCTGGCCGGACTCTCCAAAACAATCCTGCATACCGATCATCTCCATAGGTATGGGGTAGTTTTTGGCCAGTACCTCTGCCACAGCCGATCCCATTCCGCCCATTACTTGGTGTTCTTCCACCGTTACCACTGCCCCGCAATTTCTGGCCACTTTCATAATCATCACCACATCCATAGGCTTGATAGTATGATTATTAACCACGCTAACTTTTATTCCCTCTTTTTCCAGTTCTTTAGCCGCCACTAACGATTGATACACCAGCGGCCCGCAAGCAATTATGGCCGCATCCTGACCATATTCAGCCAATATTTCCGCCCTCCCAATTTCAAAAGGAGCCTCTACGGTTGTTATTATCGGAGTTTTTTCGCGTGTTAGACGCAAATAACATGGGCCTGGAATGCCTGCAATTGCCTGCGTTGCCTGCCTTGCTTGCATTGCATCACACGGCACTACCACTGTCACGTTTGGCAACACCCTGGTAATCGCAATGTCTTCCAACGCTTGATGCGTCGCCCCGTCCGGGCCCACCGATACCCCAGTATGAGCTCCTATTATCTTTACGTTGAGGTTTGAGTAACAAACCGAAACGCGTAATTGATCCCAATTTCTACCCGGAGAAAATACCGCATATGAAGAAATAAATGGAATTTTTCCGGCTGCCGCCAGTCCCGCCGCAATTCCCGTCATGTTTTGCTCCGCCACTCCACACTCAATAAATCTCTCCGGAAATTTTTTAGCAAATTCTTCCGCCCTGGTGCTCTCCTTTAAATCTCCCGTCAGCACCACTACATTTTTATTCGTCTCCCCCAACTCAACTAATGCCTCCCCATATCCATTTCTGGTCGGCACTCGCTCCACATCTTTATCAAATAATTTGGAATTTAAAAATTTATTCATGTTCGCTCCTTATTTTTCCTCCCAGAGTCCGCAATTCATGTAACGCGATTTTTGCCTCTTCCGCCGTCGGTGGTTTACCATGCCACTCAAATTTATTTTCCATAAAACCCACGCCCTTTCCGGGGATCGTGTGGGCAATAATTACCGTCGGGTTTTCAAAAATAGTCTTAGCTTTTTCAACCGCCGCAATTATTTCAGCTATATTATGACCGTTTATCTCAATCACCGACCAATTAAACGCCGTCCATTTATCCACCAAGTTTTCCAAAGGCATAATATCTTCCGTAAACCCGTCAATCTGAATATTGTTCCGGTCCACGATGGCCGTCAGATTATGCAGATTGTTTTTCCCGGCCAACATGATGGCTTCCCAGGTCTGCCCCTCATCCAGCTCTCCGTCGCTCATCATGCAAAATGTATGCCAGTTTTGACCATCCATCCGGGCCGCCAATGCATGTCCAATGGCCTGCGATAATCCCTGACCCAGTGGTCCCCCGGTATTTTCCACCCCCGGGAGTTCCCGGTAATGCGGATGTCCTTGTAACCCACTTCCCAGCTTCCTCAAAGTCAGAAGTTTGTCATGAGGAAAAAACCCCGCATGTGCCAAAGTGGCGTACCACACCGGACAGATATGGCCGTTGCTCAAAATCACCCGGTCCCGGTCTGCTTTCCAAGGGTCTTTGGGATCGTAATTCAAGACTCCCCCAAAATACAAAGCCGTAAACACATCTGCCATCCCCAATGGTCCGGCGGAATGTCCGGATCCGGCCTCCAGAAGCATCTTGATAATATCCTGCCGGATTTCATTCGCCCGTGACTCTAAATTTTTGATTTGTTCATCACTTAGCATTTTTAGATTAATTAGGTCAATTAGAAATTAGGTTAATTTTGAAAAGATTTTTCGGGTGGATTAAAAACGTGATTACCGTGTCCCAGCATCAAATCAAAAAGTTCCAGCGTCTTCACCACTTCATCTGGCGAGGTTACTACCCGGTACACTTGGAATTCTTCCGGCCGCATCCGCATATTAGCTAGGAATGTGGCCATAATTTTTTCCCAAAACTTGCCATATAAAACTAGCGGTTTATGATGCCCAAAATAAAGTCGGGCTAGTCCCCAGGCCATACCAAACTCCGAAATAGTTCCTGTCCCTCCCTGGAAAATTACGTAAGCTTGCCCAACGTCCAGAAGTTTCAAGGTTCTTTCCAAATAATTGTCGGTTCTGATCTCTTCGTCAAATTTGTTGTTCTCATCCCGGCCTTCAAAATTGGCCACATCTTTGGGATAAAACGTCACCCCGATTACATGTCCGCCCGCCATTTTGGCTCCTTCGGTAGTGGCCCGCATTACGCCCGGTCCACCCCCATTGGCTACTACATATCCGGCTTTGGCCAAAGCTTCGCCCACCAATTGTGCATCTGTATACAATTGATCACCGGATCTGCAGTCTGCAAACCCCAAACACGATACGGTTTTAATTATTCCATCGGGCATTACTATTATTCTAACACTCTATTTCTGATACCAATACGCCACGGTCGAATATTCACCGAGGACCTCATTTTTCTCTCCATGATCCAAAGTTATTTTTATTTTCTCAGAAAAAGGAATTTTGTCTGTATGGAATCGATATGCCTGGATCCTCCGACCCCACCAATCCTTGACCAAACATCCATGATCAGGAGTCGAAAAACAGCCTTTTATAAAATACCATCCTCCCATAAAATAATCTTCTGTCCCGGTGTACTCAATATCCGGCTGTTGCCCAGCATCAATATACATTCTTACATCCCCTTCCAGAAAAGTCAGGCTTTTGCTTGTACTTTCCCCTTTTATTGCCACACTGCACCCCACATAATGACCTCGGCCTTCAATATCCAATATCGTAATAGGTTCTCTGTTCACGGCTTTTTTATTATTATGATCCGACCTAAAATAGCTCCAATCATCTGGTAACCTATCCACCTTGTGATAAGAAATTTCCCCATATAAAACCAAATCGTCATCACCCAAATTTTCCAGTTGTACTACACACTCTTTTTTAAACATCATTGGAAACCGGCAATAAAATGATCCACTGGTCATTCCTAAATATAGAGAATCATATTGAACATATTTCCCCAATCCCGCTCCAAAGAAATCAGCAAAGGGAACGTCTACTTTGGGTGACTTGAAATCGTCAAAAAATATCTTCAATCTCAACTTTTTTAAATAATTGACATCCCGATATAATAATTGGCCCAATAGTTTTCTTTTTTTTAGCATCTCATGTATCCAATTGGGGATTCCATTTCCATTTCCCAACATCGATGCTATTGTCAGTAGTGAGATATATCCGGGACCTTTTATTACCGGAAATTTATATATCTCATTCGCTTTTATCACTACCCAATCCTGTTGGCCAATTGTTGATACCTGTTCAGCTTTTTCGTCGGTCAATAACGGCAAAAAGTTCTTTTCCATATTACCATTCTAACACCCGCTTCGCACCCACCGCCACCTCATCCACCCCCATTTTTTCCAAAATCGGCAAATGTTCCTGCTCTACTCCCCCATCCACACAGATTTTAAATTTCAAGTTTCCCAAGCTTCGTAAGTTACTTAAGTAACTTATTTTTCCATAAACCACCTCATCAAACTTCTGGTTTCCAAATCCAGCTTTCACGCTCATCAAAAGTACCAACTCCAAATCTTTTAGTCTTTTTTGCACCGTTTCTACTGGAGTATCTAGGTCTATTCCCACACATTTATAATCATCGCTTTCCCCAGACTCAATTTGCATGATCACTCTTTCAAACCCCATCTGAATTGCGTTTTTCCCCCAAAAAAGTGCGTTGTCTCCTCTTACCATCAAGTGTGCATCAAATTTCAATGGTAGATATGGCACCATGTCTATCTCCGTAGGTTTAATAGTCAAATTTTTGGCATATTCTCCATCTACAAAATCAATCTGCACTCTTTCAAACTTTTGGCTATCTCGAATTTTTCTCAACAAACTATCCAACTCTTGCACCTCACTTGTTAATATCGCCGGAATTATTTGCATAATTAAAAAGTTATTAAGATACTAAGAGATTAAGTAATTAAGCTTTTAGACTGGAAATATAAGAGTTTACCCCCACACCCAAACCCTCATATTCCTTGTCTAGGAATACAAAGTCAGCCTCTTTAATATAACCCAATCCCCTGGCAACCGAAAGATGGCTCTGTGTTTCCACTATCTCTCCGCGCGACTGATATAAAACTCTACACTTATCCGCATAATAAAATCTTCCAAAAGATTCAGCAATATTAGCTATCACCGAATTGGCCGACCTTCTTACTTGATTGGTCAATCCATGTCTCTCGTCAACAGGAAAACTAGAACTAACTTGATAAACTCTCAAAACCAAGGTGTAACCTTTTTTCCAAATGTTTAAATCTCTAAATGACATTCCCATACTTAGTATCTTAATCCCTTAATCACCTCATTTCTTAGTCTCTTAATCACTTAGTATCTTGTCCAAATATAATCGTCTGTTCCACTAACCGGTTAGCATATCCCCATTCATTGTCATACCAGGCCAGCACTTTTACTAGATCTCCGTCAATAACCTGCGTAAATTCCGGATCAATAATCGCACTATATGAACTACCAATAATATCCGAAGACACCAAATATCCATCACTCACCCCAAGTATGCCTTTATATTTCGGATCGTTGGCCGCCTCCACAAATGCCTGATTTACTTCCTCCCGCGTCACCGCTCTTTTTGTCACAAACACAAAATCGCTTATCGACCCCGTCAGCACCGGCACCCGCAAACTTATACCATCAAATAGTCCTTTTAACTCCGGTATTACTTCCGTCGTGGCAATGGCCGCCCCGGTGGAAGTCGGCACAATGTTGGCCGCCGCCGCCCTGGCTCTTCGCAAATCTTGGTGCGATCCATCTTGCAGCGCCTGATCATCCGTATAGGCATGCACAGTAGTCATCATGGCTTTTTTAATTCCAAACTTGGCCTGCATTACCGCTGCCACCGGCGTCACGCAGTTTGTCGTACAACTGGCGTTAGAAATAACAATTGGGTTTTGCGATTTGGGATTTGAGGTTTGGGTATCAACTCCTAACACATAAGTCCCCACATTCCCGCCTTTATGCGGAGCGGAGATAATCACTTTCTTCGCCCCGGCTTTAGCATGTTTCAATGCTCCAATCTCGTCCGTAAACTTTCCCGTACACTCCATTACTACGTCTACTCCATACTTAGTCCACGGCAGCAGCTCCGGATCTTTCTGCGCCAACACCGGGATCTTTAGCCCCATGCTTTCTATAATTAAATTGTCTTGGTCGGCCGTTACGGGAATCTCAAACTTTCTATAAGTCGTATCGTGCATCAGTAAATGTGCCCACCCATCCGTATCCATTGATCCGCTGGTGTTAATTGCCACCACCTCCATCTCATTATGATGCTTGAGCAGCCAAATCCGAAATGCCAATCTTCCAATCCTCCCAAATCCATTAATAGCCACTTTCACCATAATCTAAGAATACAGTTATTCTAACCCCTTGACAATATATACACTTAAGTATACACTCAAAAATACATATGAACTACCTGACGACTACCCAACTTAGAACTAAATCGTCTGCTTTGATCGACATGCTTCTGGCCGGAGAGTCAGTCGAGTTAATTCATCGCTCCAAAATTATCGGCGAGATCATGCCCAAAAAACCCGGGGAAAAAATTTTTAATGCTAAAAGAATGCTCGAACTCGCAGAAAAAATGAATCTGCCAAAACTTTCATACAAAGAAAGGGAGAAACGATACCGTCAACATTTAGAGAAAAAGTATGGCAAAAATATTTCTCGACACTAATATTTTTATTGACTTAATTGAAAATCGAGGAAACAAACACTTGGCACAAGATTTAAACGGACAAAAGATCTACGTCTCCCCCCTATCAACCCACATTATGTTTTATGTCGGAAAAAAGAGAGTGCCAGACCATGCGACAAGTGCTACTGTTTCTCTGTTTGAAATTGTTGATTTTACTATAAAGATTCACAGCAACTCATTAAACGGGCCAACCTCCGATCTAGAAGACAATATTCAGCTTCACTCCGCAGCCGAAGCTAGTTGCGACTATTTTTTAACCAACGATGATAAACTTCTCAAAATGAAATTCTTCGGCAAAACTAAAATCGTCTCATCCCTAGCCGATTAAAGCCTCTATTCCGGGCAAAGTACCTGTTGCCAGAAACTCCAGCATGGCTCCCCCGCCCACCGAAATCCAGTCAAATTTCTCTTTTAACCCAAACTTTTCCAATGCCGCTTCCGTATCTCCCCCACCCGCAATTTTATATGCCCGGCTTTCGGCCACCGCCGTAAACACTTCTTTCGTCCCCTTCTCTGCCTCTTGATACTTTCCCATCGGCCCGGCAAGAACTATCGTTTCCGCCTTAGTTACTTCATCTCTTAATCTCTTAATCTCTTCGTCGCTTATATCTAATCCGTCCTCCCGCAATTTCGCCCCCGGCAGCAGTCCTCCTCTCAACACAGTCCAACCTCTATTCTCTAATTTCTCGGCATATACTCCTTTACTTCCCTTAGCTCCCCCTATAATTGCGATTTGCGATTTGCGATTTGCGATTTGCGATAGCACCTCGATTTCCTTCTCAAACCTCAACCCTACACATACAGGTTTACCCTGACGAACCATCAGGCGAGGAAGGGCATCAATCGAGCAATGTTTTTCATGGCTCGTCGCAAACGCCTCATTTACATACACATCGAAATCTCTTCCCAGCTCCTCTGCCAAGCTTTCGTCATTGGCCTCTTCCCGCGGATCCGCCCTCAAATCTGCCGCCATCGTCCCCTTGTGCCCGATCAACTTTATCTGTTTCGCTCCCCTAATCTGCAAATATTCCACTATATCCAACGTAGCTTTCTCCCGCTGCGAATCTTTTCCAGTCCACTCAAGATCCGCCCTCACCAACACTTTTTTTTCGGCAACCAACACATCCCCAATTACAGGCAGTTGTATCATGACTTAATTTAACCACACTTTTTACTTCTTTTTAGTGTCGGTTAACATGGCAAAGGCTCCCCAGACACCCGCCGCGCCTACTAAAGTATATACCCACATCTCCATCACTGGCCATTGGCCAAATAGGAGAGTTACTAGGTTAAATTTCATAAGAGCCACTAACCCCCAGTTAATGGCCCCTAGCACGACTAACCATTTAGATAATTTTACTAATGTTTTCAATTCCCTCACCCCCTTTCAAACCTGGATATTTTTTCGATCCGTCTTAAATACCTATCGGTCTGCACAAACTCCGTTTCCAAAAAAGTTTCCGCTAGTTTCAAGGCTTTTTCTTCTTCCACATTATCAGCTGGCAAAGCCAATACATTTATATTATCTTCTTTTCGCGCCGCGTGCACCTGATCCGCTTCCCACCCCAGCCCGCACCGCACTCCTGCCACTTTATTCGCCGCTATATCCACTCCCACCCCAGATCCGCAAATCACAATCCCCCGTCCTCCTTTTTCTACAGTCTTCTCACCAACTGAAATAGCAAAATCCACATAATCATCCTCATGGTCATATTCAAAGGCCCCCACATCCTCAAACTCATACCCTCGTCCCGCCAGCCACTTAGCAATTTTAGCCTTTAATTCAAATCCTCTATGATCCGCGCCAATAAATATCATCGCAGTACGTACCCCCCATTAATGTCCAGACACGTTCCTGTGATGTGGCCGGTTTCTTCACTAGCCAGAAAATAAATCCCGTTGGCAATATCTTGAGGAACAGCCGCTTTTTTAAGGAGGGTCATGTCTATTAATTGTTTTAATCTTTCCGGATTCATGTTTTTAGTCATGTCTGATTCAGTTACCCCGGGTGAAACGCAATTCACCCGAATTTTAGGCGCCAACGCCTTAGCCATACTCTTCACAAATCCTAAAACCGCAGACTTTGTCCCTGCGTACACCGGGTCCGAGCTTCCCACCTGCGCCGCGGTCGAGGCGACAAACACCATTGACCCCTCGGTCATATAATTTAAAACTTCTTTTGTCACTAAATACATTCCCATCTCATTTACCCCCATCACCTTAGTCATTGTTTCCACATCATATTGTTGCAAATTTTTATAGCCAAAAATTCCGGCACAATTTACTAGACAATCCACTCTTCCCAAATCAGCAACTGCTTTCTTTATTGCCTTCTGAATGCTGTCGTAGTCATTCATTTCCATTTGATAATATCCTTCAGTTTTGTTAGAAAACCCCGCCACCCTCCATCCGTTGTCCGCAAACTTCCTCGCCGTCGCCAACCCTATTCCCCTGCTCGCCCCCGTGATAAATACCACCTTATTCATTAAGCAAAGTATAACACCCCTCTCTTAGATTAAGAGAGGGGCTGGGGGTGAGTTATTTAAAAGCCTCCACCAACTCCCTCAACTCCTTTTCCGGATCTACTGCTTTTACCACATCCG
>CAYHNU010000016.1:0-14475 GCA_964358085.1 uncultured Gammaproteobacteria bacterium | reverse complement strand
ATTAGAGTTGAACTCAACGACAAAAATGAACCCCTCAATGCCAGAGTTCGGGACGCCGAAATGCAAAAAATTCCCTATATCCTGGTTGTCGGCGACCGCGAGGCCGAGGCTGGATCAGTCTCAATCCGTCACCGCGGAGACAAAGAAAACGTCACTAAATCTATTGCAAAGTTTATTTCGGGCGTCACAGCTGATATAATAGCTAAAGTCTCGTGAGTACGACACATTACCGCATCAACGCCCAGATCCAAGCTAAGGAAGTGCGCCTGTTGCGGGATGATGGAACCCAGGTTGGAGTTGTTACTCGCGAAGAAGCTCTTTCCCAAGCCAGAGAAACTGGAGTAGACGCGGTAGAAATCGCGCCCATGGCAACTCCTCCCGTGGTCAAGCTGATTGATTACAAAAAGTTTCAATACCAACTGTCCAAGAAGGAACGGGCGGCCAAATCTACTCAAAAAAAGGTCGATCTCAAAGAAATTCGCCTCACGCCATTCATGGCCGAAAACGATTTTTCGGTCAAGATTAACCGGGGCCGCGAATTTTTAACGGACGGCCATAAACTGCGTATCGCTGTTAAATTCGTCGGCCGTCAATTAGGTCACAAAGAATTCGGCGACAAAATTATGCAGCGAGCTTTTGCTCTGCTTTCCAATATTTCCGCTGTTGATCAGCAACCCAAATGGTTCGGCCGCCAATATATAGCTACCCTATCACCTATCAAAAATGCCAAAGCTAAAAACTAAAAAATCTATTTCCAAGCGTTTCCGCGTTACACCCCGCGGCAAAGTTCTGCATCGCAGTTCTTTCCGCGGCCATCTGCGCTCACACAAAAGCGCCGCCCAACGCCGCCGCTACAAGAAAGTTAAGTTACTTCCCGTAGTCCGCGCCCGCAAAATCAAGTTAATTTTAGGCAAATAATATGCGCGTTAAATCACCACGCCTCCAAAGACACAAAAAGGTTCTGCGTTTGGCCAAAGGCTACCGCATGACTAAGAACCGGTTGTATAAAGTGGCCCGTGAAGCAACTATCCATGCCGGCCAATACGCTTTCGCCGGCCGGCATTTGCGCCGCCGTGACCTGCGCTCCACCTGGATCATCCGCATCAATGCCGCCCTCCGCGCTCTCGGGATTACCTATTCCAAATTCATTCCCGCCCTCAAAAAAGCCAATATCAATCTAGACCGCAAAGTTCTTTCAGAACTTGCCACCCACCAACCAGAAACTCTAAAAGAAATTGTCAAAAAGGCCGGCTTTACTGTCAAATAGTTGACAAGGTCAAACCCAAAGTTTAGAGTAATTTCATGCCCACCCTCACTCGACAAATCATTAAAGACGTTGTTTCAGAAGAAGTTAGGACTGCAACTGATGAAATTAGAGAAGATGTTAAAAAATTAGATCAAAAGGTTGACACCGTAATTGCACAGCTGACAGATATTGCAGGACAATTCAAGAAATTCGATGAAGAACAAACAGTTCTTTCAGGCCAAGTGAGTGACCGTACAGATAGAATCGAAAAACTCGAAATCGCCGCATTCGGCGTCGCTGCAGCATAACCCGTAATTGACAATGTCTAAACGGACTTATACAATACACTCAACATGACAGCAATTCAAAAAACATATTCTGCCTTTTTCTTTACCTCGTAAACGCGGGGTAAGATGTTATTTCTATACCCCGCACCAGCGGGGTTTTTCTTTGCCCATCCGAAGCCCCGCGAAGGAGGGTAGTGGGCAAAGGAGGTGAAAATTATGACAAAACGCACTACTTTAAATCGACTTACATCTTATTTAGCAAAAAAAGAAGCCGAGGTGAGAGGTGACAGTTGGTATGTCAATTCAAACGAACATCCGTTGCCCAAACTTCCTTCCGTGGAATATCTTGCTGGCCCATATATTAGCGAACTGGCCAAAGGAGGAGCAACTGCTGAACAAATAGAGACCGCAGCCAAAACTATAGCATTAATTAGCCAAGGCAAGCCAGAAACCAGTTAATGATGTAAAATAAATTTATGAGGGAAAAATTACAAAATCTCAAAAACGAGGGGCTAGCCCAAATTATTCAGGCCACCGACCCCGCCGAGCTGGAAAACCTGCGTAATCATTATCTGGGTAAAAAAGGGGCCCTGGCTGAAATAGCCAAAGAGCTCGCCTTACTGGAACCAGAAGAAAAAAAATACATCGGCCAGCTCTTCAACGACACCAAGACCGCGCTTTTTAACGCACTAAATTCGAAATTAGAAATTAAAAATTTGAAATTAGAAATTGATTCCAGCTTACCTGGAATAAAGCCTTCTCAAGGACATCTGCATCCCATCACCCACGCCATTGAAGAAATAAGTTCCATTTTTGAAAAGATTGGTTTTGTCCGCGTCCGTTATCCGGAGGTGGATTGGGACTGGTATGCATTTGAAAGTTTAAACATGTCCAAAAATCATCCGGCCAGAGATGATATAGAAACTTTTTTCGTAGACGCTCCCCAAAACTCCAAAATGGGAAAAATAGTTCTAACTCCCCATACTTCAAACGGTCAGGTTCGTGAAATGGAGCGGGTCAAAACGCCTCCCATCCGCATGGTTAATATCGCCAAATGTTACCGTCGGCAATCCGACGTCTCCCACACCGCCATGTTTCATCAATTTGAAGGATTGGTCATTGATGAAGGCATCAACATTACTCACTTAAAGGGCACCATTGATTACTTTGTCAAACAATTCTTCGGTCCCGTCCGCCAAACACGTTTACGTCCGAACCACTTTCAATTCACAGAGCCGTCGTTCGAAGTTGACGTTACCTGCGATATTTGTTTGGGTAAGGGGTGCAAACTATGTAAAGAAGGCTGGCTGGAGCTTGGCGGCGCCGGCATGGTTCACCCAAATATCCTTAGGGCCGGCAAAATTGATCCTACAAAATATACCGGCTTTGCTTTTGGCTGGGGCGTAGAACGCACATACATGATGAAATCCGGCCTCAAAATCTCCGACCTGCGCCTGTTATATGGAAACGATATCCGTTTCCTCACCCAATTTTGATATGCAAATATTAATTCCAGATTCATGGTTAAGAGAATTTGTAAAAACGAAGGCTACGCCTAAAGAAATTCAAAAGGCATTATCCCTCTGTTCAGCTTCAGTTGATAGACTTCACTCAGTCAGCAACGACCATGTATACGATATCGAAATTACCACCAATAGAGTCGATTTAATGTCCATAGTCGGAATTGCCCAAGAAGTCGCCGCCATCCTCTCCGCCAAACTTCTCAAAAACCCGTTACAAACAAAAGCGTCTGTAAGTTTTTCTAAAAGCGTCGATTATCTCAAAGTCAAAATCGATCCCCGTCTCTGTCAGCGTTTCACTGCAGTTTTAATCAAAAACGTCACCGTCAAACCTTCGCCAGATTGGTTAGTCAAACGGCTCGAACTTGTTGGCATGCGCGGCCTCAATAACGTGGTAGACATCTCCAACTATTTAATGCACGAGCTGGGCCAACCTGTGCACACTTTCGATTATGACAAAATCGAGAGATCCAGCATGATATTGCGAGAGAGCAAAAAGGGAGAGAAACTGAGCACTTTAGACGGCAAAACCCATGTTCTCCCCGGTGGAGACATTGTCATTGAAGACGGGTCAGGCAAACTCATCGATCTCTGCGGAATTATGGGCGGCGCCAACTCCGCCGTTGACGAAAAAACCAAAAATGTGCTACTGTTCGTCCAAACTTACGAGCCTGTCCATATCCGCAGGACCTCCATGAGCTTGGCCCACCGCACCGCAGCCGCAGTATTATTTGAAAAAGGCCTACCCATCGAAAACGTTCCCCCTACTCTAGAAGAAGGGATTTCCCTCTTCAAGGCCTTTACTGGCGGACAAGCCGCCGACCGAGCTATTGATATCGTCAACGCCAAACCGGTCACTAAACCTATTCCTTTTGATGCAAATTTTATTAATACCCGTCTAGGCATCAACCTTACACCCAAACAAATTACAAACATTCTCTCCCGACTCGGCTTCACCGTTAAAAACAGTTTAGTCACCGTTCCCCCCCAGCGCAGGTTGGATATCACTATCCCCGAAGATCTAGTGGAAGAAGTTGCCCGCATTTACGGCTATCACAATCTCCCCACCCAGCTTATGGCCGGCCATCTGCCTCTGCCGTTAATCGACAAAATTTTTTACTGGGAAACCAAAATCAAATCCGCGCTGTCTCACTGGGGTTTTACGGAAACTTATACCTATTCACTAGTCGATACCGACACTGGTCTTAAGCTCAAAAATCCCTTGTCTTCCGAATGGACCTGCTTGCGCACTTCTCTTGCCCCGTCTCACCTCAAAATCATTTCCGAAAATCTAGGCCGGGTACGGGAGTTACACCTTTTTGAAATTGCCAACGTCTACCTACCCAAAAAAGGTAGTCTTCCTCACGAAGAGTTACATCTCATCCTCTCTACTACAAATTTAGACGTCTCTCGGCTCAAGGGATACATTGAGTCACTAGCTTTAGAAATGGGGGTAGCCATTTCCCCCCAAATCCAAAATCACGCTATCGCTCTCACCTGCGAAATAAACTTAGAGCCCCTTATATTTAAAGCTTCTGGTGTTAAAACTTTTACCCCCATCTCCCAATTTCCCCCCATCATCGAAGATGTTAACGTTGCATACACCGGCAATTATGCCGCCATCATTGCCAAAATCAAAAAAATCAGTCCTTTAATTAAAAACATCGAGCTTCTGGATAAGTACGAAAACAAACTCACTCTCCGCTTAACCTACCACGATTCCCAAAAGCAACTTTCCTCGAACGACCTTATATCTATTCGTCACAAGCTGGTGACCCTTAGTTAGCCTCGCCAATTTCGCCATCGCCAATATACAGATAGCACACTCCCCACTTGCCCACACAAACTTCCCGTCCATCCCCACAAATGCAAACTTCTTTTCCTTCCCGTCAGCTCTACTCAGCAGATCCAAACTTCTATCTATCCGATCCATCTCCATTTCTCCCGCTGTTCTCAAAGCCCAACCCACCTCATCTTCACCCAAGTCTTTACAACTCCCCAGACATTCTGCCACTATCTATATTATAAACGCTTAGTCAATCACGGAGTAGGGGACGGCTCACTCCATGGCTGGCCTACACCAATCTCTACGCTCTTCGACCCGGAATTTCCTTTCTCGTCTTCAGCCCGCACTTCAATTTTGTGAATTCCGTCATCAATACGCATCGTCACTTCCCACGGATCACTAGACAGTGTCTCCCGCGTATTCCCGTCTACCTTAAACTCAACTTTAGTAATTTTATTACTGGCTGCAATATCCGCCCTAATTTTTACGTCATTTCCGAATTGTCCGTGATCTGACGGCTCAGCGATATTCACCACAACCTGATTAACCGAGCTGCAATAATCTGTCGGCGGATGATATTTGCTATCTCCCTGATCCTTCAGCCAGCTTAAAATTCCCTCCTGCCATTTATTTTGACCATTCACTCCAAACGGATCCTCTTCTTTGAAATACACAAACTCCTTCTCCTCATAGTTACCGTTGGCGATATCTGCTGGTGTTGCTAATTTACCTTCCCCTTTACACACCTTCACTTTTTTGTGCACCTGGTCATCGGCCGTTGGTTCCGTTCCCTTAATAAAATATTCCTGTTTGGCCTCAAAACCGTCATGCGCCCGGTAACCGGAAATTTTATCCACATCCAGAGCCACTATCCCTCCCGGGGCCACCAGAACCTCCTCTCCTTTATTTTTCAATGCTTCCATAATTATCCTTCGCCAGATAGGCGCGGCTCCTGTCACACCACTGGCCACTTCCCGCATTGGTGAATTATCATTATTTCCCACCCACACTCCCACCACTACCGACGGCGTCCAACCGATCGTCCAGTTATCCCGTTTGTCATTGGTCGTTCCGGTTTTGACCGCGATTGTCCTCCCGGAAATATTAATAAGCGACCTAGGACCAAACGTTATGTCCCGTGCTTTTGGGTCAGACAAAATCGAGGAAATAATAAACGCCTCTTCTTCAGATAAAATTTGTCTATGTGATTCATCTTTCCATTCCTCTAATACTTTTCCATTACTATCCGTCACACGCAAAATGGCCACCGGATCCACTCTCTTGCCGCCATTAGCGAATGCGCTATAGGCACTTACCAGCTCCAGAGGTTTTACTTCCCCACCACCCAAGGCCACAGACAATCCTACCCGGGCTAACGTTTCCGCCGTAGGTTTAAGCGTCGAAAATCCCATATCATAGGCCACCTCCAACATATCTTTTATACCTACCAGCGACACCATTTTGACCGCCGGCACATTAATGGAATTTCCCAAGGCTTCCCGGACCAATATCGGCCCTCTAAATTTCCCATCGTAATTTTCCGGCACATATTCCGGTTTGTCGCCTCCCGGAAAAGACGTTTTAGTGTCCATTAGTAGCGTCGAAGCGGTATAACCTTTTCGCAGTCCCGTCAGATATACCACCGGTTTGATGGCCGATCCCGGCTGGCGGCTGGCGGTCGTCACGTTAAATTTCCCATCATAAGTTGGGTCGCTCCAGCCGCGGCTGCCTACCATAGCCAGAATCTGTCCCGTCTTGGGGTCCATCGCTACCGTCGCTCCGTTGGAAATTTTTAAATTTTTCACTTTGGCAATTTCTTCCGTCACCGCCGCCTGAGCAGTTTCCTGCAACACCAAGTCCAAAGTCGTCGTCACCCGCAAGCCTCCTTCTTCCACCTGCTTCTCTCCGTATCTTTCGACAAGAATATTTCGAACGTAAAACACAAAATGTGGCGCTTTTAACAGCCCCGACTGCGTAGCAAACTGCACTCTCTCCACTAAGTTCTTATTCTCTAATTCCTGATCCCTGGTAATGTACTCATCCTCCCGCATCCGCCGCAACACTTCCTTCGCCCGGTCTACATACAACTTCCCCGCGTCCGGCGAATACCGGCTGGGTGACTGAGGCAGCCCCGCCAATATCACAGCTTCTGGCAACGTCAGCTGATCCACCGGCTTGCCAAAATACATATCAGCGGCCGACGCGATTCCCCAGGCTGTCCCCCCATACGGCGCCTCATTCAAATACATCTGCAATATTTGGTCTTTGGAATATTTCCGTTCCACCTGCACTGTCAAAATAAATTCTTTGAGTTTCCGGGTGATGGTTCTTTGTTGTGTCAGCAGCACATTTTTCACTAGCTGTTGTGTCAGCGTTGAACCTCCCTGCAATCGACCCAAAAATATACTTCTAAATGCCCCCCGTAAAATTCCCCCCACATCGAATCCGCCGTGCTTATAGAAATTTTTATCTTCGATGGCCATGGTCGCCTGCTTAACCGAGAGCGGCACCTGATTAATATCCACCGGATTGCGCCTTTTTCCGGAAAATACGTCGTATAGCAGTTTTCCGTTTCTATCATAAATTTTAGTAGCAAATCCCTCTCTGCGCACGACCTTGTCCGGGTTAGGTAAATCCTTTGCATAATAAGCAAATAGTCCCAAAACACTAATCATTCCTATTATTACCCCTCCAAAAACCAGCCCCGCCAGCCTCACCCACAATCTAGATTTCCCCATGCTCCTCCTAACCATAAGTTATAATATTCTATATGATCTTAAACCGCAAACAAAAAAAGGTCTGGACAATACTGGTCATCGTTTCATCCATAGCTCTCATTTTGGGAACAATATTGCCGTATATCATCAGGTAAACCAAATCCCACCTTTCAGGTGGGATTAGAATTTTACATCGAATGACTAACATTAGATTCAAGAAATTGAGGGTTAGAGATTTACACCAGCTTCACAAATGGCTCAATACCCCACATGTGATTGAATGGTATACAAAAAAGACATCAACTCTTAAAGAAATAGAGACGCAATATCTGCCAAGAATAAGTGGTAAAGACCCCACAAAATCATTTATTATTACGGTCGATAACAATCCGATTGGTTACATTCAAGAATATCTGGTAAGGGATGACCTTGAATTAAAACGATATGTGGAAGAAAACTCTGCCGGATTAGATTTGTTTATTGGAGATCCCGCTTATTTGGGCCAAGGACTTGGGTCACAAATATTAAGAGAATTTCTAAAACAAGTAGTTTTTCAGCAAGAAGGAATAACCAGCTGTATAGTAGATCCTGCTCCAGATAATCCTAGAATGATTAAAACTAATGAAAAAGTTGGATTCAAACACATAATCACCACTCCCAAACCAGATCCAAAATACTTAATGATTATTCACAAAGAGGAAGTAGAATAAATCCCACCTTTCAGGTGGGATGAGGCTAATCGATATCAATAGCCAGATGTTTTACTATTTCAAGTTCTCGAGCATAATCAGAATGATTGAAAACAAAATCTTTATAATTAAACTTGCCGCGGAATTGTAATTTCACCAACTCAAGATCAATAAAGTTATTTTCTTGACCCAAATAAGCTGGTAAAGATGACCAAGGATAGGTAGCCAATCCGGCCTTGGTAACAAGTGATGAAACGTATGGATTCAAGTTCAAGTGAATGTAGCGAGACAAATGTACCAATTGTTCCGACGATTCAACTTGGACTGATTTAAATACACCCTGAAACATTGGGCCGACTCGATTGTTCTTAGTATTAAAATATCGCGTGTAACTATTCGTAAACTGACTAACATATCTTGATATTCCTCCGTCCACATTCTGTTTCAACAAAAAATGAAAATGGTTTGGCATAATCACAAAACTTAAGATGTCCACCAGCCGATCGTTTTTCTGACGCAATTCTAATTCTATTTTAGATTTGTCTTCCATTGACAAATCTTTAAATTTTGAAAGTTTAAGCGGAGGATTTACAAATCTGTAATATTCCAATGTTAACAGTGCTCTTTCATAATCAGGCTTGTTCGCAAATGTAACCTGTTTTGCCACTCCTCTATTAAAAACGTGGTAGTACTCTCCGGAAACCAAAGAAGCCTGTCTCCCCGCCATATCGATCTATGCTATCACAAATCCCACCTGAAAGGTGGGATTTTGTGCTACTTGTATAATCAAAGGGTGAATATGAAACTTACAGACCCAGTAACAAACATTTCTGGAGTGGGTACTATCATGGCCAAAAAATTGGCCAGGCTGGACATCTATACAGTCTTCGATCTGCTATACCACCTACCTTTCCGTTACGAAGACCGCCGTCTGGTTAGCCCTGCCGCTAGAGTTCAAGTAGGGGAGACTCTCACTATTATTGGCCGCATCAGCCGGGTGACCAACGTGTTTACCAAAAACGGCAAACGTTTGCAGACGGCTACTCTTACCGACGACTCCGGCTCACTGCCTGTTATCTGGTTCAACCAAATGTACCTGTCTCGGGTCTTTGCCGACGGCGACCTCGTTACTCTCTACGGAAAGACAGATTTTTTTAACCGTAAACCCACGCTGATTTCTCCCGAATACGAAAAGGGTAATTCCTTAATCGGGCTTGTAGCTGTTTATCCCGAAACCGCCGGATTATCTTCCAAATGGCTGCGGGCAAAAATACAAGGAATACTGCCCGCTCTTCCCGACATTTCCCCGCTTCACGCCACAGCCCTGCACCATATTCATTCTCCGAAAATACCGGACCAAGTTGAACCTGCCCGGAAAGATTTGGCCTTCGACGAATTACTTCTTTTACAAACCCGGGCCTTAATTCACCGGCAAAGTTGGAAATCCACCCGGTTATCACACGCCTTCTCCGTAAACCAAGAAAAAGTTTTGCAGTTCATTGCCAACTTGCCCTTTGTCCTCACTCCTTCCCAAAATCAGGCCATCAAAGTCATATTATCAGATCTTTCTGAAACGCATCCCATGAACCGATTATTAGAAGGTGACGTCGGCAGCGGCAAGACAGTGGTCGCTGCCATAGCGGCTTTTGTAGCTCATCTCAACGGCTTCCAAACCCTGCTTCTGGCCCCCACCCAAATCCTCGCCCAACAACACTTCCAAACCCTCTCTGCCCTCGGTCTCAGCACAGGATTAATCACCGGCTCTACTAAGAACTATGAACCAATAACTAATAACTACGCCGTCATCGTAGGTACCCACGCACTTCTTTCAGACAAAATACAGCTAGACCGAGTCGGCCTGGTGATCATCGATGAGCAACATCGCTTCGGGGTAGCTCAACGTGCGCTGGCAGCTGCCAAAGGAAATTCGCCCCATGTATTAACCATGACCGCCACCCCCATCCCTCGAACCGTCGCTCTGACTTTATACGGCGACTTAGACTTGTCTCTCTTAGACTCGGTTCCGGGCCGCATTCCCATCAAAACCTGGGTTATCCCAGAAGAAAAAAGAGGAGCTGCTTATGAGTGGATCAAAAAGCAGAATACACAGGTATTTATTGTTTGCCCATTTATAGAAACTAGTGAAACTTTAGCCACAGTGAAATCCGCCAAGGCCGAATTTGAGAAACTAAAGCAAATTTTTACCGGGTTCAAATTAGGCTTATTGCATGGAAAGCTAAAAGCTAAAGATAAAGACGAGGTTATTAAAAATTTTAGAGTAGGGGAGTACCAAATTTTAGTGTCCACTCCGGTAGTCGAAGTGGGTCTAGATATACCTGCAGCCACTATCATGATCATCGAAGGAGCCGAACGTTTCGGCCTGGCCCAATTGCATCAGCTCCGGGGCAGAGTAGGCCGAAGTGACGCCCAGTCATATTGTTTACTGTTTTCAGATACTCCTTCACCGCGTCTCAAGTCCTTGGAAACCTATCATTCTGGCGCAGAGTTAGCCGAAATTGACCTGCGACTTCGGGGAGCGGGAAACATTTACGGCACTTCCCAGCACGGCATTCCCAATTTCAAAATCGCCAAATACGAGGACTTCACTCTCATTCCTGCTGCTCGCGCAGCGGCCGTTGAAATTCTCCCCGACCTCGATAAATACCCACACTTGCGGGATCTGCTCAAAACAGATAAAATCATTCTTGCATGACACCCCTCCAAAAACGCCGCCATTCTACCCGCCGTCAGGGCAAACGCAGGACCACCCATCGGATAGTTCTGCCTCAGCTCATCTCTTGTTCCAACTGCCACCAGCCTACCCGCCCCCACGTCGTCTGTCCTCACTGTGGCTTCTACAAGGGCAAAAAAGTAAAATAGAAGAATGAAAACCGCGTATGACCCCCGGCACCGCAAGAGAGAAGAGCTAATACAACTGCTGTTTGCCGCCAGTTTTCAAAAAAATCACGACCCAAAACTAAAAAAAATTTGGCGGAATTTAAAAAAGATTGACCCGCTAGTAGCCGTTGCCGCCCCGGAGTGGCCCTTGGACAAACTTAACCCCATCGATCTGGCGATCCTACGTTTAGCGGTTTACGAACTCGTTATTGACAACACCGAGCCTGTCAAGGTTATTATAGACGAAGCCGTAGAATTGGCCAAGCAGTTCGGGGGCTCAACTAGCTCCAGCTTTGTCAACGGAGTCCTCGGCACTATATGCAAGTCGCTCCCGCCATCATCCAATTCTTAGCCAACGAATTCCAGCTCAATCCGGATCATCTCAACCCCGATACTAGCTTCGTCGCCGATCTAGGACTGTCTCCTGAACAAATAGCTGATCTATTCCAACGTCTCCAGGAATCGCTCGGCATCATTCTCCCCGAGGACAAAATTCAAAACCTCACCACTATCGGCAACTTATTAGAGCTCTTTGAAGAAGATGACGCCCCCCTCTGATCAAGCCTTCGTTCATCGTTCATACGTCAACGAGCATCCCGGCGCCGTGTCAAATGAACGCCTGGAATTTTTGGGCGACTCAATTCTGTCTTTAATCATCTCTTCCCGCCTATACCGCCTCCTGCCGGATCTGCCCGAAGGCCAGCTCACCGCCCGCCGTTCATTTCTTGTTCAGACTTCCACTCTTGCCATCAAAGCTAAAGAACTCAAACTGGACGAAAAATTATTGTTAAGCACCGGGGAAGAACAATCCGGCGGCCGTACCAACGCCAGCCTCCTGGCCAACACTTTTGAGGCCGTTCTTGGCGCTATGTATTTAGAGAAGGGGATATCAACTTGCGAAAATTATCTTACTCAAATCTTCCCTGACTCCGAACTAATTAACATGTCTCTCTCCCAGGTCAAAGACCCCAAATCTCTTCTCCAGGAAAAGGCCCAGGCCAAAGGGTTAGGTACCCCCCAATACAAAACTATTTCCGTAAGCGGCCCCGACCACGCCAGGGAATTTACCATGGCCGTTTTCGTTAGCTCTCGCCAGCTGGCGACCGGACAGGGAAACAGCAAACAGCGGGCCGAAGCCGCGGCCGCCACGGCGGCCCTGGACGTGATATAATTGCCGAGACTTATGTTAGCCATCAGACTCGTCCCTTTTGGTAAAAAGAAAGCCATCCATTATCGGATTGTCGTCGCCCCCGCCCGTTCCAAACTTACCGGCGCCCCGGTTGCATTTTTGGGCACTCCCGACAAATTTAACGCCCAGGCCTTAGCCGATTGGATCAAAAAAGGCGCCCAACCTTCACTCAAAGTGAGACAGCTATGCAAGATTTCCTGAAGTTTCTCATTTCTCCTCTGCTGACTAAACCCGAAGAATTATCTATTTCCGACACCCGGTCTGCCGTTTATCTGGCCGTATCCGACGTTGATACCGGTCGGGTCATCGGCAAACACGGCGCTATCATTACCGCCATCCGCACTCTCCTACGGGTCTACTGCACTCTCAACCACCTACCCCACGCCAATCTTATTCTCAAAACGGATTCGGATTCACTGCCCCATCATCAGTCGGTAAACCGGTAGCCCTCACCGTCAACTCCCTGTATCCGGCCATCTGATCTATTACTGCTCTCACCTTCTCCCTAGTCTCTGGCAATTCATCTTCTGGTTTAGCCCCCGAAACCACAAACTCTTTCCACACCTGTTCCACTATTACTTCAGCCCGGCCTTCTCCATAACTAATATTGACAATCCTCGCCATCGGCAACCATCTCTCCATATCATTTACCCAAACGATTAGTTTATCCGCATTTCCTGTCGCAATAGAAATTTTCGAATCCTGCTGTTTTTCGCCGTTATCAATACTATATTTTTCTATCACCACTCCAGATTCAGAAGCAGCTTGATTCATCTCTCCAATTAGTAGCATCGGCTGCATCTGGTTAGGAACCGCTTTCCCCAATTCGGCCAATAATTTTTGTTGGCCAACCACGTCTACTTGTTTTAGTCTGTCCAATTTATTCTTCAATTTCGCCACCTCAACCTCCGCCGCCTTCACCTTTCCTTCGTTCAGCCACAATTTCCGCCATATCTGGTCAGGCCCGGCTACCAGTCTGCCAAAAGAAAATATGACCATTATCCCCACCAACACCGGAAATATCAGCCAACCCCATGTCTTTATTTCCATACCACCTCCTGCTCCCACATGCCAGCTGATATTTTTTTCACAGATTTAACTTCCCTGTTTTGTCCAAAATTCTCCAAAGCGGTCAAATCTGTCCCCCTTACTGTCACTGCCCCGTCTTTCCAGCCCACCACTTCCAATCCTCCGCTCTGCGCCGCCGTTTGAGCTTGCACCATAGTTGGTCCCAATTTTGGATTAGCCAGGGCAGCTTCTACTATCTCCGCCCGGGCTGCTACCTGCCGCACCACCGCCTCCGTAGCTGCCAGCCGCCCTAATTGCTGTATCAGGCTGTCTCTCTCCTTTATTGCGGCAGCATTCCTGCCCGTCACCCACAACCACCACCCAGCCGAAGTCGCCACTGCCAATAAATATACTATCGCTACCACCACCGTCACTGCCATTACTCGGCCTTTATATTTCTGGCCTATTTCAACCAACCCCTTATCCCGCACCAACAGATTAATCATATCTGTTTTTCAGCAAGCCCTATAGCCACCGCGTAATACGGTCCGGCATTAGCCAAAGCTTTTTTTTGCGTCTCGTCCATCACTAATCCTGTAAACGGATTACCCATCACCACTTCCAGCCCCAAAATAGCCGATAATTGTCCCACCATCTCCGGCATACCTGCTGCTCCTCCGGACAGCACTACCATTTTCACCGCCTCCCCTTGATGTTTAGTCACGTAAAAATCAATAGTTTTTCTTATCTCCCCGGCCACTACTGCCAACACTGGCTTCATCGCCTCTGCCAATTTTCCTTCCAATTCTTTATCATTCATTCCGTAAGTATTTTTGTATTGCTCCGCTTGAGTGTGATCCAGCCCCAGTCCGGTTTCAATGGCCCGGGTAAATGCGTCTCCGGCTGTGGGAATCGTCTGCGCAAATATCAGCTGCCCCTCCCGGACAATTCCCATATCCGTGCTTTTGGCTCCAATATCCACCACTACAGATAGGGGAGACCCGGGCTTAACTTCTGCTCTGGCCGTGGCGTTCAACTCCGTCTCCACCGCCACCAGTTCCAAACCCGCAGCTTCCACCGTCTTGCGGTACGATTCCACCAAAGTTTTAGCCGCCGCCACCAGCAATATCTCCAC
>CAYHNU010000015.1:0-14558 GCA_964358085.1 uncultured Gammaproteobacteria bacterium | reverse complement strand
AAAATACGCCCAACAAATAGTCAAAAATGCTAAAGTTTTGTCGGAAGAATTAATCAAATTACGTATTAAACAGACTACAGGACGAACAGACAATCATTTAATCGTCATTAATTTCGGGGCAAACGCAAAGCAATTTGCCAGTGATCTGGAAACAGCCGGAATAGTGGTCAATTATAATTCCGTGCCGCACGACACTAACCCTCCGGCCAATCCGTCGGGAATCCGTCTGGGGACGCCGGCGGTAACAACCAGGGGTATGAAAGAAAAAGAGATGAAGTTGATTGCGAGGTGGATTGCAGAGGCCCAAATACTCAATATTCGATATTCAATAATCAATAAAAAAGTAAAAGAGTTGTGTAAGAAGTTTCCAACGCCAATATGATTTTTGATGGGAAAAAATTTGCGGAGGAGATAATTGCCAAATTGCCGAGGAAAAAGGCCAAGCTGGCGATTTTTTTGGACCCGGAAAATATGTCCGGCGCAAAATATGTGCAGAAAAAAATAGAACTGGCCAAGAGATTGGGAGTGGAGATTGTAATGAATAAAGTTGACGGGAGTGAAGATGGGATTATGGTCCAACTGCCCCATCCTGATGCTGAAAATCTTATAGCTAAGATCTCGCCTGAAAAAGACGTTGACGGGTTGAGAGAAGACAGTTTGTATCAGCCGGCAGTCGTTCGTGCAGTGTGTGTAATTCTGGGACACTCCTTAAAGGATTATCCTTTTTGGTCAAAAAGGATAATCCTTGTTGGAGCCAAGGGCTTTGTTGGCCGAAGATTGATGAGGGGATTACCCAATGCGATTGGTATGGACAAAGACGATTTTGACCCTTCGGCGTTGCTCAGGGCAGACGTGGTTATATCGGCGACCGGGCAGGCGGGGATTATAAAACCGGAAATGGTTAAGGAGGAGGTAATTGCTATAGATGTAGGGTATCCTAGAGGGGATTTCGATCCGGAAGTGGCCCAAAAAGCCAGTTTCTTTACTCCGGTTCCCGGCGGGGTGGGACCGGTGACGGTAGCAATGCTATTTGCAAATTTGCTAGAATCAGTTAACAATGTCAGATAACGGGAACGAATTAGTAAACGATGTTGATGTGGCGTGGGGAGCAGCAGGCGAAACGGCGCGATTGCTGACAGATTTGGCAGTACGGGAGGGGGGAAGAGATGAGTTTGCGGAGAAGATCGGACAAACTGTAGTTGATCAAGCTCGAAAGATCGTTGAGGGGGAAAGAGATGTGGTTACCGGGTTGCTGCTGAATACAGTGGCGCGGCGGAATGTGGCCCAAAGGTTGCAACATGGCGAGGATGGCACAATGATGGTCTTGGATATGGTGGGCCTAAAACACTTAAACACTTTCTCCCATACGACAGGGGATAATGGGCTAATAACAGTAGCCAAAGTTTTGAAAGAATTCGGCTTTGCCGAGCTTGGCCGCAAAGGTGATGAGTTTTATGGGTTTGTGACGGGGATGGGAGAGGGTGAATTCGAAACAAAATTCCGTGATTTTATTCGGATGAAACAAGAGGCTGGGGAACTTATGGAAAAGGAAACCGGGATTCCGTTGCTGAGTTATTGGGATTGTGGCCAGATCAGTGATCCTAAAGATTTAAACGGTTTGGTGAGCCGGCTGGACAAACAAACCGAAGACGTTAAAGCTGAAGTGGCCGAAAAAGTGCTGCAGATGATTGAGGTGCAACCCCTGGAACAAAAATCAGGATTAATGATGCTTTATTTTAACCTTAAGGTGAGGGCTAAGCCGGAGGAGATTGCCCAATTTGCCCGGACTTTGGACGAAAGGTTGAGAAACCAGTATGGGATTACCGGAAACCGGAACAGGATTGACGAGGAAACTTTGAAATACATACCAGCAAGTCTCAAACAGGATTTCCAGAAACTTCAAGAAAGGGCACTTCGGGAATTGAATCTGAACTGACCCCGTGTTAGAATATAGATGTTTGTTTCGCACTCCGCCTGATTCTCCTTGTTAAAAGCCGGCGAAGGAGGTTTCCCGCAGAGCGGGATAAATAAGGAGAATAAAAAATGTCTGATATTACATTACAGCAACTATTGGAGGCGGGGTGCCATTTCGGGCATCAGTCCAGGCGGTGGAATCCGGTGATGAAGAGGTATATATTCGGCGAGCGGGACGGAGTGCACATTTTTGATTTAGTGCAGACTAAGGCCGGATTGGATGAGGCGGTTGAGTTTGTTAAAAAATTGAGTAAGGAGGGAAAAGTTGTCCTGTTTGTGGGGACCAAACGCCAGGCGCAAGAAGTAGTGAAACAGGAAGCAGTACGGACGGGGATGCCGTACGTGGTGCAGAGGTGGCTGGGGGGAATGCTGACTAATTTTGCCCAGATGCAAAAGCGAGTACATAAACTGAAGGACTTGAAGTCCAAACGGGAGAGCGGGGAATTGAAGAAATATACCAAAAGAGAACAGTTGCTGATTGACCGAGAAATTGCTAGGTTGGAGAAGTTTTTGGGAGGGGTGGCGGATATGGATAAGTTGCCGGATGCGTTGTTTGTGGTGGATACGCATAAAGAAGAAGTGGCAGTACGGGAGGCAAACAGAATGGGAATCCCGGTAATTGGGATGGTGGACACCAATGGAGATCCGGCCAAGGTGGACTATATTGTTCCGGTAAATGATGATGCGGTGAAGTCGGTAGAGTTAGTAGTAAAGGCTGTGGCTGACGCAATGACTATATCTGCGATTAAAAAATGAAAGTTAAGATAGAGGACATTAAAAGACTGCGGGAAAAGACGGACGCGGGAATTGCTGATTGCCGGCAGGCGCTGGAAGAAACGAACGGGAAGATGGATGAAGCGATTAAGATACTAAGAAAAAAAGGAATTGAAAAAGCTGCCAAAAAAAGCGAGCGCGAAGTTAAAGCGGGAAGAGTGTTTTCGTATATTCATCACACGGGTAGGCTGGGGAGTCTAGTCGCCCTGGCCTGCGAGACCGATTTTGTGGCCAAAACCGACCATTTTCAAAATTTGGGCAAGGAATTATCTTTGCATGTGGCTTCTGCGAAACCTGCCACAGTAGATGAACTCTTAGATCAGGAATATGTCCGTGATGCATCCAAAAAAATTTCCGAACTGATCCAGGAAACTGTGGGTGTACTGGGGGAAAATATTTTGGTGACGGATTTTAAGGTAGTGGTAATATAGATGTATATGGATTTGGGGGAAGTGAAGACGAAGATGCAGAAATGCGTGGATTTTGTGCGGGCGGATGTGGGGACGATTAGGACTGGACGAGCTACATCAGCATTGGTGGAAAATATCGTGATTGGGGCGTACGGCGGAACGGCCAAGATGAGGGTAGTAGAACTGGGAACGATTTCAGTTCCGGACGCTGGGAGTCTGGTAATTACTCCTTATGACCCGTCGATTATCGGGGATATTAGGCGGGATATCGAGGCGGCTAACGCTGGTCTAACGCCGGTGATTGATAGTAACGTGATCCGGGTTGCAGTGCCGGCGCTGACGAGTGAGCGGCGATTGGAATACGTAAAAATGCTGCATGTAAAACTGGAAGATGGGCGGGTGAAGGTGCGGCAGACCCGGCACGAACTGATGACAGAGGTGAAGAGACAATTTGAAGATGGCAGTTTGCCGGAGGACGACCGCCGTAGGACGGAAGAGGAGCTGCAAAAAATTACGGATCAAATGATGGAAGAAATCGAGAAAATCGGAAAGGCCAAAGAGGCGGAACTAATGCAAGTTTGAATTATCTGGAGGGATCGCAGTACTCGTCGAAGACGTTTCTAATAGAATCATAAGTGGCTTCTACTGCCTGGACAAAACCTGGAACAACAGCGAGTATCCCAAGGCTGATTCGAGGAAGGATAGGAATGTCTTGGCCTAGATAGATTAAGCCGACTGCAACTAGTCCTGCCGTTGCAAGTTCGAGGCCGGCTAGAATCCACTCTGTCTTTATTTTGAGAGGTCTGGTCTCATAATCTGGAATCGCCACAGTGATATTTTTGCACTATTATGGCGAATGTCAAGTATGCTTACTATAGGGTTGTAGTATAATTTAAGTTATGGAATTAAACACGACATATTTGAGAGAACAAGAAAATAAGAAAACTAGAAAGGACGTGGTGAAGTTTGTGGCATTTGTGGTTCTGACAATAGCAACAGCGGGAGGATCGCGTTTGTTGATTGGCGAGGGAGCTGACTGTTTGATTTTGCTGGTAGCAGCTATTCCTTGGGGAATTGCGATGGCGAGAAGGACTAGACTTTGATAGACTTCAGTGATAATGACGTTTGTGATTTTTTTAGGGGTGTTGTCGATACTGGTCCTTATTCACGAATTGGGGCATTTTGCTGCGGCGAGAATACTGGGGATAAAAGTTGAGGAGTTTGCTTTTGGTTTACCGTTTACCCGGCACATATTTCAAATTAAAAGAGGAGAAACACTTTATTCTATTTATCCATTGTTGTTTGGAGGGTTTGTGAGGCTGTATGGAGAAGAGACTGAGGTAAAGGGAAAAGGAAAAGATTTTTGGAGTAGGGGCCGGAAACAACGGATGATGGTTGTCGCGGCCGGGGTGATTATGAACATTGTCTTGGCTGTGGTGGGATTTGTAGCCTTGTACGCGGTTTTGGGGGTGCCGCAGACTTTGGAAAATCAGGTAACTATTTTGAAGATAGAAAACGATAGTCCTGCCGAGAAGGCGGGGCTAAAAATTGAAGATAGGGTGATAAGGATAGAGAATAAAGGGATAAAAGATGGTAATGAGTTTGGTAAATTGATGCGGTCATGGGCTGGGGTGGAAGTGAATTTAACAGTGCGGCGGGGTAAAGGAACGCAACTTTTGGAGGGTATTACCCAGGACAGTTATACTGATCTAGCGGTGAGAGTAACGCCTCGAGAGAATCCACCAGAGGGACAGGGGCCGGTGGGAGTGGGAATAGCGGATTATCCGTACATTACAGTAGAGAAATGTTCGGTATTCAGTATTCGGTGTTCAGTAAATGCCGTGGTGGCGGGGGTGCGGACAACAGGAATGTGGATGACCAGAGTGGTGGACGGATTACGGGAGATTGGGAGAAGTTTGGCCGCGGGAAAGGCCCCGGAAGGAGTGGCCGGGCCGGTGGGTATTTATCAGTTGACCGATGTAGTGGTTCGTGGTGGAGTTTGGCCGCTTGTAGAGCTGGTGGCGATACTGTCGGTGAATCTGGCGGTGTTTAATGTGCTGCCGATTCCGGCTCTAGACGGAGGGCGGATGTTTTTTATATGGCTGGAATGGGTCAGGCGAAAAAGATTGGCGGTGGAATTGGAACAAAAAATTAATACTTGGGGGATGGCGCTTTTGCTGGGACTGTTGGCTCTTATTTCGCTACAGGATGTATGGAGGATGGGATGGGTTGACAAGTTATTAAAACTTGCTAGACTGAAGTGACAAAATGAGGAGAGTAGCAGTGTTGATTTTAACGGGAATGGTGATGACCGGTTCGGTGATGGCTAAGGATGTGGCTCCTGGAGCGAAAAGAGAATTGTTTCGTCAGAAGATGCAGACTGTTAGGGATGAACAGAAGAGGAAGATTGTGGAACGGGCAGATGCCAAAATAGCAGAGATAAACAAACGAAGAACGGATGCGATGACGAGACATCTGGATAAAATGGGCGAGATACTGGTTAAAGTTAAAGCCAGAGGTGGGGATACGACGGCAGCAGGGGCGGCGGTGACCGATGCCAGAAGCACGGTGGCGGCTCAAGCGGGTAAGACGTATGTGATAACTATTTCTACTGAAGATAAATTAAAGATTAACGTGGGGGAGGCGATGAAAGCGTTAATGACGGATTTGCGCAACTTACATGAAGGGAAAATTGTTCCAGCGCGGAAAGCGGTGTCTGATGCGATTAAAAGTGTTAAACCTGTAAGTACACCGACGCCATGAAAAAAACACTGGCGATATTAGCAGTTTTGGTTTTAGTGGCAGTTTTGGTTTGGATGAAGGTAGGAAGAAAAACTCCAACGGTTAACACTCCGGTAACAACAGGAGAAGATTTGAATAAAGAACTGATGGCGACGGAAGATGACGGAGGGGCGGCGGACTTCGTAGAACTGCAGAATTCGGCTGAGGGCTTGTAATATCAGCAAAATGAGTACTTTTTGTTGAGGGGTAAACCGGGGTTGGCTGTTTTGAGCATTACTCGAAGATTATGCATACTGGCTAGGCGATAGAAAAGAAGTTCCTTGCACTTAAAGAGATGATGCAAATAAGCGCGGGAGTAAGTTTTACAAGTGGGGCAGTCGCAGCAATTATCGATGGGATTTTGGTCTAATTTGTATTTTGATTGGCTGATATCTATGCGTTCATTTTTGGATCCGTGATTATAGAGGAGACCTGTCCGGGCTAAACGGGTGGGGGCCACGCAATCGAACATATCGGCACCAGCCCGGATGACGTTTAGCAAGTCGGAAGGTCGGACACCAACCCCCATGGCATAGAGGGGTTTATTTTTGGGAAGAAGGTCGCGGATGGCAGCAATAGTATCGGCTGTTTGGTGCGGGTCGGAACCGATAACTGCCCCGCCAATGGCTACTCCAGGAAGGTCCTGGTCAACTATGAATTTGGCAGATTCTCGCAGTAGGTCGGGATATTCTCCTCCTTGGATTATGCCGAATAGTGATTGGTTAGTTGGTTCATGGTTCATAGTCTTAATGCAGCGCAGCAACCACTGGTGGGTGCGGGTGATGGCGGCGCGGGCGTAGGAATGAGAGGCATTTGGAGGAACGCAGTGGTCAAAAGCCATAATAATATCGGCGCCGATATCTATTTGAGATTGAGTGGCCAGTTCGGGAGTAAAGAAATGTTTGGCGCCGTCGAGGTGGGAAGTAAATTCAACTCCTTCGTCGGAAATTTTGGGGTGCAAACTATGGACCTGAAAACCGCCGGAGTCGGTGAGGACGGGGTGGGGCCAATTCATGAATTTATGAATGCCGCCAAGTTTCTTAACATTTTTTGAACCGGGCCGGAGATACAAATGATAGTTGTTGGCCAAAATTATGCTGGCGCCGATGCTTTCTAAATCTTCCCGGGAAAGGGATTTAACCGAGGCTGCGGTGCCGACAGGCATAAAGATGGGTAGGGTAATGTTTCCATGGGGAGTGGAGAGTGTTTTAACGGGGGACATGATGATATTATATTGGTATAATAGGGGATATGCAGGACTGTGTTTTTTGTAAGATTGTGGCGGGGGAGATATCCAACAAAAAGCTATACGAAGACGAAGAGATTATAGCTTTTGACGATATTAACCGCGATGCGCCAATTCATATATTGGTAGTGCCCAAAAAACATGTGGAAAATACATCAGAAGCAGGGGCGGAATTAGCGGGAAAATTGATGCAGACGGCGGAGAGACTGGCCGAAAAATTGCACATGACTTATTATCAAGCGTTTATGAATGGAGGTAGCTACAGAGTGGTGGCCCACCTGCATTATCATTTGAAGGGAGGGGTGAAATAATTTATGCCTACAGTTGTACGCAGAAAACCCGGCCAATCCGACGACAAACTGATCTCTGACTTTCGTAAGAAAGTGCTGGCAGATGAGGTGTTGCTGGAACTGAAAAAACGGGAATTTTACAAAAAGCCTTCGCTGGTTAAACAAGAAAAAGCCAAAGAGCGGAGGGCTAACCGATATGTCAAACGCCGATCGTATTAAGGCCGATTTAACATCGGCCATGAAATTAGGAGATGCCCTGAAGGTGTCGGTGCTACGGATGCTGATCAGTGCACTGGGTTATAAGCAGATTGACGTGCAGAGAGATCTGACTGATGAGGATGTAGTGGTTGTGGTACAAAATGAGGCCAAAAAGAGGCGGGAGGCGATAGAGTCGTTTGGAAAGGCGGGGCGGAGTGAGTCGGTAGCCAAGGAAAAACAGGAGCTGGAGATATTGCAGGCGTACATGCCAAAAATGATGAGCGAAGAAGAAGTAAGAGATGAAGTGACTAAGATACTAAGTAATCAAGATATTAAGGATTTTGGGCAAGCCATGCGAATAGTAGCGCCGGTGTTTAAAGGCAGAGCGGACGGGAGTTTAGTGGCGAAGTTGGTGCATGAAAAAATTGACTAATTTTCAGCTGGAAAGAATCGTCCGTGAGCATGGAGTGGTGGGGGACTATGAAATAAATGTATTTTCAGCAAGCGAGGAGGAGATGAAGAAGCTGTGGGACGGGAAGCCACACGATGTGCTGTCGTTCCCACTAGACCGGGACACGAGCTATCCGGACGGGGTGACCCGTTTGGGGGATATTGTGATTTGTGACCGCGAGAAAGATATGGAATTACTGGCCGAACACGGCTGTTTGCATTTGTTGGGGGTACACCACGACTAAAAAAGTGGCATAATGACGTTATGGTACCCAAAAGATTACAGGCGGTTTTGTGGAGCGTAAAGACTGAAAATTTGGATTTAACACGCGATGAGGGGTACATTGTAAATCAGGTGTTGAGTTTAGGTAGTTTGGAGAATCTGAAATGGCTGTTTAAAAAGTATGGTAGAGAGCGTATTCGTCAGGTTTTCTTGAAAAAACCTCAAAAAGTATATACCCCAGCGAATTTAAACTTTGTGCGCCAATTTTTATTGGGGTTGAGTTCTAAAACAGCCCCAGATTACAAATATGACCAAACTATTCCTAGACGTATTGGATAACCCCCAAAAAAAGTTGTGGGAGAAGTTGGGAGTGTTGTCCCAAAACAGCTGTGTTTTGGCAGGGGGAACGGCTATCGCTATGCAGATAGGGCATAGGATTTCAGAAGATTTCGACCTATTCGTACCGGAAACAATTTCTCGCGCCACTCGAAAAAATGCCTATGAATTGATGAGTGAGATTGAAAGAGTCCCTATAGACGACAATCATCAGTTGACTATTTTATCTCGTGGTGGTTTAAAATTGACGGTAGTGAGTCATCCTTATGCCCCCCTTTATAAATTGGTAAAGACTGATAGTCTGTCGTTATTTGACTTGCGGGATTTAGCTAGTAATAAAGCAAATACAATTGGGCGAAGAGGAACTTGGCGGGATTATGTGGATATTTATTTTCTTCTCAAAGAACGGATTGTAACTTTGGATCAGATGACGAAAGAGGCCAAGTTAAGATTTAAAGAAGAGTTCGACCAGAGAAGGTTTTTGTCGCAACTGACTTACACCAGGGATTTGGGAGATTTTAATGTTCAATTTGTGCGGGATCCGACCACCTCGGCGAAAATTTCTACATTTTTGGCTAGCCAGGTAAAGAATTTAGTTTAGTGAGATATACTTGCGACAAAAGTTGGACGACTGCACGGTTGTTTGCACTTGTTGGGACTGAATCATGAATAATGGCGCCAATTTTGGCACTTGATTTTTGTAGAGAGAGAGAGAGTTTAATGAGGGTATGGCAGATGCAGAGTCTAGGGGTTTTAATATTTCGAAGGAGCGAATGAGTGAACACTACTCTTTAGTAGGAGGCCTTGCGATGAAGGAGCGAAATGAGTTGGAGACCGAAATTGATGATGCAGTTTCATCTGAGCACAGGGAAGATTACGCAAGACTTGCGGCCTCTTTCAAAAAGGAAGATCGGGATGAAGCTGCTAGAATGCGTAGGGATTTAAGGTTTAAAAAATTAGATCTTTGGCGGGCGACAAATGTCCAATATTTTCTTGAAGGTGGAATATGCGATCCTGGAAGCGAGTTTTTGACATATGCATGGCTACAAGAAGAAAATGAATATTGTAAGGTTTTTAAGGCCGAAAATGTTGCAGATGAGAAAGTCATAAATGATAAAATAACTTCCATTAGTTCATGCATTCTTGATATGAATAGAAGATTTCCTCTCGGGATACCTACTTTTAAAGTTGCTGAGTCTTTTCTCAAAGCTCTTCCCAATTTGGTTCAGGGACCGATAGATTTGGTTCATGGAACGGTGAGTAAGCTGGTCGGTAACAAATAATCCTAAATTTTTAATATACCACGAAAATATTGTTGCAATGTTGTCACGATCGTGAGCTAATTGTACCAATTAAGGTGAGAATAGGAGTAAAATCGTAATCATGAAGATTACGGATGAATTTATCCAGAGCCAGACGACACCTGAATATTATGACCGGGGATGGGATTATTATCATCAAGGTCGGGTGAGAGATTTTCAGGAATCCGAAGATTTGATTACCGCGGTGGTTTCAGGATCACAAGATTATAAGACCAAAATTGACTTAACCACTCTTGACTATAATTGCACTTGCCCTGCACATGAACGAGATCGTCTATGTAAACACTTGGTAGCCACGATGCTGACTAAAGTAAATGGAAGGATTGCCAAGCCGCTTCCAACAAAAAAGAACAATTCCAAAATAGTAAATAAAAACCCCCCCGTCCAATCTAATGAAATTCTAGAACCTAATGAGTTAAAACAAAAAATAAAAAAGATGTTGAACACACTGGATAGATATTGGGGTAATTATTGGGCCGGAGTGGATCAACAACAGCGGATTCTTGAATTTGTGTCTAGTAAAGTGAACGATCTTCAAGACTCTCCAGAAACTTCTAATGAATTATTAAAAACTGCTTCTTGGCTGGATGAAGAATTGACGCACTTTGATGATTCTGATGGAGTTTTGCAAGAAACAATTTTGGAAATTGTCTCCAAATCGGTTCATTTTTTGGAAGACAGTAAGTCCGTGTCTGATTTGGAGGTGTTTTATAAATATACTTCTCAAGGTTATGAATTTGATCTGGGTTCGGACATCGTCAGACTTATTTTTGAAGAAGTGGAAAATCCTATGATTACCAACGCCTTGGGATTGGAAATAGAGAAAGCAACGACGGGTAATAACAAAAGATTTTCATTTGATCCTAAACACGCTCTAGTCTTTTGGAGTGAATATTTAAAAAGTCACGACGCCACTCGATTTGAGACTTTGGCCAATAAATATTATTTACAAGACACCGAGATATGCAGACAATTGGTTGAATTTTATGTAGAGAAAGAAAAATTTAAAGAAGCAATTTTGGTGAGCTGGCCCCGGAGACATGATTTTAGATTGGATATACTTTTGATTTCCGCACTGGAAAAATCCGGAGAAACTGACAAGTTAATCCAATATTATCAGGAAGAATGCCGGGATCATTTGGACCGTGAAGCGTTAGGCAAACTAAAAGAAATTTATATCCAAAACAACTGGCACGCAGAGTGGGGTGAATATAGTCAAAATTTACTAAAAAGATCTCTGAACGATTGGGAGAGGGTGGATCTGCTGATGATGCTCAAAAGGTATGTGGAGGCGGCGGAAATATTGGGGAAAGTAGAATTTTGGCCCGGGCAAATTTCTGTAGTAGACTATGCCAAGAAACTGGTGATCTTGGACAAACGGGCGGGAGTGATGATTTACCGATCCCTCTTGGAAAAAGAAGCTCAAAAAATGGTTACTTCAAATTTTTACCCAAAATTAATGGAATATCTAGATAAACTTTTATTTTTAGACGACACTTTATATATCCGAAAATTTATCAAAGAAACTCAAGAAAAATATCCCACCAAGAAGAAGTTGCAATTGCTTTTGGCAACTTATGCCGATTCAAATTTGATAAACTAGATTATATTATGGATAAGGATACAGTAGCAGAGACGAAGCCGCGAGGAAAAATGAGTAGAAGGGATTTTTTAAAATTATCGGGTCAGGCTGGCCTCACTGCGCTGTTTGCTTATCTAGGGATTGATTCAGCTATTGTTAATTTGGGGGTATTTCCAAGAGAATCAGGATCGTTGACAGAAGATTTTTGGAATAAAACGGAGACGTCTACTTTGGGAATAAGTGAGGAAGATACAAGAAGGTTGAAAGTGGGGATTGAGAATAAGTTTTGTGTAAATATAATAGATCCCGCAAAACAGGGTACGGTTAATGTTGGCAGTTATGAAAATAGTAATGAAGGAGCCAAGGCTGAAGTTGTAGAATGGCAGGCGCCGGAATTGGTTGTATTAGCCGAAAATCTAATGAATTTACCCCCAAAGATGTACAAACTTGGCAGGGACGGTCAGAAGGTTAAATTTGTTATGCTGAGAAAAAGTCCAAATTTGAATCAAAATGCGAGAGGGGGAACAGCAGCGTTTTGTATGTGTGGTGGTGAGGATGATTCGGTGGTGGTAGGACGAGTAGACTTTCCTCTTTTGGGGTTTGGTCGGACTTGGACCAAATCGATGATGTGCCATGAATTAACTCACAAGGTGGTGGGTGACGACAACCTTGATCTGGCAGGGTTGGGGGTGTTATTGGGGATTGGCGATGAAGCCAAACTTAGTAAGATATTTTCAATTGCTGATTCATTAGGTTGGCCTGCTAATTTAAAGTATGGGAGCGTAAATTTTAACGAATTTGTAGCTGTGGGGGCAGAAGCTTATTTATTTGGGAAAGAAAAGATGTGTCATCTTTACTTGCCGTATTTGGGTAAAGAAGGAGCTTTAAGGTTTTACGTATGGTTAAAGTTGAATGTGTTTGACAAATTTGAATATCGAGAAGGAAAGATAGTGTAAAATAAAGCTTATGGACGAGGTTAAAAATGAGACGGACATTGGGGATACACCAGGCTTGGAACAGGCTTTTTCTGAACGAAGAGAAATAAGGCAAGTTTGGTATGACAGTTTGAATATACCAGAGTTTAAATTAGGTGGAGGTAAAAAACATATGGCTAAATTGAATGATCCGGTTATGAATGCTTTTGGTAATGTATACAAATTGGACGAGAGCGGTAGGCCAGTGGCTGTTAAGTTTTACAAAAATTGGTTAAGAATTGACGGTAGAGTTGAAGAAAGTATGAAAGAAGATTATACGGGGCTACTTTTGGCTCATTATCTCGCTCCTGATGTTTTTATAAATCCCATGGGTAAAGTATTGTCTCCCGGGGGGGAAGTGGTGGGTCTAGCTATGGAATATGTTGGCGGTGCTGAGGAATTTAACAAATTTTTATTTTCCCCAGACAAGTATAGTCTATCGAGCCACGATTTTAACCCATTTCATAGACCCGGTAAAGTCTTGAAGGCTAATTTTTTTTGGAAATTAAGAAATGCTGTGAATCTTGTGATGGATAGAGGATTAGCTATGTTTGATTTTCAGCATACAAATGTTTTAGTAGACCGAGAGATGAATCCAAAAATAGCAGATGTTCAGTATAGAGTGGTCCAGTTTAAAGATGCCTCTGACCCTCTTGGCTATGACGATATGAAAGATGTAAAAACAGGAGTAAATAAGAATATTGATTTTTGGTTAAGATCTTTTTTTAGAGTTAGATATGGTTTATATTATTAGCTTTGAATAATCAATTGTTGCAATGTTGTCACGATCGTGAATAAAATGTACCAATGAAGGCCAGGACAGGAAGAAAAATAAGGGCGACAGTCAAAACGATTTTGAATATTTTGGATAATGAGACCGATTGGATGCTGATTCCCTCCAAAAGAGAAACTGTTAGGAGACTTTGGGCGCACCGGCCAATGTTTTTTGATGAAGAATACGCCAAACAGTATTTGGAGTCGTCGGTCAAAGATGGTGTAGATAGATTGTTAAGAAAGGGGAAAGTGGAAGTGAGAGATACGGGCGACGGGCAAGAAGTAAGAATAACAGATAAAGGGAAAACAGAGGTTATTAAATACCGCTTGGAGGAATTAAATCTAATTAAACCCGCACAATGGGATGGAAAATGGAGACTGGTGATATTTGATGTGGACGAAACAGTGAGACATAAAAGGGATGAATTGCGGCGATGGTTGGTGAAATTAGGATTGAAATTGATGCAAAAAAGCGTGTGGGTATACCCATATCCTTTAGAAGAGCAAATTAAATTTCTACGGGAAATTCTGAAAACTCCGCATGCAGTAAAGTTGGTGACGGCGGAAAAAATTGATAACGACCATGATTTACGGGAATGGTTTGATTTGTGATTGGTACAAAACATTCACGATCGTGACAAGATTGTACGGATAGGGATACATAATGAATAATCTTGTAACTATAGGTTATTTATGATAGAGTGACCTCAATGAATGAGATGAGACCGTGGCAGAAAGCTCTTTTAATAGCGGGAAGTTTGGGTTTGCTGTGGTTTGGGCATGGGTTAGCCGTTGAAGCTATGAAACCAGTTGTGCCAGAAGGTCAGCCGTGTGCGGGAGGAAAGTTGCTTGAGGGTAAGAACCCATGGGGAGTGGTGGTAGGTTCGACAGGATTTGACCGGATTCTTTTGGACACTCCAATGTTGACGGTAGTCGCACCCCTTAGGGAGAATGGTTATCAGGTATTACCTAGAGGAGAGTGGGCGGGGGGTGCGGTAACTAGCGTCGGAGGAAAAGTTGCTGGTTGGCAATTTAGGGTTCAAATAGAAGATGGAAGAAAATTTTGTGTTTCGGGCAGAGAAGTCTTTTATAAGAGATAAGTTTGAGCTAATAATTTATACAGTTGATTTGTGAAAATGAACAGGTATAACTAATGGATGATGTCGCAGACGTTGTATTTGAAGTACCGGCCGCAGAAAATTTCGGAATTAGACTTGGTAGCTG
>CAYHNU010000014.1:0-15213 GCA_964358085.1 uncultured Gammaproteobacteria bacterium | reverse complement strand
CCACCACACTTGCATCCCTCGAACAATTCATCTATTCTACAATCATGTTCGACTTTGTAAAAAACGAAGGAGGTGAATCATAGTTCCATGAGCAATCTCGGTACTCCTGAAATCATTATCATTGCCTTAATCCTGGTAGTTCTTTTCGGCGGCAAAAAGATCCCTGAATTTATCAAAGGTTTAGGCGAAGCCGTCAAAGAGTTCAAAAAGTCCCTCAAGAGCGGAAACAGTAAATAATTCTCACAATACCAGAATTTAATGTAAAATTGGTCTGTTGCCAGGATGGTGGAGCGGTCAATCACACCAGACTGTAAATCTGGCGCCTTACGGCTACGTAGGTTCAAATCCTACTCCTGGCACCCCTCGACTTCCTCGGGGTTATAACCCGCCTGGGTAGTTCAGTGGCAGAACGCAAACTTGGTAAGTTTGAAGTCGGGAGTCCGATTCTCCCCCCAGGCTCATGCTATACTCTAATTAGAGAGTGAGGTGATTATCTTGAACGAACCAATAAAATGTAAAAATTGCCAAAAAGTCATGACCCAACAGGGTGAGATCTGGGTATGTGAGGATTGCGGACCAGCAGAAATAGTTGCCGCTCCCGCTCCCGTAGTCGACGCCGGCGCGGCCCAAGCGGTTGTCAACGACGCCGTTTCTGCCCCAACCCCAAATGTTCCCGCTCAGTAATTTTGAGCTCAAAAAACGCTTCCTCCTTGTGCGGGAGCGTTTTTTTAGTTAAAATCTCCACACTATGGCCAAAGGAAATCGCCAACTTTTTGCTTTTGTTTGCCCGGTCTGCAAGACACAGAACTACGTCATGACCAGAAACAAGGTCAATACTCCGGACAAACTAACTATATCAAAATATTGCAGACGGTGTCGCAAGCACACGGAGCACAAAGAAACTAGCAAGTTAAAATAGTCTCTAAAACCCCAATTTCTGCAATTTCTTTTCCACCACTTCAAACGCAAAGTATTTGACTCCCAGTGCGAAATTTTTCTCCACAATTTTTCTCGTTCCCGCCGCGTCGGTCATCCACCTCCGTGTTTTATCCACCGCCGCCCGAGCGATTTCCCCATTTATAGCCACTGTTTCAAACCCCAACGGCTCAATATCCGCCCTATATACCGGGTATCTGTTCACCACTATCGGCTTCTTGAAATACACGGCTTCCACGAATTGGTTACCAAAACCCTCCGCCTCCGACGGATAAGTTACCCAATCACAATTAGCAAAACAATCCCACAACGTGTATACCCTTTTCCCCTCTTTTATTTTTCTGGTCCCGTTTACCCGCTTTCCAATGAATTTATGTCTGATTCCGGCCTTTTTAGCCAGTCTCTTAATTTTTTGTAGATAATCCCCGCTTTCGTCCCCGTCACGCCCCGCCAGTACCAGCACCGCCCGAGGATCACCTAGTTTCCTTACCAATTCCACAGCCAGCTCAATCTGCTTGCGCTGCACGATCCTGGTCGCCTGTAAAAAAATAATGTCCTTCTCCCCCAGACCAAAATCCTCTCTAAAATGCATGGAATATTCGTCAAGCCCGTTTGCCCGACCGGCAAAATCAAAACTGTCCCAGACCACCGTCGACTCCAGTCCTTGTCTGGATTTAAGTTCCTTCTGTGCCAAACTGTTTATGGTCACGTGCGTAATTAAAGAATTAGCGGGAGGAAACCACCGCTTAAAAAATTCAAAGCAGTGAGATTTCAAATATCGCGGCCGTTCCCACCAAAAATCATGATTCCTGGACACAGTGGGTATCCGATACTCCGTAATCACCCGCTCCAAGGCCACAGCCAAAGGAAAGTGTATGGGTAAAGAAAACACGTTCGCCACCACCAGCTTCTCAAATTTAAATCGGCGAAACTGCTCTCTCAACTTCCCTTCAATCACCCCTGCCATGGCAAAAATCTCTTTTTCGATCTTTTTGTAGTTAACATTATTATCCACCACCATTTGGTGCACCCGATACACGTCTGGATGGGAAAAATGCAGTTCCGGAATTAACAAGCCGCTTCTGTCCAGTTCTCCTGCCACAAAGGTCACTTCATGCCCCATCCGCCTCAAGATCGTCCTCCATCTTTCCGCCTCTAAGCTCACTCCATCCGTCCCCGCAATCCGAAAGCTCACAAATCCCACCTTCACCTTTTCATCCTAAAGATTCTCCCACTCATCCGTCAATACCCAAATCTGTTAAAATTACTTCAGCTTAGGGGTGTAGTTCAGCGGTAGCCCCGCAGTTGCGGGGTCCAAAACCAAAATGTACTACGTTTACATTTTATGGAGCGAAAAAGATCGAAATATTTATACCGGATTCAGTTCAAATCTGCGAACAAGAATCCAATAACATGACGATGGCAAAGTGATATCAACCAAAAACCGCCGTCCACTCAAGCTGGTTTATTATGAAGCATATTTTAGTGAAATTGATGCTAGAAATAGAGAAAGATATCTCAAAGGTGGCGGAAAGGCTAAAATTAAATTAAAATTACGAATCAAGGAATCTTTGAAAGAAGTGTGCAAAGAAGGGGCATGATGAAATGGTATCATGAGGGTCTCCAAAACCCTTCTTCCAGGTCCGAGTCCTGGTGCCCCTGCTTTGCACACAGTCTCCAACCCCGCAGCCGCGGGGCCAGGTTCGAATCCTGGCATCCCTGCCAGTTTCCATTTTCTTTAGTTTTGAGAAGTTCCGAGAAGGGGAATTTATAGGTACATCGCACTTTTCTGTCTATCAAGTAGAGGTCCGAGACAACATACCGCAAAAGTTCCCGTTTTAACCGAGTACTAGAACGCCTGAATAGCTGAGGAGCCGTATAGCACAACTCCACGAAATTCTCAATCTGCTCATAGTAAGCCCGGTTTCCTTCTTTATGCTTTTGCAGCTTAGCTTCAACATCCCTTATTTCTCCTTCTAAATCATCGTCTTTTACCTGATAAGTCCCAGCTTTGACCGCCCCCTCAAGATAGCCGTCAAGCAGTCGTTTCTTCTTCTCCTGCAAGCCTTTATACTGGCCGTTAAGTGCCGTAACCGCATCTAGGTGGTATTGATGCTCCTCTACTGTACTTCGCCTCAAAATATCTTTGAGAATCTCTACCACTTCATCCGTAATTGAAACCCTATCCACTACTTCCGTTAGTTGATCTACCATCTCGCCCTCCGTAATCGGCTTCTGGTGACATTTAATGCCGCTAGATTTCGGTCGGGTGCAGTGATAGTAAGTATATTCCGCTTTCCTATTAGTCTTAGGGTAAAACTTGGTCTTCTTCTCCGCTGTCACACTATAACCACACTCCCCACATTTTAAAAGCATTGTGAAGTTAAAATTATGCTTGCGAGTCCTGGGCTTATTCTGATTATTAAGTACCTCTTGCACCTTGTCCCACAAATCCCGGCTGATTAGCGACTCATAATCGCCCTTGCTAGGATACAGCTTCCCTGTCCACCTGAATTCCCCATAATAAAACGGGTTACGCAACATGTGCCCAATATCACTACTCCCCAAAATCCCACTATTAAGTTTTTTGGCTAAACCCTCCTCTACCAATCTATTTCTTAATTGCCGAATCGAAAAAGACCCGGTTGCAAACCACTCAAACGCCTTTTTAGTCGCAATACTAGTCTGAGAATGAACCAGAACTTTTCCTTCCTTCCGTACATACCCAAACGGCGGACTACCGGGGTATTCACCTCTTGATGCCTTCTCCGTCAACCCCTTTTTCACCTCATCCGATAAGTTGTTCAGATAAAATCGAGCCAATTCAGCCTGTATCCCATAAGTCAGCTTTTCTGTAGATTTGGAATCGACAGAAAGAGATGTGCCATCTTTAACAAAGATCACTTTTTTACCAAACTTATTTATCAGATCGTCTATCTCTACCCGATCCTTAAGATTTCCCCTTAAAAGCCTATCCACTTTTTCGCATAAAACGGCTTCTATTGTCAGGTTACTCTTTAGACACTCAATCATCTCCGAAAATACCTTTCTACCGTCCCCTTTTGCACTCTCTGAACACACAAACTCTTTAACTACTTCTATCCCGCTCCGTTGGGCATAATCCTTAATCAGCTTCACCTGTGCCGCCAACGAATATCCCTGCTCTTGCTCGCGACTTGAAACCCTGGCATACATTACAGCTTTCATTTTTTCTCCATCTGGTTTTAATGATATTTTCATAAGTTCTGAAAGTCAATCGGCGTTTATATAACTAGAAGAAGATGCTCTACACATCGATTCATAATCTCCTTCCCAAAACACCTTAATGCAAGCCTTCTCAAAATCCTCTGCTGTGTTAATCAAATCAGGTAAACCCATATCTCCACCTACTTTCTCTTTATAAGATACTAATCCGAACTCATTTTTATGCAGAACCGCACTTTCATTGTGTACGTCTGCATATGCCCTATGCTTTCTTGCACCCGAGTCATGTATCTTTTTCCAATAATCATTCATCCACCTCTCAAAGCCTTTTACTCTTAACGTTCCATCTTGATCCTTAATCAACCAACCTTTCTGAATTAATTTGTTTCTAGTTCTGGTAATAGTACTTGTGTTACAGCCCAGTATTTCGGCAACCTCTCGGTTTGTTGCTTTTGTATAACCATACGCTTTATGTCCTGCGTCCCAATCAGTCACAGTGACATAAAATTCATATAAAACAAACTCCTGTGTCTTCAAAACATCAAAAGTAAGGAGATTGAACCTATCCTTCGGGGCACAATTAAATCCATGAAGTTTCGTCAAAAGCTCATTTATCATAATTGTCCTTCCTAGCAAACAACCTGTCTTTTAACGACCTAATTGCATCGGCATAGTCTTTTGCATTCACCTCTGCTAACCTTGACCAATAAGAATTAGCCAACCGTTCACTTTCCTCTCTATCTCCAAACACAAACCACATCTGTTTCCCCTCTCCATCTAAACCCACTAACCCAATACCAGCAGCATATAGCAAAGCCGCTTCATATAAGTCCTTGGTTTTATAACTGTTCATATTTTATCCGTAGGTGGGTATTTCTTCTCCAACCTTCTTCTCATGCCAGGCTTTAAAAGCTCTTCCAAGAAGCACCTGGCTGTAAAGCCTAAGTACGCGGGGTTAGGGCTATCGTAAGTTTCGTTGACGTATCCTAAGCCATCTTTTACCAGAACGGACGTTTTATATCCCGTGCTAGCCTTGCAAGCGGAAGTAAAACGTCTTTCTAGGAGGTCCCATGCTCCCCCTATAGTTTTCCGATAGGATATTCTGTTAGTAAGAGGGTTAGATACTCTAAATCTGGGAAAATCCGTGGTGGGAATAACAACTTTAATTTTCAACATTTCCATACTTCTCCATCTGCATTTTTAATAACGTTCTAGCGAATCCACTAAGGTTAAAAATGGCTTCGGACAATTTCTTCTCAGTCGAAGTTTTCCCGAGCTTTAACTTAAAGACTTGCTGTACCAGTTCCATAACATCTTGGCTCAATCTTTTCTCCATATTGGTTTGTTGCCATCTTCTAGTTAAGAGCTAATTTCTGTCAAACTTGCCCACTCTATAGGACAATATCTATCCATATTCTTGAATCAGTTGTATGGTTAGGAGTACTACCTCTTAGATAAAACTTCCCACTTTTCTCCCTTGAATCTATCTAACTTGCAAATAATCTATCTATCGAAATACAATCGGGCTATGAATAACCTCGGTGGTTACCGTTATGATCCTCGGTGCAAAACATGTAATGCCAGAGGTTCTACTGGAAGGCCACTTCGCGAACAGATCGACGCCATGATTGCTCAAGGGAAAAGAAATGTAGATTGCATTGGCCTTCTATCTCAATATGGCGTCACTATCACTGAACGAAACTTCTCACGGCACCTAACCAAGCACTCACCCTTTGCAAAAGTTGCCAAACAAATTCAGAGCAGTAAAGCAATTCAGATAAAGCATCAGGCAGACCTTGAGCTTAAAGATGCCCACGATGCCGTCCAGAAAATTGTGGCCATGGGGAATCAAATGGTCGACAATTGGTGGAACCAAGTTGATGGTGCCCCCAAACTAGCCGTGTCAGAGAGGTTATTCATCGAAGCAGTTAAAGAAGAAGGCCGAAGGGCTCCCCGTACTTCAATAGACATTGAACTGGACGAAATGGAGAGACGAGCTATTGAGTCACATCCTAAATAGGATCTCAACTTTACCTCGTGTAGCAGAGAGTATATCCACCTTCTTACCCCATACCCTTTCTATCTCCCCCACCCTCATTCCTTTTTCCTAAAACTACATAGACTACCACCCGTTTAATTAACTCCACAATGAATACATAGACCAATGAAGTTAATAAAATCGAGGCTATCCCTTTAATCAAACGTAATTCTGATTCACATGTTTCAAATCTGAGACCAAAACACTTAAGTTCATACGCATAATTGGTGAACACTAAATACATAAAATAGGGCAATAACAAATAAGCTCCTATTCTTAGTACTTTTAATAACCTATACCAAACAAGTTCTTCTAAATTGACGGCTTCCTTCATAATCAAACTCAGCCACTCCTTTTTGGGTCAGCTTTAATAACCTTGCACAAGTGAACAAAGGATATAACCATTACCGCAATTTGCCAAATCGCACCAATTTGCTCTTGAAACACACGCAGAAATGCAAATGGTATCAAATAAAGAAAACCCACCCAAAATTTTCCATACAAACTAAAACCTGAACCAACAATTATAAAATTTGCAACTAGTGCTAACAGTATTTTTAACCAAGGTCTCTTCATTATGGGTAATATATCACGTAGACTACCAGAGGCACAACATCAACAATTGTGCCTATGGATACCAGGAAGCGACCACTATCAAATCCCCATGATCTAAAAAGATTGGGCAAGAAAATCCGTGAACTCAGGCGGGCGTCCAGCATTAGCCAAGAAGCACTTGCTGACTCTGCTGGTATTGAAAGAAGCTATATGGGAGCAATTGAGCGTGGGGAACGAAATCCATCTTTTGACAAAATAGCTAGCATTGCTAAAGCATTAGATACCTCCCCGTCCAAACTTTTCTAACAACCATTGCTACCTCCAGTCGCATATAGTAATATCTCTTTTAGATGGATAGTGTACACCAAAAGCTAGAAGAACTGGAAAAACGGGTCAAAACATTAGAGAAAAAGGTACTCCCCACCAAAGATGAACTCTATTTTGAAGCTGAAAAACTGGCCAGACAATATAAAGGTGATATATCCCCTTCCCTCCTTCAAAGGAAGCTGGCAATTGGCTACGCAAGAGCGGCCAGATTATTTGAAAGTGTTACAACCGGACTAAGAACTGTTGCATAGCTTAATCTATAAAATATTTATGGATTGGTTGATGGTGCGGGTGTAGGAGAAAGTGAAGGCAAAATCGTCTCAGGGGTTGGAGCAGAAGTGGGGATGGGAGTAGGCGTAGAAGTAGGTGTGGGAGAGAGTGTTGGTTCTACTGCAGGTGTGAAGGTTGGAGAGGGTATAACTACTTGAGGAACTAAAGTAGGAGTTGGTGTTGGAGTAGATATAGGTACTAACTCACACTTCCCTGTACTGTAATTTTTGGTATACCCGCTATTACAATAACAGTACCCATAAGATTCATAAGAGTTGGGGGGGCACTCAACCTTCTCGCACTGATTAGTGGAATAATTCTTTCTGTAGCCAGAATTACAGTAGCAGTAACCATATGACTCGTATGAATTAGCTGGACATTCTACTTTCTCACATTGTCCAGTGGAATAATTCTTTCTGTAACCCGAGTTGCAATACCAATCGTTTCCCCAACTATAAAGCGTCGCATTAGCCGGAACCTCAATTTTATCGCACTTACTTGTAGTGTAGTTTTTCTTATAGCCATAACTACAAGTCCAGTCCGAGCCAGAATAGTCCAGGCTAGCATTTTCGGGGACTATCACAGAGTCACACTGGTTTGTCGAGTAATTCTTTTTAAATCCTTTATTGCAATACCAGTCTGATCCCCAACTATACAGACTGGCATTTGTTGGAATTTCCACCTTTTCGCATTTACTAGTGTTGTAATTTTTCTTATAACCGTAGTTACAATTCCAATCATCACCAAAATAACTTAAGCTGGCGTTTTCCGGTACCATAACCGGATCGCACTGATTAGTGGAATAATTTTTCTTGAATCCTTTATTGCAAGCAAAGTCATCCCCAAAATAATCTAACGCTCCATTAACAGGTATCTCGACCTTATCGCATTGATTTGTTATATAGTTCTTCTTATACCCCTTATTACACAACCAATCACCACCCCAAGAAGCCAAATATGCGTTTGAGGGAACTTCGACTTTGTCGCATTGATTGGTTGAGTAGTTTCTTTTGTACTCATCGTCACAAATCCAGTCATCCTTAAAGTAATTCAAATGAGCATTGGGTGGAAGTGTTATATCTGCTAGTTTGGAATATATAGGCGAAACACTAGATGGCGTTGTTGTTGTTGAGAGAGGAGAGTATGTGTAGGTTGAAGGGAGACTAAATGAGTAAGTATTGTAGTTTCTGGAAGTATAGGTGGTCCCACATCTCCCATTGTCAATACAAGAGTAGTTATTTGAGATTATTCCATCCGGTTTAGAACGATAGTGGCTTTGTACAAACGTACCATCTTTTCTAATGTACGACCTTACAAAAACATCTGAATAAGAAGATCTATACGATCTTGCGTCAACATAACCGACAGATAAAAACAACCCTAGTAAGAAAATGGAAACATTTAGTAAAAGAAAGGTGGCTCCTCTAGTCATTTGTTCGTTAATTTATTGCAGTCGGCGATGATACTGTCATAAATTTTGCTTATAGAATCGAAGTAACTTTTCGCATCTTGATTAGCCCCCATATAATCTGTGTGGTCTAATCCCAGTTTTTTAATATCCTCTGACCATTCCGTTAACAAATCCATGCTCTCATTACAGCTTTTTGAACGCTCAACATTACTTGCCAAAGACACATTTACCTGTTTAAATCCAACGACGTTGTCTCTGATTCTGGTGGCTTCCTGAAAGAACTCCACTCTTGTAATCCTACTCTCTAGCTTACTTAAACCGTCATTATCTTCCTGTTTAATAAAAACAAAAATAGCTAACACTACTAAAACTATGTAAATGATTACTATGTGCTTATTCATTTTTTGAAATAACTTGGTTGGTAAGTAAGGTAATTATAACAAATTAATCCTGTTCAAATTGTAACCTTTATATTTGTAAACCTCATCCTGCAATCCATGTTATCACCTCCACATTAACAAAAATCTAGCTCTGATCTTAATAGCTTCCCCACTCCCTCCATCCCAAAATCCCAGCTATTAATACTTGCCCACCCATTCCTTATTATGTCCAATAGGGTCTGCAAATTAGCTTCAGATCGTGCGAAATTTGAAATCAGAGCAACTTGGTTATATAATTCGCCATAATGTTCAGAGAATTTTTCTTCTTTGTTCGCCACCCGCTGATTGCACTCAAGGTGGAAGGTATCAAGTTGGCTGCTCAAATAAACATCAGTGAGACACCCTTGAGTGAATATTATATAGATCCAGAGTTAGTAATCGGTGTTAGCACCAGTAAAGCAGCGGCTATGCTGGGTCTAATTTCAAACAAAGCTCAGAGACCAGGGATTGATTACCGGGGGCAAATTCCCAAACTTGGAGTTATCCCCGACCACAACGACTTATAGCCCAGGAAATTTAGGTTTGCCTAACTGGTCGGTCAAAAACAAGGTTTCTTCTCTCAAAGTCAGGTTGTTACTATGAGTTGGGTAAGCATCTGCCAAACCATATTCAGCATACGGATCTCTACGCCACCTCTTTTCTGCTGTTTTATAATCTCTTCTTGATTCATCCATGTGAAGATGTGGGTAACTACGAGTACCAATTTCATTTGGATCGGTTACATACGGTCGATCATAACCTTCAAAGTAATCCGGACCATTACATAAACCTGAATACCCCACATACCCCATTAAGTCACCCGCCTTAACCCGAACCAGTAGATTATTGTTACTATTCGTCATTTCGGCCTCAGGCTGCAAATAACCAGTTGGCATCCATCTGCTACCGACCTTCTGCGGAATACTAAAAGGAATTGTGTCGGCAACATTTGACAGATGCCCTAACTGAACCAGTCTCTTTTGATCAGGATTAAATATCTGTACAAAATAGCCAATGGCAAACTCTACTGGCCTACCATTTTTATCTAATTGCTGGTTTCCATAGTAGGAAGCTATTGCCATGCCCTCGCACGGAGCTACTACTGGATGACCATATGGCAACCGAAAGTCCACAGCAGCGTGTCTAACGGGCCTAAGCAGGCGACCAGTAACTTCTGGAGAGTACCACCACCCTTCGGACACTTCGTATTGAATTTTGCGAGTAATCCCTGGTTGACTACTTCTAATCACACTCCAATCAAGATCCTCCTTCGTAAAAGGTAGCCTCAAATAGGCTATTGCTTCCAAGTATTTCTGCTCCCCCGGATATCTGGGCCAGTGATACCACTTACGAGTCAATTCAGCTTTAAGATTTTCTACCAACATACCTAATCATTCGTTTTCCTAAATCTGTAACTACTTCTCCCAAAACTTCAACAACCGCAATTGATATAGGAATAGCGAGTAATGGTAAGGTTAAACACCCTCTAACCTGCTCCCAATCAATGTGCGAGTTTTTTGGAGTGGGTGCTGGCGTTAACTCATCGTCATCGCTTCCACCCAATGCGTCCATGGATCTTGTGTGTGACTCAGAAGCTGCCGACATGCCCAGATATTACCATAATTGAGATTTTAGGCAAAAGTTAAACCTGATTTCAGTAATCTTCCTGCCCCTTCTATCCCAAAATCAAAACTATTTAGCTTCAACCATCCATTCCTAATTACGTCCAATAGAGTCTGCCAAGTTTTTCCGAAGCTAGTAAACATATCAAACCACATCAACGAGTAACAGGAATCGAACCTATAGCCTCGATATTTAAGCTACTTCTGCGAAATAAAACTCCTGTACATATCGAGATGCTCCTTGTTAAGAAAACTCGGAATGAACCTCTTCTCATCTTTGGGAGTAATTCTCTCCAATTTCTCAATCGGCCACACTTCAAAACCGTCACTTAACCCGTCCTCCACACGCAAGTCATCGGGGGTTCCTACAAATCTATATGCAAATACTTTCCGAATGACATTATTTTTCTTACCAGTCGTGGGGTCAACGTGGTTTGAGCGGACGGTTTTAACCAGCTTTAATTCATCCTTTCCCACCACTACCCCAGTCTCTTCCTCCATCTCTTTAATTGCTGTATCTTCAAAGTCTGAACCAATCTCCACATGTCCCCCAACAGTAGCGTCCAGCTTATCCGGAAACGTATCCTTATCTTTCGCCCTGTGTTGGAAAATTATCTCCCCCTTAGGTGTATAAAACCAAACGTGTATTTCTCTATGAAGTAAACCGTTCTTATGGATATTTTCCCTAGAGTCCTGACCAATAATGCTGCCTTGTTCGTCGATAATATCAAGTAGGCTCATAAATTAAATATTTTATACTCATAATCCTTAAGAAGTAAGGTCTCAAAGTTATTCGGCGCTTCATCAAGTTTCTCTTTATTCTCGCCAATGTAGTGACAAATTGTTTTGGCTGGCACCAAGCCCAGACCTGGAAATAGTCCACCTGCAGTTTTGCTGTAGAAATAGGCTGAGAGGACATAAGCTCCGGCGGATTCCCCTGCCACAACCTTCCCTCCAAACAATCCCTTTAGGTCTGAATGTTTTTTTAAAGCTGCTAGCAACTTAAGCGTAGCGCCCCCATGTAAGTGAATTATGTTAGCCTGCCTGACTTGCTCTGAAAAATCTTTCTCTGTCGCCACCTCAAAGGTAATTACTTTGTTTCCCATATTATTTTCAAAATGGGCAACGTCTTCTTCCTTATTGACAGTAATTCTGTCATCTTCCTTGGCAAAATAAACCAACAGTACTTTAAGCTTGTCTGGAGTATCCTTTAGAATTTCTTTATAAAATTCATCATTTTGACTATTAGTATGACCGGCATATCCACCATGGAGAATATATTTAATTGCCATGTATGTATTTTACACAGTTTTGCCTAAATTTGTGCGTAAAAGGTTCGAACGTTTTCTCCTTCGACTCACTCCGTTCGCTCAGGACTATCGCATCCAGGGCAAAGGCTACCATCTATTCTTAGGTTTTGCAGAAAGATATTTTTTAGGGATTTTAGTTCCCTCCGGAATTACTAAAACTTCTCGCCAATATCTTTCGCCGGAAACGTAATAGGCGGAATCACCACTGCCTTTAGTTACTAAAAAATGTTTACTTTGACATAAATCCCTGGCCATCCTCACTACTGTCATCGAATCATAAACCCACTTCATGTCGTATTTCCCGAGAGAAATTGGATTAGTGTAAGAATCCAAGGAAAATCGGCCATCAAACGCGAAGTAAAACTCCTTATAACTTACCACCAGATCTCTGATCGTGTCATACATTGGATTTCTGTTTTTAAGACCCAAAAACTTACTCTGGGCAATTGCGCCAAATTTTCCATGATCCTCATAGACGCACAGAATATGTTCTTCATCCTTTCTGGCCAAAATTTCCAGAATCGATGCTTTGACACCTTGATTCAACAAACACAGCGTTGCAAAGAGAGCTCCGTTATAACACTCGGCTTTCCGGTCTGTCACAACCTCTTTAACGCTTCTATCTTCACGGTCAGGATCATATTCAATCTCCCTATCTATGAAGCTTTGAATTTTCCCCGGGGAATCCAAACTGGATATAAGTTTTTGTTCGGCAGTTGAAAAGCAAGGTTTTAGCTGAGTTAACATAAGGTAGATTGCCCATTATAGCCTGCCCGCAACTTTTTGCCAAAGCTCCAACATTCTTACCCGAAACTATCAATCGGCTGGGCGCGCTCCCACAATCCATCAAACAGCCCGGCCATGATTTTGGCGTAACTCGTACTCTGAATCTCGATCCCCCACTACTTCATCAGCCGAAATACTCTCTCCACCGCTATCCCGACTCCCAAACGCCTTGTTGTTTAAGAGGTTTGGATGGTACACCCAGGAATCTCTCGCTGCCAACAAACAGATCTGGGTAGACAATATTATCGGTCTTGCCTCCGGCCATCTTCAAAATCCCATACCTTCCGTTAACTCAAGGTGGTAAAATGGCTTCGTTATGATTACTGTCATCAGGAGGCTGCATGTACAAAGTACGTCAGTCTCATCTATTGCCAACAAACTCGCCCGCGAAGCGAAGAGTTTTTGGATATATACCCAACGCGGTTTGCTTTGCAAACCGGGAGCTGGTTTCTAAGCTCGTCCGAGGCTCTTCCGTTTCCCCTTCTGACACCGTTTTAGAAATCGGCTCCGGCACGGGCATCATTACCCGCGAGCTTCTGCAAATTACCCCTCACGTCATATCCATAGAAAAGGATCCCAAACTGACACCAAATCCCCAGGATTTTCTCACCTACTCCCTTCCCCAAACACCATACAAAGTTTTTGCCAACATCCCCTTCTCCATCACCGGCGCCATCGTCCGCAAACTCCTTCTAGCCCCAAATCCTCCCCAAGACTGCTATCTCATTATGCAAACCGAGGCAGCAGCCAAATTCATGATCCAGCCCACAGCCAACACCTTAGCCGCAATTTTGTATTATCCTTTCTGGGATATCCGGGTCATTCACCGTTTTGCCAGAACCGATTTTTCTCCCACCCCGGCTGTCGATAGTGTTCTCCTGCGCTTCACTCCCCGCTCTTTAATTGCCAACAAATCAGCCTATCAAGACTTCGTCGCCTACACTTTCACCCACAATAAATTCGCCAAATTCGTACCCCCTGCTCAATGGCTCAAATTATTTGCTCGCCACAATCCCAAAATTTCCCGCGGCGCCTTCGCCCGTCTCTCCCGCCTCCAATCCCTCCTCCCTCCCCACCCTCACAAATGATATCCTTCACTCCCCACTTTTACGTTTTCTACACGACCGTTAAAATAAATAAATAGTTCTGATCAATCAGATATTCCAAATCGTAAAAACCGTAAAACCCCCGTACAGTAATCCCGCCAGCCCTACAATTCCCACTCTCCACCACACCGGCCGCAAAGCTTTGGGCAAAGAGAGGTTCAACCCCAAAATTAAGAATGAATATACGCACATTGCAACTGCGTTTAAAACTGCCCCCGTTATTACCAAAGCCAAGGGCTCAATAAATCCCAAAGACAAAACCACCATCCCTGCCAATATCTGCAACCACAAAAACCCGTAAAAATAACGGGAAATATGGTGGGTTTTTGATTTAGGAATCAAGAGAGCCAAATTTTCTGTGGCCATCCGGGCATTGCTCCCATATACCGCAAACTGCGTTCCAAAAAGCATCAAAGCCACTACCACCAAGAAGGCCACCCCCAGACTCCCCACCGCCTGTGATTCCAACAGCACAAACTTAATGCTGGAACCTACTTCCGGATGCCCATGCACCGTAGCGTAAGCCAAAAGCATGAGCAGCAACATTGTCACCACCCCCGTAGCCCAAAAAACCATCCCGTGTTCCAAATTAATCCGCTTCCACCACGTCTTAAATCTACCAATATTCTCGCTTGTTTGAGCAAATACTTCCCCGGTGAGTTTCACTTCCTCCTCCCGCCTTGCCAAAATATTCGTAATATGTCCGGAATATTTACCCATCCCATACCCCTTCTCTTTGACATACAAACTTTGAGCTAAATTTAGGTTTCCCCCCGCCCCCGAATATACCAAAGCCGCCAAAAAAGTGGCCAGAGGAATTCCCTCCGGCAGCCGACCAACATTTATTACCCCCGCCGCCAAAGCTATCCAATCCGCTCTACCCGCCAACCACACAGTTAAACCCACCACCAGCGGCACTCCTGCCAGAATTATGGCCTTTTGCACCCACTCCTGAGTCCGATAAACCACCCTGCCTATACTATAAATTCCCCCCAACGCAACGAGCATCCCTATCCCCCACCATTTAGAATATTCAACTCCCGCCGCAGTAGCCGCCGCTACTGCCGCCGCGGCGATTATCCCCGGCCAAATCCAGGGAATTATCGTCGATACTATAAACCACCCCGCAGCTGCGGGGCCCCATTTCCTGGCCCACCCCGCAAACACCGATTCCCCGGTTACCAAACTATACCGTTCAATCTCCATGTTTAGAAAAAACTGTAAGGTAA
>CAYHNU010000013.1:0-15520 GCA_964358085.1 uncultured Gammaproteobacteria bacterium | reverse complement strand
TACACCCCGATGTATGATTGCCGAAACATCCGATATGTGTCCGCCAAATCAGAAATTATAAAAAATGGGAATGGGATTTGAGCCAGGAGGAGATTTCTTTTAGTTCAGGTTTGGAATTGTCAACGTAAACCATAAAATCGGCGGCTTGCGTGCGATTCGCCAATAGGAGATAATTGTTAACTTTCAAAAATCGTTTAGTGGTAATCCAGGCCGTTCTTTTGTTTACATCCGTAAACGGATGGTTAAGGCACAAAGACTGGAGCAAGGCGGCCGCTTTAAGAAAAACTGTCGGATATAAATCCCGGCCCATGTAGGTGGCTTTGGGCCGCTCTACTGCCGAATGAAGCAAGGCGAAATCGCGTACGGAGGCTACGGTACCGGCTCTTTTTACAATACTTTTGTGTATTTCGTAAACTTGGTCAATGCTAACGGTTTGCCAATTCGTCAAGGATTTCGGCATCTTCAACCAATACGTTATCTAACCACTTTTTAAATTCCACATCGGAGGTTGAATTTTTTGTTTTTTTGGCGGACACTTTTTTGATAGTAACAAGGTTCTCATTATCAGAAACCTTTTCCAAAATAACTTTGTCTCCTTTTTTGAAGCCTAATTCCCTCGGAAGAGCCACAACATCGCTATTGCCAGCTTGGAATATTGTTTGGAGTTGCATTGTACTAACAATGTTAGTACATAAAATGGTGTTTGTCAAGACGGTTTGAGAGGCGTACCACCACGGTGGAAGAAGTGGCGGAGATGGGTGGAGAGTTCTTTGGGAGATTTGCCTTTGAATTGTTTGACCGCGGTGCGGATGTCGCGCAGAAGAAGGACGGTTTCAATAGCCACGAAGACCAGAAGAATGGTCAAGGTGACAATGACAACGACGAGTAAGAATTGAGCGAGATTGGTCATTTTTTAATTATAGTGCGGATTTGACTTGCCGTTTTACCCGACTTGGAGGTGGCAATTACAGAAATAATATTGTCTCCGGCGATTAAAGGCAAGCGGAGAAAAAAGCGGCCGCCTTTTTCCAGAGCTACTAGGTCACCGTTAATTGAAATAGTGGCTTCCGGGCTGGTGATACCCACGACTTCGACTGTGGCTTCGGTGGTTTCAAGGTTTTCGATAGGGGCAATCAAGCGCAGAGGAGGCGGACCGGTGAGGACCCGAAATTGAGAAATTAGATATACCCCAAAGAGAGTAAAAATGAGGGCGATAGCGGCAATTATGGTAGTGCGGGGAGTCCAAAAGCTGACTTCGCTAACCGGCTTGACCATGCCCCGGGGGACTATTTGGCCAGCTTCATTTTCTACAAAATCCCGACGAAAAGTGGCCAGTGTGACCAGAGGATTTAGACCTAAAAATTCGCTGTAGTTTCTGATAAAACCACGGGCCACGGCCCCAGACGGCAACTGGCTATAATCATCGGCTTCGACGGCCTCCAGAAAGCGGGTCCGGATGCGAGTGATACGGGAAACGTCCTTGAGGTCGAGTTTCTGGGCGTTACGGGCGCTCTGGATAATTTGGCCGACTGTTTTCATTTCCTAATTGATCCAGGCTTTTAATAAGAATTTCCCGGGGTTTGGCCCCGTCTGCCTGGCCGATGATACCAGCCTGCTGGAGCTCGTCCAAAATCCTGGCTGCTCGGGCGTAACCGATACTCAATTTGCGTTGTAAAAACGAAGCGGAGGCGTTGTTGGCCGAAAGAATCAGGCGGACGGCATCTTCAAACAATTGATCCCGGTCCTCGCCGTTGGGAGAGATGAAGCTACTTCCGCCGCGGCCCTTTGAACCCACCGGCATGGTGGTTACCTCTTCGGTGTAATGAGGGGCTACTCCCTGCTTTTTCAAAAACTCAATGAGCTGGTGTATTTCCCGATCGGAAACAAAGGCACCCTGAATACGGGTGGGCTTGGCCTGATCCGGGGGAATGTAGAGCATGTCTCCGCGTCCCAGAAGTTTTTCGGCCCCAGGCTGATCGATGATGACTTTGGAATCAATCATGGAGGAAACGGCAAAGGCAATACGGGTGGGAATGTTGGCTTTGATGAGGCCAGTAATAATGTCCACCGACGGGCGCTGGGTGGCAAGAACTAAGTGGATGCCGGTGGCCCGGGCCATTTGGGCAATGCGAGTAATAGCGTCCTCTACTTCCACCTGGGCATAGAGCATGATGTCCGCCAGTTCGTCGATAATAATGATAATGTAAGGCAAAGCCTGGAAACCGGATAGCTCGTTGTAGGCGTCGATGTTTCTGGCGCCGACTTCAGCAAAAAGTTTGTAGCGGCGGTCCATTTCGGCGGTGGACCATTTGAGGGCCGAAAGAACTTTGGCCGGTTCGACGATAACCGGAGAGAGCAGGTGGGGAATGCCGTTATAATTAGTCAGTTCTACGCGTTTGGGGTCAACCATGATCAGATTGACTTCACTGGGAGAGGTCCGGAAAAGCAGAGAGCCAATAAAAGCGTTGATGCACACCGATTTACCCGAGCCAGTGGCGCCGGCAATGAGAACGTGAGGCATTTTGGATATATCAGCCACGATGGGGTTGCCGGAGACGTCCAGCCCCAGAGCCACCGCCAGTTTACTTTTGTGATGTTTCATGGGATCCGACTCTAGCATTTTTCGCAAAGACACAAATTCAGGAGAGCGGTTGGGAAGCTCTATGCCCACAAGGGAGCGGCCGGGGATGGGAGCTTCGATACGGATTTGGCCGGTGGGAGCGGCCAGAGCCAAGGCCAAATCGTTAGACAGAGCAGAAATTTTAGAAAGTTTGGTGCCAATGGCGACTTCCAGGGCGTACTGGGTGACGGCCGGACCATAATTAATCTCGGAGACTTTGGCAGTAATACCGAATGCATCCAGGGTCTTCTCTATGGTATCGGCGTTGGTTTTGGTATCTCCCCGGTCGGCTTTGCCGGAAATATTTTCAGACAGAAGGGACATGGGGGGAAAATGCCAGGGAGAGTCAGAAGCGGAAGGTGGCAGAGAAGGACGGAAACCCGAGACGGAGGTTGGAGAGGAGGGAAGAGGAAGCTTCTGTTGGGGAGGGGGTGGGGAGGAAGCCATGCCGGAAAATTTGATGACTCTTTGAGTAGGACCTTCCGAAATTTTTCTGAACTTGGAAAAGATTGTTTTTATTTTGGAAAAAGTTTTAACAAAAAAGGCTAGGGCATCCTCGAAAGGAATGTTGAGCATGATGATAACGCCGATGGACAGACCGGCTATTAAAAACAGACCTGCCCCGATGGGAGATAAAAAGGCGCTGCTCCCCTGCCAAAGCTGACTGCCTAATTGACCTCCGCGAGATAATCCGGCCAGGGCAGCCAAAACTACAAAGCTGCCGATAAAAACATGGGGTTCGGCCAGGGAAGATCTAATTTTTGTCAGCATCAGGCCGCCGACGATAAAAGGGAAGGGTAAAAAGAAAGTGGTGAGGATACCGAATTGGGTTGTGAGTAGTGAGTAGAGAGTAGTGAGGAGAGGGCCCTGTTTGGTGAAAGACAGCCAGATGAGACCAGCAATGGCAAACAAAAGGATGGCGGTAATGGAATAAATGACAGACTTTTTTAGCTTGACTTTGAATGAAGTCTTGCGGCCAAAGAAAGCGCGTGTTCTGGGCATGAAGTTATTATACCTCAACGACGACCGGAAGAATCATGGGGCGGCGGCCAGTCTTTTCGAAAAAATATCTTTCTAAAGTTTCTATGACTATCTCACGCACCTGATGTTCGTGATTTAATCTACCGGCACGTTTGGACAATTCTTTTTTGATTAAATCGCCTGCCTGGGTAAGAAGGCTGGTATTTTGTTTAGCAAATACAAATCCCCTACTGATAATTTCTACGTTTTCGGTTTGGCTCAAATCAAGCTGTTTGGCTTCTACTACGACTACGACCATGCCTTCTTTAGCTAACATTTGGCGGTCCCGCAAAACTGTTTCACCTACATCTCCTACTCCTAAGCCATCTACCATGACTTTGTGGATTTCTAAAGTCGACCCTACTTTGACTGTATCCGGGTAGACTTCAATCGTCTGATTATATTTAGGCAATAAAATTTTGTCCGCCGAGTAGCCCATTGACTGGGCTAGTTGTGAATAGAGAACCATATGCCTGTAACTGCCACCCATAGGCAGCAAATATTTTGGTTTTGTCAAATTCATCATGAGTAAAAGTTCCTGTTGGCACGGATGTCCGGAAACATGCTGGTCATCGACGGACCCGGGGCGGACGACGTTAGCTCCCCGCTCAAACAGCATATCTATTAAGGCTTCTACTGCGGATTCAGTCCCGGGAATAATAGATGAAGAAAAAAGAATTTTGTCGCCTGGTTTAATTTCCACATCACGGTGCTCTCCCAACGCTAACCTGCCCAAGGCAGATTCAACTTGTCCGCCTGATCCTGCCATTAGAATGCACACACTTTTGGCGGGCATTTTCCGGACTTCTTTTAAATTTACAAATACTCCGTCGGGCACTTTTAGATAACCTAACTCCAAAGCGACTTTGATATTACGTTCCATCGACCGGCCAGAAATTGCTACCCGCCGGCCTAGTTTGGTTGCCGTGCCAATTACTTGGCTCAACCTGCTAATGCTGCTGCTGATAGTGGTCATAATAAACTTACCGTCACAGTGGGTTATTTCGCGCTCAAACATGTCGTTTAGACTTTTTTCTGAATTAGTAAACCCAGGTTTGTCACTCCCTAAACTGTCTGACAATAGTAAGTGGATTCCCTTGTTTCCGGCATCGGCTATTTTGCCCAATTCAGGCAAGACTCCGTCTAATGGAGTAAAGTCAATTTTGAAATCACTGCCGTGATAAATGGTTCCTACAGGAGTTTGAATGATCAAATTGGTGGAGTCTGGAATAGAATGGGAGATCCGTACCGAAGTAATTGAAAATTTACCCAACTGGAGAAGTGTTCCTGGTTCCAGCACTTTGATTGTCTTGGGCATATTTTGATACTCAGCCAGTTTCGCCATAACTAAGTGGGCGGGAAATTTACTGGCATACACGGGGACATTGGGAATCTGGGGCAAAATATAAGGCAAGGCTCCAATGTGATCTTCGTGGCCGTGTGTGAGGATTAGGCCTTTAACTTTGTGAATTTTATCTTTGAGATAGCTGAAATCGGGAATTAATATATCTACTCCCAGCATCTCCTTGGTTGGAAAACCTATCCCACAGTCAATGAGTAAAATATCGTCTTGCAGTTCGTAGACAAACATATTGGCCGTAACGGTCCCAAAACCGCCTAAAGAGATAATCCGTAAAGGAGGATTGGATTGGGTGTTTTTAGAAAAGTCCAAGTTGGTCATGGTTGCTTGCATTATCCTCTATTTTTACTTGAGGCGCCAGCAGATTTTTTAATTTAACAAAGTCTTCCTTGAAAGCGTTCATCATGGTGGTGCCGCGGAGAGCGGCGGCGGGGTGATACATAGGAAATATAATTAGTTGATAGTTCAGAGTTGATAGTTGATAGTAGCGGGCAACGCCATGGATTTGGGATATAGTTACGCCGGGAATAAATTTGGCCATACTGAAACGGCCCAGGGTGACAATAATTTTGGGGGAGATAATTTTGATTTGGCGGTCTAACCAATCGGCACAAGCGGTAATTTCATTATCAAACGGATCACGGTTGTCCGGAGGACGGAATTTAACAATATTTGTAATAAAGACATCTTCCGGCTCGATCCCAGTGGTCTCGAGTAAAGTTTTGCGCATGAGCTGGCCGGATTGGCCTACAAACGGTCTACCGGTAGAGTCCTCCACTTGACCCGGGGCTTCACCGATAAACATAATTTCGGCGTCGGGATTGCCTTCTCCGGGTACGGCATGGGTGGCATTTTTGGCAATATCTAAACCCTTAAAATTGTTGATTTCCCCGGCAATCTTCTCCAGCTCAATTTTCTTTTCGTCGGTGGTCATATTGGAGTGTTTAATAATGAGTCGTCACTAATCGCTAAATCTGATTCAGATAGCTTGCTTATATCTATTCCTGTGGTTTCCACTATCTGTTTTTCTATGTTTTGGCACGCAGATATAAGATTTGGTAAATCTGGACGATTGCGATACTTTTCTAACCGGGAAACAATATCATCGATTCTTTCTTTTAAAGAAAGTATTCCAAATGGACCAACTCGCAAATCTGAGTAAAGTAAAATTTTTGCTTCCCAACTTTGTGAGTTGTTTACTTCTGTGGCGTTTCCAAAAGCCTTGGACAAAATTATGTTTTTTATTTCGTCTGAAACTCCAACTTCATTAAGCATTTTATTAGTAGCTGAATGGTCATCGACACCATAGTGATCAATAACCTGTTTTTGCTGATCGATCCAATAATTTATGTTCTGTCGTTCCTCTCCTAAAAATTCCGGGTGTTTTACGAAGTCAAACTTCACAATGTTTGCCAAATCGTGTAGCAATGCGGCCACTCTGAGTTTATTTATATCTATATTTTGGCCTTTGAAATTTTGTGCTATGTACATAGCAACATGTGTTACCAGCAACAAATGTTTTTGCAGGTTTGGAGGAGTTACAAATTTTTTATAAACATAAGATATGATCATAAATTGATTAGCCATTGATAACCAAACCCTATTAAAAGCATTCTAATAAATTTTCCAAACACTGTGGGTACGAAAAACTTCAAATAGTCCATACCTAAGTATCCTGATACCAGCCCAATCGCATCGTATGGCAAGGGAATCGCAGATAATACAAACAACGATTTCCACCCGTATTTATCTAAAAATCGCTCTGCCTTATCTGCCCATTTAACTTTGTATACCGCTTCCGATCCACCACGACCGACTAACCAGGAGATGCTGTCATTTATCCCCATACCCAGGGCTGTTGCTAAAGCTAAAATCCAAATATTCATTTTTGAAGAAAGAGCGGGAATAAGAAATGTCCCCACGCCGCCGAGGGCGTTAAAGACAAAAATTCCAGAGTATCCGAACTTTAGAAACGGTTCGGGGTCAAATACTGAATATAACCCAATCCCCAGCAAAGCTAGGGAAATTGCTAAATAAGTCCTTTTAAACCAGTTCGAATTCAATATCTTCTTCACATCAAGCACTTCTAAGTTTTTCCTGTAACGGATCACTAGTAACAAACTCTATTGACCCGCGCTCGGCCACGTCTAAATTACAAACTCCCCGCAGGTGGTCATGTTCATGTTGAAGTAATCTGGCCAAGACTCCGGCGGCCTCTTTTTCCTGAATTTTTCCGTTTTCGTCGGTCCAATGCAAAGTTATTTTGGATGCCCTTTTAACGTCGCCCCACAAAAATTCACAACTCAGACATAATTCTCGACAATAGTTTTTCTCGTCCGATAAATTATCTATTTTAGGATTAATATATGTTTGAATTTGGTCGTCTAGGTAAGTGACGAAAACAGATTTTTGAATACCAATTTGGGGAGCTGCAAGTCCCCTACCATAGCCAACAAATTTTCTATATCTAACTAGTACCTCCCCGAGTTTTTTGCCTATCTCTATGCCTTCTTTAATATCCACGACTTGAGTGGGAGTGCGCAAAATTGGATCACCGATATATCTAAATTCGGGAAATTCGCCGATCAATTTTTCGAATTGTTTTACTTTGTCCAAAATTATTTGACTCATTAGTACGTGGGCAGGAATTGTTTGAGATTATCGGCTGTAATGTAAAATTCCTTGCCCTTGCCTTCAACTATGAGTTTGGCGGTTTTGCGGACGACGCCTTGGATGGTGCGCTCGAGAGTTCTGATGCCAGCGTCGAAGCCCAGGGGGCGGACAATTTGGGGCCAGACAGCATCATCAATTTTGAGGGCATTTTCCGGAAGTGAGGCGTTTTTGATTTCGGTAGGCAGAACATAATCGCGGGCGATTTTGATTTTTTCCTCGTCATTGTAGGAAGGCATGGTCAGAGGCTCCAGGCGGTCCATAACGGCGGTAGAAATATTGGTGGTGTTGTTGCAAGTGGCAATGAACAGGACTTGGGAGAGATCGAAAGGATAATCGATGTAGTGATCGGTAAAACCGGCGTTTTGTTCGGGATCGAGCAGTTCGACTAAAACGCCCATTATTTCGGAGCGGGCAGAATCGGCCACACGGTCGATTTCGTCCAGTAAAATCACCGGGTTTTTGGCTTGGGCCCGACGCAAGTTTTTAATAATCTGGCCGGGTTCGGCATCGGGGTAAGCCCGGGACTGGCCACGTAGATCGAGAGCTGATCCCATGCCACCAAATGGAATGCGCACAAATTTTCTACCCATAGATTCAGCGATGCTTTTGGCCAGAGTTGTTTTACCGGTACCCACCAGACCCACTAACAACAAAATCGGGGCGTGATAAATGGTGCTTTTTTGTTGATTTAAAATAAGAACGGAGAGATATTCTAAAATGCGTTGCTTCAAATCTTCTAATCCGTAATGATGTTGATCGAGAATTTGCTTGGCGTGACCTAAATCCAGAATATCTTTGGTAGTTTTGTCCCAGGGAAGAGAAGTAATCCAATCTATGTAGTGAGCGGCTTGTTCGGGATTGGTCCCGCGAGTCAGGATTTCTTCGGCTCTGGCGCGCAGATCATCGGGCAGTATGGCAGACTTTAATTTGTTATCCATTAGTTCAAGTATATCTCATGGGATCCAATGTCGTAGAGCAGGATTTCTGAGCGGTCGGCTTTGAGAAAGCGAAGAATGACACGGACGTCGGATTCGAGAGAAATGGAATAATGATTTTTTAAATGCCCTCCTAATTGGTGAAGCCGGAAGCTGGGTTCTCCTGAATCTTGCATGAACGAATTGAGCTCTTTTACTATTTCCGATCTGCTAGCCTTAGAAAACTCTCTTAACTTTCTATTAAACCTGGAGGTGTAATGAAACTTCTTAATCATCTAAAAACTCGGAAAAATCGGTAGTAGTGCGGGTTTTGCCCAGTCTAAACTCTTCGTCTCCTTCTTTAATAACTTGAAGCAAATATTTTTCTTCTAGTTCTTGGATGTGATCTATTATCTTTTGCAATTTCTGAACACCCCACATGGCTACTTTGGGTTTGTTGTTGCGGATGACCACCACCGGTTGATCGCTAGATTCGGCAAGATTAAGAATGCGGGCCGAACCCCGTTGTAAATCGGAGGCGGAAACTAAGGTAGGAAGAATGTTCACACTTATATAATATCTTATGTATTAATGTATGTCAAGAAGTATGTATTAAAAGCGGCGGCGTTGGGGAGCGCGGAAAGGGCCACGGTCGTCCCTGCGCCCGCCTTCGCTAAAGCTATGGCGAGGTGAAGGGCGGGGGTCGCGGGCTTTGACCAGTGGCTGGCCAGCTTCATCAAAAAGCATGGAAAGGCTGATACGGTTTTGGGGGTCAATTTCAATAACCCAGACCCGGACTTTATCGCCTTCGTGAACTATCTGATTGGGGTCGGAGACAAAACCCTGGCCCATTTGAGAGACGTGAACCAGGCCGTCTTTACCGGGCAAAATGTTGACAAAAGCACCAAAGGGCTGAATGCGAGCCACGGTGCCTTCATAAATTTCTCCAGGTTTGGCTTCCTGTCCCAGAGACCCAATCCAACCAATGGCATTGTTAACACCGTCAGCGTCGGTGCCGGAAACAAAAACCGAACCGTTGTCGTTGACGTCGATGGCGACATTGTAGTCGGCCATGAGTTTTTTGATGACTTTGCCGCCCGGGCCAATGAGCTCGCCTATTTTGTCCACAGGGATGGTGACTACATGAATTTTGGGAGCGTATTGAGACAATTGTTTTCGGGGTTCGGGAAGAACTTTAAGCATGGCTTCCAGAATTTGCATCCTGGCAGTTTTGGCCCGGGCCAATGTTTCTTTAATAATTTCCAGAGTCAGACCATCAATTTTGGTATCCAGTTGGATGGCAGTAATGCCATCTTTTGTCCCGGCGACCTTAAAATCCATGTCTGTGTAGTGATCTTCAATACCAATAATGTCTGTCAAAAGCACGTCGTCAACCTTCCCTATTGAAATGCCGGCTACCGGGGCCTTGATGGGAACTCCAGCGTCCATAAGAGACATGGTGGAGCCGCAAGTACTGGCCATGGAAGTAGAGCCATTGGAAGACATAATTTCCGAAACCACCCGGATGGCATAGGGGAATTCTTCTTCTGAAGGAATTACCGGAGCCAAAGCCCGTTCGGCCAAAGCCCCGTGACCGATTTCCCGGCGTTTGGGGGCGCCAACCCGGCCGGTTTCGCCGGTGGAGAAGGGGGGAAAATTGTAATGATGCATGTAGCGGCGGATGGTTTCGCCTTCAGCGGTTTCCAGGGTTTGGCCTAGTGACGGAGCTCCCAGAGTAGTGATTGTCAGAGCTTGAGTTTGGCCACGCTGGAAAATAGCGGAGCCGTGAACCCGAGGCAAAACACCGACTTCAATGGACAGGGGGCGGATTTCATCCAGTTTCCGGCCATCGGGCCGCTTTTGACCCTCTAAAATATTTTTACGGATGGTTTTGTAAAGCATGTCTTCAATAATTGCATAAACGTCGTTTTTACTTTTGGAATCAAATTGGGAAGCAACACTTTCCCGTAAACCTTCGAGCGCTCCTCCACCTTCCTGCAAGCTGAAGTTGGTGACAAACTCATCGATTTGTTTTTCCAGAATTTTTTCGACCTGCAATCGAACCTCAGAGTCTATTTCGGCTTTTTTGATCTGGATTTTGTCTTTGCCTACTTCAGAGACTAGCTCGTTAATGGTGGAAATGATCTTCTTGTTCTCGGTCACAGCTACCTCAATGGCGGCAAATATTTGGTCTTCGGGAACTTGGATGGCTCCCGCTTCGATCATGGGTACCAGGTCTTTGGAACTAGAAACCACTAAATCCAAAGTCACTCCGTCGCGGTTGCCGTTTTTGGGATTAACGACTAATTTGCCTTCTTCTAATCCAATGCGGACAGCGGCCACGGGGCCACTCCAGGGAATGGGTGAAGCGGCGAGAGCGGCGGAAACAGCGTTGATGGCCAAAACGTCGGTGTCGTTTTCGGTATCAGTGGACAAGACCATGACAACAATCTGGACTTCGTTTTTGAAATCTTTGGGGAACAGGGGACGGATGGATCTGTCTATCAGACGGGCAGATAAAGTTTCTTCGTCGGTGTTCCTCTCGCGCTTGACCCAGCGGGAACCCTTAATGCGGCCGCCGGCGTAGAGGCGTTCCTGATATTCGACAGACAGGGGAAAGTAATCTTTGGTCAGATCCTCGCGGCCCATAACCACAGAGGCGAAAACCGTAGAATCACCATAACGGGCAACCACGGCAGAAGTGGCCTGCTGAGCCAATTTACCGAATTCAAAACTTAAAGTCCGACCGGCTATTTCTAAAGTTTTACTGACTAATTTCATTTAGATAAACCCAATTTCTTGGAGAGGTCATTATATCTTTTAATGTCCTTCTTTTGTAAGTAGAATAATAATCTGCGGCGTTTGTTGACCATGGACAAGAGGCCGCGGCGGGAATGCTCATCTTTTTTGTGGGCCTGCAAATGTTCAGTGAGTTTGCTGATTTTTTCAGTCAGAAGGGCGGCCTGAACTTCGGGAGAACCGGTATCCCCTTTGCCCTGGGCAAATTTCTTGATGACGTCTACTTTTGATTTTGGATCGAGTGCCATATTATCGTTAATTTCTAAGCTCTAATTTCTAATTTCTAAAAAATAAATAGGAAGAGATAGGGCGAAAGTGAGTTCCTAATTGCGAAACAAACTCCCGTTAATGTCTCTTACTGCCAATATTATAACACAAATCATGAAACGGTAGTTCCGGAAAAGACTTTGGGGGAGTACCAATCCGGGGATGGTTCAGGGTTAGTTGGTTCAGAGTTCATAGTAGAGACGGGGGGGGTGTAGACGTCGTGGCGGCGAGCACCGTGGCGCATGAGAGCGGCGGCTATTTCAAAAGTGTCGGCAGTAACGTTGGCCGTAAAATTGGAAGTAGATTTTTCTATTCCAGCCAAGAGGTTGGAAGCGGCGTCATTAGAAACAGGAAGTTTAAGGGTTTCGAGAAGACGAGCCACTTCTTCGGAACCGCTGATGAAAAATTGTTTAGTCTGGGCAAAAACTTCCGGAGTTTCTGCACCCGCAACCAGTATGATCAAATCGGCTTGAGCGCCTCCTGAAATGAAATTCAATTTACGGTGGTCAATGCCCGGAGTGTTGGGCTTGGGAGTGATAACTAGATTTAGTTCGCCCCGATCGTCCAGATGATAACTGACTTTATCTACAATTTCTGTTTGACCGGGAAAAGTAATAACCAGATTGCGGCTGCCGAAATTAGAAATAACCGTATCCGCTCCAACCAGACGGTGAAACTCTACCGTCATGGGGTCGGCACAGGACACGGAGGCGGATTTACCGAATTGATCCAAGGAGAGTTTGAGGGAGAGGGCGGCGGCCACGGCGTCCAGTTCCGGATTTTTGGGAAGGAGGATGACTACCGAATGAGCAGAGTCCAGCAGGCCCTTAAATTGATTGGTATCAACTGGCGCCATGGATTGTGACGGCAATTATAGTATCGCCAACCTTGAAGTCAACTGGGGGAGAAAAAACGACCCCGAATTCCTGACCTGTTTTAATTTTTTCGACTTCGTTTTTGCCGATTTTGAGGGACTTTATTTTGGTGAGCTTGTCGCCAACCCGAACCGAATCGGTCTTGAATATTTCCCCTTCTGTACATTTACAACCGGCTACTCGTAAGTTGTCTATTTTAAACTCGGCCAGAACTTGGGCCCGACCGGTAATAACTTCTGTCCCTGGAGAATGGATCAATTTCCCAACGGCGTCCAACAACTCGTAAATAATTTTAAAATTGCGGATGGTAATTTTCTCAGTTTCGGCTAGTTTGGCGACGCTCCCGGGAATTTTGACACCGAAACCTACTAGATGAGCGTTGATGGACTGGGCCATTGAGACGTCTGACTCGGTGATGTCCCCTGTGCCAGAGAAAACAACTTCGATTTCAACAGGCAAGGAGGCCAGGATAGCTTCGAGGGAACCGAGAGTGTCGGCCTTGAGGATAAGCCTTACAGTATCACCCTCTCCCTTCGGGTTTCCCCCTCTTAAATTAAGAGGGGGAACTAAAGGGGGTGATATTTTAGTGATGGTAGAACTTAAAACGGACCCCACAGGGATGACAGAGGTGAGACCGAGAATTTCGACGGGGGTAGAGGGCAGAGCGGGATCAATAGACAGAGCTTTGGCTTTGCCGACCAATTTGTCTAAAAATAATTCCTGACCAGTTTTTAGAGTGCCGTTTTTGACGATGCAGGTAGCTAAAGGGCCACGGCGGGTATCCAAGTGAGACTCTAAAACCACTGCCTCAAGAGAACCGGATGGATCGGAAATTGGAGGTTGAAGGCTAGAAACCAAATTTATCATCTCCAAAAGTTCAGGCAGTCCGGTGCCAGTTTTGGCGGACACGGGCACAACCGGCACGTCTCCTCCGAAACCTTCGACTAACACTTCATTTTCGACTAGCTGGGATTTAACGATGTCTGCAGAGGCGCCGGGGAGATCCATTTTGTTAATGGCCACAATCATGGGAATGCCGGCAGACTTGACGGCAGCTATGGATTCCTGGGTCTGGGGCATGACTCCATCAATTGCGGAAACAACCAGAATGGCCAGATCGGCAATTTTCCCCCCACGAGCGCGCATTTGAGAGAACGCAGCGTGTCCCGGCGTATCGATGAAAGTGATGCCGTTTGTCTGAAATGCGTAGGTGCTTTGAGTTATACCGCCGATTTCACGGGCGGCAACGTCGGTTTTTCTAATGGCATCAAGAAGAGAAGTTTTGCCATGGTCTACATGGCCCAAGATGACAACTATGGGTGGTCTATTTTGTAACATAATTTCTAATTCCTAATTTCTAAACCCTAAACAAATCCCAAATTCCAAATTCAAAAAATCAAATGCGGGACATATTACTGGTCATTTGAGTTTGTGGTTTGGTCAGTGGAAGTTGAGGGCTCTTCTTTTTTTTCGCTGGTGCCTTTTTCTCCTTTGATGTCGATGTGATAGCCGGTGAGTTTACCGGCCAGTTTGGCGTTTTGGCCCTCGCGGCCGATGGCCAGAGACAGTTGGTCGGCGGGGGCGGTGACAACAGCTTCGGCTTTCTTTGCATTGACCTTAACGGTTAAACCCGTAGCGGGAGATAGGGCAGAGGCAATAAATTTCTCTGTCTCTTCACTAAACTGAACAATATCTAATTTTTCTCCATTGAGCTCGCCTATAACCGCCTGAACCCGGACGCCTTTTTGACCCACACAGGAACCTACCGGATCCACACCGGATTGGTGAGAATAAACAGCAATTTTGGTCCGGGATCCGGGATCGCGGGCAATGACTTTAATCTCGACTGCACCGGAATTAACCTCGGGAACTTCTCTTTTGAACAATTCCTTGATGAGACCAGTGTTAGCCCGGGAGACAACTACTTCCCGGCCGCGCAGGGAGTCGCGGATGCTGTCCAGGTAAAAAGTCATTCTCTGGTTGATGTGATAATCTTCGGAATAGACCTGTTCGGAGGACGGCATGATGGCTTCGGTTTTGCCGATATCCACAATGATTTCGTTACCCACAAAACGCAGGATCATACCATTGACCAGGGAGCCTAAGCGTTTTTCGTATTCGGCAACGGTGGCAGATTTTTCGGCCTCACGGATTTTTTGCAGGATGACTTGTTTGGCAGTTTGAGCGGCAATACGGCCAAAACCCGGAGGTGTAATATCCACTCTTTTCTTGCCATCGAGCACAAAGACCCGGTGTTCACCGGTCTGGGCATCGAGATCGGAATCATAGGTTTTGGCCTCGTCGTACTGGTCGGGGTGGTCTTTTCGAAAAGCGGCGACAATGGCTTGCTTGATAGTATCCAAAACCACTTCCGGATCCAAGTTGCGCTCATGCGCCACCTGATTTAAGGCGGAGGCGAATTCGGTTCTAGCTTGCAAAACTTTGGCCATAACTGGCGCAATTTTAGCAGGTTTGATTCAATTCTGCTAGGAGAACATTTAAGTTGTCTCTCAATTTTTATTTGTTATAATTAATTTTATGGCCGAAGTTGCTAGCGCTGCTGTTAAAGAGACAGAAGGACTTCAATGGTCTCTTGAGGTAATCCCCAATAGGGGCGGAGTTCAATTGCGTGGTCTAGATCCTTCTAAGCCTGACGGAGACGCTAAAATACTTGTGGTCCCCATGGGTTCTGTCATTAATTTTAAGGATACTGGTCATTCGGGTATTGTAAGGCAAGTGTTTGAGGTAGGGGGAGGACTTTCCAAAACTGAGTTTAGATTATATGATGTCGGTCCAGGTGGCAAAGAAGATGGAACTTATACGCTTATTGGAAGTGTTGAGCCAGCGATTGTTGTTTAAACCTCTAGTTTTTGTCAAATTCCTCTAATAATTGTTTTTGGCGGTGGGAGAGGTGGGCGGGGAGATCGATGACGAGGCGGATGTAGAAGTCGCCCCGCCGGCTGGCGGGGGATAGAGCGTGAAGCTGGGGAGC